>CAZMMI010000052.1:4711-18069 GCA_964567255.1 uncultured Anaerolinea sp.
CTGCTCACGAGTGTGCTCATCCTCGGATACCATTACCACATCCACTACTCACGGGTCGGTTCTCACCAGGTTCTCGACCCCTTCTTCATGGTTTTCGCCTTGTGGGCTCTCTACCGTGGCCTGCACGAGAACCGGATCTTCTACCTGGGCCTTAGCGGTGTACTGACCGGTATAGCGATGTATTTCTATGCCGGCGCACGCCTAACCGCCATCCTCATCAGCGGCATCTTTCTTTTCCTAGCAATACGTACCCTCGGAAAATTCCTCAAACAGCATTGGCTGAGCGTAGTAGTTTTCTTCATCGCATTCCTCATCACAGGCGCTCAAATGCTACAATTTGGCGTTCGAAACCCCGATGAATTCAACGCCCGGGTGAATCAAATTGGAATCATCCAGTCTGGCTGGCTCGATCAGGAAGCAAAAATCCTGGAAACCAGCAAGCTAACCATTCTCTGGGATCAGTTTGTCCAATCCTTCTTTGGCTTCACCTATTATCACGATCGCACCGTATGGTATAAGCCTGATCAACCCCTCCTCGATCCTGTTTCTAGCATACTTCTGTATTATGGTCTACTTTTCAGTACCATCCTGTTATTCAAAGACCAAAGGTATTTACCCTTCGCGGCCTGGTGGTGGTCCGGCACATTGCTCGGCAGCATGCTTACCGAAAGCCCTCCCTCTTCACAGCGACTGGTCACACTCATTGTCCCCACCTTGTTCTTTGTCGCCCTTGCCTTAGATCGCCTGGTACAACTCCTCCGACAAAGTTTTCCAAAATTGCGCGTCAACCTGCTCTTATTTGTTTTTGTAACAGCTTTCTCTTTAGCGAGTCTCGATTTCTACTTCTTTACATATACCCCCCGCCGTGCATTTGGCGGTGCACCCGCCGAAGGGGCCACTATCCTGGCGCCACATATTAATGAGGCTCAAAGTAAATATCCTGTATTCTTGTTAGTCGACCCTGACACCAACACCGAATTCCCAACCTGGGCATACCTTTTTGAAAACGAGTATACCCTCCTACCTGCTCCCCTCAGTATACCCGTCGAGGTAAATTTATTTGATGATCAAACCGGCGCAGTGTTCATTGCGTCCCCTGGTCGCTATAAAGACTTAAAAAAATTGAGGGAAGATTTCCCAGGAGGTTACACAACTGATATCTATACATACAGTATTTGGGAAACCCAATTTTCGATCTATCGGATTCCACCACCCAACGAAAACTAACATGTCCAACGAATTCACACCCTCACTTCCCGAAAAACGCCCACCTAAAGCTCTGATTTCGTTTAAGGTAAACTCCCGCATCGGCACAGCCGTTCGCTGGTTGTTGGCCGTCGGATTAGGCAGTTGGGGCGGCTGGCTGCTTTACCAAAGAGCAATCCCTTTCCCCACCGAACCGCCATCCATCTTTTCTATTTTTCTCATCGCTTTGGGGTTCGCGGCCTTTATCTTGTCCCCAGAAACCGACCTGGAAGGATAGCCCCCCGCTCAGGTCCGCTTTTTGCCCTTGGCAGATGCTTTGGCCCGGTTTTCCTCTGCCCGAAACGTCGTAATCCGCGCGACGAGCTCAAAGGGAACAGGTTGGCTCAAAGGGAATTGCACCGAGCCTTTGGCTCCGGCATAGGGCGACAATTCTTCTTTGAAGCGCTCGATGCCTGAAGGCGCCGGGTAAAATCCAATGTGGTTCTTATAGGCCGCGAAATGCACCAGGTTACCGTTCAGATAAAAGGTGGGCATCTGGTAGCTGATTTTTTCTTCTGCATCGGGCGCTGCCGTGCGAATTACTGCCCGCAGTTCTTGCAGCATCTTTTGCACATCCTCAGGAAATTGGGCAATATAATCATCGATCGTTAGAATCTGCATCTCCTTTGCCTTCACACCATTCTCCCGCAAGCAAATATTCGGACCGTCATAGTCTATATTTATTATAAGGCATCGAGTGAGTCAGATCAACCCGACTCACTGGGAATCAGCGTGATGAAATCCACATATTAGGTAAGAGAGTGGCGGAGCCGCTCTCATCCCCTCAATGCGCAGCTTGCCACGGCAAATCCCAAAAAGCCATCACCCCGTCTAGCTTCACAAACACAAGCAAGAGTATAATTTTCTCATTCCCACATCACGGAGGCAACATGCACAATCGGTCAGTTCGCGCTCTTCCACTCCTCTTGGCCCTGGCCCTTTTACTTGGCCTCCTGCCGCAGCAGCCCGCCGCCGCCCAACCCAATATGACCGGCGGGGTTCTCCTCCACACTGTCTTTCCATCCAAGATTTGCGTTGGCGATACCATCACCCTCGAAGGCGGCGCCTCCATCACCTACATCGATGATCCTACCCCGCCCCTGGCGTGGCTGCCAGTAACCAAGGTTAAAATCCTGGCCCAGCTCGGTCAGGTGTCACCCCAGGAAATCACCCAATACAACGACGGCTTCTACTTCAGCTTCACCTATACGGCCACCGCACCCGGCCCAGAAACAATAACCCTCGCCGTGAATGATGGCCTTGCCTCCACCCAGGAAAGCTTTCAAGTGGAAGAAAATTGCGACTATGATGCTTTTTTAACCACGGTCATGCATTTTCAGGTCCAGCTAGATGACGAGAACTTCCAAAGTCTCACCCACGTCACCGGCTCTGGCACATTGAAGCGCGACCGGCAAGGCTCGCAATTTTACCAGGGCGACGGAACCTGGCACCTGGAAGAGATTGTCCTCAGCAAACCCGCCATGTGCGTCGAGTATTTCATCCCGCCACTGATCATGCACGGCCCCTTTGAACTGGATGGGCGGCTGGCAGATGAAGGCGACAGCCTGGATGTAATCCTCAGCTTCTTGCCCAACCTGGAAGAATCGTTCTACCACGGCGAGTCGATCTGTGTTGACGAGGAGGGTGATGTAGTCACCGGCTGGGGCAGCGCCCAAGGCGGCGACCCCGCGCTGGCTTCAAAAATTGAAGCCACCTTCCCCTTCGGCGGTGGCACTCAAACCGTCGAATTGGAAGGCGTCGGCATGGATATGGTCCAATCCGCCGGCAATTTGGATTACACCGCTACCCTCACCCTCATCCCCCGCTAAGCCATGAAAACCAAACTCACCAAAACCCTCCCCGTGTTCATCCTCTTCTCCGTGATGGCGCTGCTGCTGGCATGCCAGGTCGGCAGCCGGGTTGCTTCTTCCCCCACCCAGCAGCCCTCCAACGGCAATGAGGCTGCCCCCACCCAACCCGCCGCCTCAGGAAACAAGACCTTCCCCCAGGGCGATGCCAACCTGCCCGACCCGGCCCTTGGATTGGATCAGCTTTCCAGCTACCGCCAGACTCTCTCCATCGAGCTCAGCGGCACGCTCCAAGGCTCACCCTACCAGGAAGGTCTGAATCTGGAGCGCGCCTACCTGGGCGGAGAAGAGTCTGTCTTGGTCAACAGCTTTGCTTCGCCCACCAGTTCCGTCTACCTGTTCGATGCCCGACTGGGTGGTTTTCACTACTCGCAAAGCCAGGTAAACGCCGCCTGCCGGGCCGAGCCTCTGACCGAAGCGCAGGACCCCGGCCCCAACCCGGCCTTGCGCCTGCCCGCTGTCTTTGGGATGCGCGAAGACGGGCGCGAGCCCCTCAACGGGCTAACCGCCATTCGATATACCTTTGACGAAAACTCCCTCTCCAACCGGGACAGCGCGCTCAAGAAAGCAACCGGGCTGGTGCTGCTGGCTGAAAACAGCGGTCTTCTATTGCGCTATGAACTCACTGTGGAATTAGCCTCGGCAGATTTCACCGGCGCCCGCACCTACCGCTACGCTCTCGACCAAATCGAGCAAGGCCAGTCTGTCCGCCTGCCCGCCAACTGCCCACCCGTCCTGGGCGACCTGCCGCTTTTGGATGGCGCTCAAAACGTGATCAACCTACCCGGCTTTCAGCGTTACAACGCTCCCGTTGGGCGCCAAGAAGCCGTCGAGTTCTTCAATGAAGCACTGACCAGCCTCGGTTGGCTGGCGATGCCAGGCTCTGCGCCCGATCAAGCCGACCTGGACTCCGCCGCCACCGTCCTCTCCTTTGCCCAAACCTTTGAAGAAGGCGGGCGGGTACTGGTTCTACAACTCAGTGAAGCCGATGGTCAACTGCAAGTTATCGCCCAATCGGCGCTCACCAAAAACTCTGTCCAACCTGGCGCTTCCGGTGATGCACCCATTCCCAGCGACGAAGAGCCCGAAGATAACCCTGCCAGCGGTGAAAGCGCAACCCTGCCCACCGATCTGCCCGCCTACCCCGATGCACAGGTCATGATGCAAACCGACGAGGTCGTCATGCTTACCGTTGACGCACCCATCGCCGACGTGCTGGCATTTTACACTCGCGAGATGGAAAACGCCGGCTGGACGCTGATCCGGGAAATCAACGACACAACCATGACCCTTCTCATGTACTCACGCGACTCGGCCTCAGTAGCCATTGCGGTAGCCGATCAAAACGGCGTTATCCAGGTGGTAATTACCGCTACCGAGTGAGACAACGCCCCAGGATTAATGCCTTTTCCGTTCGCGGCTGTTGATGGTCATGCCGATCAACCGTGAGACCACCACGGTGACATAACCCACGCCAGAAAACTGCTCCATCATGGCTACTACGCGCGCCGGAACGCTGATAGGCATCATATCCCCCAGCCCGGTTGCCGAAAGATTGGTAAAGCTAAGGAACAGCAATTCCACAAAGGTGACAGGCTCTCCGGGCCTCGCCCCATTGTAAAAACTGTTAGGCACCCAGGCCTGTAAAACCAGGTACACATATGCGTATCCCCAGGCCAGCAAGGTAAAGGTGGCCCCGGCAGCGAACAATTCGTCGGTGGTCACCCAGGTATCCCGCATCATGTAGGCAATCAGGCTGCCCGCCGCGTAAAAATAAAGCAGGGCCTCCAGAACCGCCGACCATGCCAGCAAGAAAGGCGCGTCAAAAAATGCCGACAGAATCGAAAACACAAAGGCCGGAATCGCCAGCACCCAGGCCACCCAGTCCACCGCCGGGCTGCGATCCACTACCCATACAATCAACATCAAAATCAGCCCACCGAAAGCGCTCAGCACGGCTCGCTGGCTGTGCAGCCCATCAAAGACTGCATATAAGATCAACAAGACGAACTGTGCCGCCAGCAAGAAGGCGGAAGGATGGTGGTGCTCAATCCATTCTCGAAGACTCATTTTGTGATTTTTCATAGAAAAATTATAGCCCCCTATCCTGCAAAGTCAATTTCTTTACGAGTGGATTCGTTCAAGAAATTTGCCAGAAGGATGAAACTGACCGACATCAACAGGATGCACAACGACGGAATGATCAGCATCAGCGGGTTGCGGCTCATGGCTGATCGGCCCGCGTAAAACATGCCGCCCCAACTGACCACGGTGAATTCCCCGCCGTCCACCGCGCCGGTCACCCCCACCCCAATATAGCCCAGGATGGCTTCCAGCAGGATCACCGCCGGGACCTGATTGATGATCCACACCAGAATCAAGTGCAGCACATTTGGCAGCAGGTGGCGCGTGATCACCTCCCAACGAGATGCGCCCAAGGCGATGGCTGCTTCTACAAACAACTGGGCTTTCAGGGTCAAAGTGCTCACCCGCACCATTCGGGCCAGGCTCACCCAACTCACCGCCGCAAAACCTACCGCCAGGGCGATCAGTCCATTCAACCATGTTGGAGCCAGGTGGCTGCGGAAAATGAGAATAATGATGACAGCAAACATAATCCCTGGCAAGGACTGGAGCATATCGCCGATCAGCGTAATTCCCGCGTCCACCCTGCCTCCCATATAGCCCGCCACCAATCCCAGCAAGGCGCCAATCAACGCGGCCAAAGGCACAGCCGTCAGCGCCAGAAAGAAAGCCGTGCGTGTGCCGTAGATCAGGCGGCTGAGAACGTCCCGCCCGTAGGCATCGGTGCCCAGAGGGAACTCGTCTATCCCCGGCTTATACGGGTTATCCACCCAGGCTGCCGGCAAATTAGACTGCCCGCCCTCCAGACTCCAGCGATAAGGGTCGTGCGGCGCCAGCCAGGGCGCCAGAACAGCCACCACTCCCAAACCCAGCATTACCAACAGGCTGAACCACACCGATTTGCGCCGCAAAGCCCGCCGCCAAAAGAAAGAAGCGTTCATGGCGCCTCCGGACGCTGGATTAAGCGAATGCGCGGGTCCAGAGCCGCGCACAAACCCTCGCCGAGCATGTTGATCAACAGCATCCCCGTCGCATAAATCAAGGTGATGCCCAGAATGACAGGGTAATCCAGCTTGAGCACAGACTGCCAATACTCCCGCCCAACCCCCGGAAAGGCATACAGGCTTTCCACTACGAACAACCCGGCGAACATCTCGATCAGCGCCGGGCCCAGGTACGTGATGACCGGAACGAGCGCATTGCGGGCCACGTGCACCAGCATCACCCGCCGCTGCGTCAGGCCTTTGGCCCGCGCCGCCCGGATGTAATCTTCGCCCAAGATATTAATAAACGCAGCCTGCGTCACCCGGGCGAGGCTGGCCATAGGCATGACCGCCAGCACCACCGCCGGAACGATCCAATTACTCGGCGTCTCCCAATCCGGCAGCACCTGGATGATACGTAGCCAGGAGGCCAGCAGGATGATGGCCAATAGACCCAGTACAAAATTAGGAATCGAGATTAACGCCGCCAGGGCCACCGAGATGGCTCGGCTGGTTTTCGATTTTGGGTTGGCAGCGCTGACAATCCCCAACGGCACCCCCAGCCCCACTGCGATTACAGCACCCAACGACACCAGGCGAATGGAATACCCAAAACGGCTTTCCCAAAAACTGCCCCCGCGCGGCGGCTCAAACAAAATGTCTTCCACCCTCCGCCCATGCTGCTGGATGGAGGGTCCCAGGTTGCCACAGATGACGCCACAAAAAAAGCGCCCATCCTCGCCGATATCGCCAAATACGTAACGAGTGAACTGTCGCCACAAAGACAAATCCAGCCCAAACCGGCGATTCATCTCGCGCAGCATCAATTGATCGGTCGCTGTATTAGCTAAAACGCGAGGCGTGCCAGCGAAATTGTTCCAGGGCGTGCCCGGAATGGCGTGCATGAGCAAAAATGTGATCAGCACCACCCCGAACAGGATGGCCGCCATCCGCAAAAATCGCCACGCCAGAAAACGGATCACCGGTACCCTTCGGCTTGCAGGTTGAACAGGCGAGCATAAGCCCCATCCAACTCGATCAACTCGGCATGGCTGCCCACCTCCAGAATCTTACCTTCCGACAGCACCACAATGCGGTCCGCCATGCGCACGGTCGAGAAGCGGTGCGATATCAACACAGCAATGCGATCCTCAATCAGCGCGCCAAAGCGCTGGAATACCTCATATTCGGCCTCGGCATCCAACGCCGAAGTCGGTTCGTCCAGCACCAGCACCTCGGCCTTACGCATGAAGGCGCGGGCCAGGGCAATCTTCTGCCATTGCCCGCCCGAAAGCTCCAGCCCCTTCTCCCAGCGTCTCCCCAGCATCGACTCATACCCCTTCGGCATCTTGGCGATGATCGGGCTGGCCCCGCCCCGCTCCGCCGCGTCTTTGATTCGATCCATGTCATCTAGCGCATCCACCTGCCCAAAGCCGATGTTCTCCCGCACCGTGAACTGGTAGCGCACAAAATCCTGAAAGATGACCCCAAAGCACTGGTGCAGGCTGGGCAAGTCGTACTCGCGCAAATCAACGCCGTCCAGCAGAATCTGGCCCTCGCTCGGGTCGTAAAGCCGCGTGAGCAGCTTGATCAAGGTGGTCTTTCCGGCCCCGTTGAGCCCCACCAAGGCAATGCGCTCGCCAGGGCGGATGTGCAGGTTGATCCCGCGCAGCACGTCCACCTCCGAACCCGGGTAGCGGAACGACACATTGCGGAACTCAATCCCCTGGCGGATGGGCGCGGGGGCCGGGCGTCCATTCAACGGGGCAATGAGCTGCGGCTGCAATTCCAGATAGGTGAGCAGGTTGTCCAGGAACAGGTTACTCTCATACAGGCGGTTGAGGCTGTCGAGCAGCGAGCGGATCGAGCTTTGCGACTGCCGGAAGATAGACAGGAACATGGTCATGTCGCCCAGTGTAATCTGCCCGGCCACCGTGCGCAGCACGATCCAGGCATAGCTGCCGTAATACGCCAGGCTGGAAAGCAATCCCCAGCCCAGACCCGCCCAGGTGCGCTTCTCAGCAATGGCCCGGTCTTCTTCATAGAACTTGGTAAACAGGGTCTGGTAGCGCTTGAGCAGCGGCTCGCCCAGTCCAAACAACTTGATCTCCTTGACGGTGTCATTCCCAGTCAGGAGCATCTCCAGGTAGTTCAACAGGCGAGCCTCGGGTGCGCGCCGGCTGACGGCTCGGAAGGCTCGCTCCGCGTACTGCGATTGGGACAGGAACGAAGGGATGGCCGAAACGAACACAATCACTGCCAGCCACGGGCTGAAGCTTACCAGCAACACCACCAGGGAGATGATCGTGATCACCTGCTGTCCCATCTGAAGGGTCGAGTTGACAATGGACAGCGCGCTGGAGTCAGCCTGGCGGCGGGCGTTTTGCAGCGTATCGTAGAATACCGGGTTCTCAAAGAATTGCAAATCCAGGCTAATGGCCTTGCGGATGATCAGGCCGTTGATGTGGTTGGTCAGTTGTGACTGAACAATGCGGTCGAACAAAGAGCGGATTTGCCCGGTCAGCGAACCGGCCAGCACCAGCACAAACTCCAGGGCCAGGTAAGGGCCGACAAAGCGCAGTCCTTCCATGGGGCTCATGCCCTGATTGGCCGCGCTGAGAATCGAATCAATGATCAATTTGCCCACCCAGGCCTGCGCCGCGGGCAGAAAAGCCGCCACCAGCGTCAGGGCCACCCCCATCAAGGCGGTCACGCGGCTGGCCATCCACACCAGCCTGAAAGCCTGGGGGGTGTTGCGCAAAGCTTCCCAAAATTCGCGCACCTGCTTGCCGATCCCGGCCAAAAACCCAGGCGAGGATTGCTCTTTCTTGTTTGAGTTAGTTGAATTCATCGATGACCTCCTCGAAGCGTCCGCCAATAATCCCCGAAACCAGGGCAAGCTGCTATATCGGAAATGTGACTTCATTAATTATAGTCCTACATCACCTCCGACGGGCGCAAGTGCGCCGGTTCTAGATGAAATGCCACAAACCTTCTACGGGTTATGCCGCAAAAGGTTGTACAACAACCCAAAATAAGTGGCGATTCACCGGCAAATCAACGATAATCCAACAAAGGACAAGGGCCGGGCAATTCTTACTGGTATTCCGGCCCTTGTCCTCGGAGGGATGCATTCATGTTCTTTCGCCACCGATTTCAAGTTCGCGCGCCGCTGGACAAAGTCGCTGCGTTTCATAGCCAATCTTTGGGAATGGCTGCCATCACCCCGCCCCCGCTGACCGTCCAACTGCACCACGCTCCGCCACTTCTCAAAGAAGGCGACACGATGGATTTCAGCCTTAAGCTAGGACCTTTTTCCATTCGCTGGCTGGCCCAAATTGAAGGAGTCACCTCCGCAGGGTTCACCGACCGCCAGCTTCGCGGTCCATTCGCCGAATGGGTACACCAGCACAAATTTTCCGCCGTAGACAACAACACCACTGATGTGATCGACGAAATCACCTTGCGGCTCAGCCGCGACCCAATCAGGTTCTTGCTCGGCCTGGGCATGCGTCTGGGGCTTCCCTTCCTATTTGCCTTCCGCGCCTGGAAAACCCGCAGGCTGCTGGCATGAACCGCTCGGCCCCTCGCGTAGTGCAAATGGTCCTGAGCCACGTTCCACAGCGTGGGGTGACACTGCCTCAAACGGTTAGCAGTCTACGTAGACGTGTCCCGTCGCGCGCCCTACTACCCCATCAAAGAAAGAACCCCCATACAGGTGCCAGTCCAGGCTGTTTAAGAAATCTACGGCTGTCTCAGCCGTCAATGACTCGGCATCCTCTGCCGTGATGACTCCCATATAATAGCGCCCCGAAGCGCGGTACGCCTCATATTCCACAAAATAATGTACCCACAGCCGCCCGCAGTGCAGGCAGCGCCGCAAATTCACCTCGCCGAACCGGCCATTGGTTTCGTCCCTGCCCACAAATTTAACCTTTTCATAATGATCAAAGGGCTGGGGTAAATCCAGGCAAATGCATTTCTCTGGGTCGGCGGGGGCGCGATCGAGGAAGGCAGCCAGGTTGATTCTCTCAATCACATCTTCTTCCTCAACCTGACCTTTGAACCTGCACACCACCATCATCCAATTCCGCACGGTCAGGATGTCGCCCTCCGTTGCCACCAGCAAAATGCGATACCCTTCCCCGGTCAATTGCCGGGCAATTTTCAGGTCATGCAGCAGATACTCGTCAAAGCGATTGCGAACCGAAGGTGATTCTGAGGGAAACCCCAATTTGCTCAGCAGTTCAGCCAGCTTTTCTTCCGTGTTCAGGGATTGAATATCAATCATCCTTCATTCTCCATAGAATGATTGTAACTACTCACGCCAAAGGTGAAAAGGCCAGATTTTGAGGTGTTTGTGGCGGCTTCGCCGCCACAAACACCTCAAAATCTGAATTTCCCCAGCATCGGTGAGTAAATACAAATGATTATATCCGCGGATCTTAGAATTAGCGTGATGCACCCCAAAACTTGCTCAATTGCGACTAATTTGGTACGATTATCTTGAGGCCCAATGATTCAACCGTCTTCTTTTCGCCCGTTAATGCTTACGCTTCTGGCCCTGACCCTATGCCTGGGCGGGTGCGCCATGCCTGCTGCCCTCGAGTCTAACCTATCCACGCCCACCAGCCTGCCATCCACCGCCACCCCGTTACCCCCAACGGCCACTATTACACCCTCGCCTACCGTTTCCCCCACAGAAACCCCTACCGCGCTCCCCACGCTCACTCCCACACCCGTCCCGCACCCGTTGGAGATTACGGCCATGCGCGCCGGGTCCTACCCTGGCAGCGACATTGTCCTCGAGCGCGAGTTTGAACCCGGCGACAACTACCACCGCTATTACGCCTCCTACCTCTCTGAAGGACTGGTCATTTACGGGCTGCTAACCGTTCCGTTCGGCGAAATGCCCCCCGGCGGTTGGCCCGCCATCGTCTTCAACCACGGTTACATTCCCCCCGATGTCTACCGCACCACCGAACGCTACGTTGCCTACGTGGACCGGCTGGCCCGCAGCGGTTACATCGTCTTCCGCATTGATTACCGCGGGCACGACCAATCCGAAGGCGCACCCACCGGGGCCTACAGCCACCCCGGCTACATGATCGACGTGCTCAACGCGGTTTCATCCCTGCAGCGCTTCTCTGAAGTGAACCCCGAAAAAATCGGCATGTGGGGCCATTCCATGGGCGGCTACCTGACCCTACGCGCCATGGTCATTGACGACTCGGTCAAGGCCGGGGTCATTTGGGCGGGAGTGGTTGGCTCCTACCCCGATTTGCTCTATAACTGGCGGCGCAGCAGCGGCGCCCCCATCCCCACGCCCCAGCCCGGGTCTCGCCGCTGGCGCGACTCCTGGGTCGAGACCTACGGAACGCCCGAAGAAAACCCCCAGTTCTGGGCCTCCATCTCGGCCAACAGCTACCTGGCCGATCTCTCCGGCCCGGTGCAATTGCATCACGGCACCGCCGATTCAGATGTGCCCGTGGAATTTTCACAAACCCTCTATGAGCAGATCCAGGCCGCAGGCCGCGAAGCAGAGCTGTTCACCTACCCCAACGACAACCACAACATCTCCAACTACTTCACCGCCGCCATGAACAGCTCCATCGAGTTCTTCGATCGCTACTTGAAGTAACCCCCGCCGGAAAAAGAGCGGGGGAATTTAAAAAGCGCCCGAAAGATCGGTCTTTACTCGCCGAAGCTGGCAAAGTTACCAGCTTCGAAATATTTTCGGTTAAGAAATATGCTAGGCTTTCTTAGTGGGCTGCTTGGCGTTCTGTTGTTCCTTCTTCTTGATTGCCTGCTCTTGTTTCTGCTTGATGGCTTTATTCTTGTCTTTCTTGCTGCCCTTTTCTCCCATGATGGATCTCCTTATTGTTATTTTCCCGGCCAGGCATTTGAATACAGCCAGGATCATTTCACTTATCTTATTATAGCCCTTTTCCCTTTTGGTGGTTGGTTTCTTACAGGGTGAGGGAAGTCTCCGAATTTGAAATCCGCAAGATCGCCGCGACTGTATCATCCACACTGAGGGCCGTCGTATCTACCACCCCCCACCCATCCTCTGCCAGTCGTGCAGCAGATGCATTCAACTGGCGGTACACAATCTGAATACCTTCATCAATATACGCCACTTCAGGGCTGCCCTCGGAACGCTGTCGATTACGCTGGTGGGCTGCCTCTTGTTTGGGATACAGAACCACTTTGTGGAAATGCGGGTGACCGAGCAGAGCCTCATAATCGTTCATGTGCTCAGCGTCCCAAAAATCGTCGATCACCACGCTGAAACCAGCCTGAAAATAATTCAATGCAGCCCAAGCCGCGCTCTGCCGCGCCAGAGCAATTTGCTGCGCCAGTTCATCGCTCCATTCAGGCCCAGGCAGCAGCCGCCCCGAAACCACCATCATGCGCAAATCGTCCACGGGGATATGGATGCTTTTCGAAAAACGAGCCGCCAGTGCTCGGCTGGTGGTGCTCTTACCAACTGCGGGCGGGCCAACGATCAGAAAAATGGGGTTCATCATGAACAAACTCCTACCGCACCGGAAATTCCCTACCCTTGCTCAACAACGCCAGCAACTCCGGCCCCAATTCTTGATAGGCTTCATCCGGAACCGCTCCCGTCGCGTCCAGCGTCTTGCTAAAAAAGCTCCTCGCCGTGCAGGCTAACACTACATCAAAAATCTCCGCATCGGATAAGCCCAATCCGCGCAGTTCCTCAAAATCCGCTTCGCTCACCTGATGCGCCTTTCGAATAATTTTCTGCGCCAGTGACATGACCGCCACCTCGTCCGGCGCCAAGTCCGCATTCCGGTAATCCTTTACGATCGCCATGATTTCTTCCGGGCTAAAAAAGTTGTTGCGCAGCACCATCGCATGCGCCACCAGGCAGTAGGTGCACTCCAATGCCATTGCCGAAGCAAAAGTGACCAACTCATAGCGTCGCAAGCGCATATTCCCGCGAATTGCTCCAATCAACTTCCCCCAGGCTTCATACACTTCCGGCCTCAGGCTAAACGCTTTTACATATCCAGGAACGTACCCGTTCCCCTTCAAGGCTGCGTCGTATTGCTCTTTTACCAGGCCTTGGGCCTCGCCTTCGGCAATCGTGTTAAGAAATGACATCATGCAACTCCTTGTCAACCAGGATCGAAACGGTCATGGCTTATTT
>CAZMMI010000053.1:0-18042 GCA_964567255.1 uncultured Anaerolinea sp.
GCTTTTTTGCCTTGTTGTCTGAGCATACCAGCGCCGACCTGACCGACATCCGCAAAAAGTATTTCATCGGACAGTAAGACCGCTTACTCGGCGGTTTCTTCGTCAAGGGCCAGGCGCGCCCTCACCGGCGCGAAACTCCGCCGGTGGTGCGGGCAGGGTCCCAATTCGGTCAGGGCAGCCTGATGCACGCGGGTGCCGTAGCCTTTGTGGCGGGCAAAGCCGTATTCGGGAAAGACAGCGTCCATGCCTTCCATCAGGTCGTCGCGGGCTGTTTTGGCCAGCACCGATGCGGCGGCAATGCTCAATGCGCAGGCGTCCCCGTGAATGATGGCGGTTTGCGGCAGGGTAATGCCCGGCAGGCGCAGCGCGTCGATGAGCAAATGCTGGGGGGCAGACGAGAGTTTTTCCAGGGCGCGGCGCATGGCCAGCCGGGTGGCGGGCAGAATGCCAATGGCGTCGATCTCTTCGGAATCTGCCATACCCACGCCCCAGGCCACAACGTTCTCCCGGATGCGGCCAGCCCATTCGGCTCGCCCGCGTGGGGTCATTTGCTTCGAGTCGCGTACCCCCGCCAGCAGATCCAACACCGCTGGATCGGGCGGCAAAATGACGGCCCCGGCAGCCACCGGCCCGGCCCAGGCCCCTCGTCCGGCCTCGTCCAGCCCGGCCAGGCGCGTGAAACCACGCCCCCAGAGTTCTAGCTCGCAGGCTAAAGTCGGGAAATGCGGAATCTCACCGGGGGCGCGCGGGCGCGGTGTCATACAACCCCCGCCGGGCATTGAGCCGGATGTTGATCAGGTCGGCAAACATATGGTACGAGTCCTTGAGGACGCGCACCTTGCTGTCGGCGTTGTAATACCACGGGACCGCAACCTCGACGATGTTGTAGCCCATTCGCCGGGCGGCAAACAGCACTTCCACGTCGAATGTCCAGCCGTCGATTGTTTGCTTGGGGAAAACTTTCTCGGCCACCTCGGCGCTGAAGCATTTGAAGCCGCACTGCGTGTCTTGCAACCCGGGCAGGGCGATCCAGCGCACCAGGGTGTTGAATCCGCGCCCAATGAAGTGGCGCAGCTCTGGTTCGTTGTAGCGCACGGCACCGGGGGCCTCGCGCGAAGCGATGGCAATGTCTATCTTACTCAAAGCGGGTGGGATGAAGCGGTTGATCTCTTCGACCGGCATGGAAAAATCCACGTCGCAAAAGATGCGATATTCACCCTTTGCTTCCAACATGCCGCGCCGCACCGCCAGCCCTTTTCCGCGCCCCGTCTCGTGAATGACGCGCAGTTGAGGCATCTGCTCCTGGTACGATTGTGCCACCTCCAGGGTACGGTCGCTGCTGCCATTCTCTACCACCACCACTTCGGCGGTGTAGGATTGCTGGCGCAAAAAAGCTCCCAGCTTATCTAAAGCAGCCGGGAGGCGTTTTTCTTCGTTGTGGGCGGGCAGGATGATGGAGTAGTAGATGTTGGACACAGGCTCGAAATCCTGGGCTAGATGCGCGGTACGCCTTTGAGATTGTCCCCGTCACCGGTAACCTCGGCGGTTTGCACAGACGAGTTCGCCACCAGGCGCAGCTCTGGCCCCGTGTCAAACGTGGCGCCCTGAAGCTCCTGGCGTTTCCCGGACACAAAGCGCTCGCTCTTCTTGAGGCGCTCCACCAGTTCGGCGCGCGTCAACAGGCTGTGGTCGGCAAAGGTGGATGCGATGCGCTTGTACACACGCACAAACTCAATTTGCCCGGACGCATCGTACCGGACAGCTTCGACAATTGCATCGATCTTTTTGGGCGTCATGGCTTGGCTTCCCATACTTTGAAAAATAGTCGGGGTGGGCGGACTTGAACCGCCGACCCCTGCGTCCCAAACGCAGTGCGCTGCCAACTGCGCTACACCCCGGCGAATAGAGTATATCTGAGGGGTTGCGAACCGTCAAGGAGGAAAGCTCATTGGTAATCCGCGTGGTGAAACCTGCCACGGCAACTCCCAATGAGTTGGAGGAAAGCGGTATAGCGGTATAATCGGTGGCATGCGCCGGATGAAATCAGTTAATTTGTTAATTCTCATGTTTGTTTTAGGAGCTTGCGCTGCCCCTCCGGGAGCGGCGCAACCCCTGGTCACCGTTTCTTCTGCGGTTGTGGCAACTGCTACCCTTCTGCCAACCAGTCCGCCAACAGCCACGCCGCCGCCCACCGTCACACCTGTACCCGTCACGCCTTCTCCCACGCCCTGCGCGGGGTTGCGTGGCAGCACCAAAGATGTTGTGCTCGATGCGCCTCTGTTGAGGTTTCCCCTGCGTGTGCATATCTATACACCGCCCTGTTTTGATCCCAGCGGCGAAACGCGCTACCCGGCGCTCTACCTGCTGCATGGGCAGAGTTATACCAACCTGCATTGGGATGACCTGGGCGCCGATGAAGCTGCCGACGATCTGATCACATCCGGGCAGGCCAGTCCCTTCCTGATCATCATGCCGCAAGAAGCGCAGGATTTGATCGACGCCGGTTCCAGCCCGTATGGGCAAGCCCTGATTGAGACGCTGGTTCCCTGGGTGGATGCAACCTACCCAACCTGCGCCGACGCAAGCTGCCGGGCCATTGGTGGAATTTCCCGTGGGGCGGGTTGGGCGGTGCATGTGGCCTTGCGCAACGCCGATGTGTTCGGGGCGGTAGGCGCGCACAGTCTGGCGGCGTTTTATGGTGAGGCTTTTCGCCTTCCTACCACTCTGGCTGCCATCCCCGAGGGTTCGGTGCCGCGTTTCTACGTGGACAGCGGGGAGCACGATCGTTATCTTTATAGCGCAGTGGAATTTGAAACGGCTCTTGACCAGTCTGGAGTCGCTCACGATTGGTACCTGTTCCAGGGGCTTCATGATGACGACTACTGGGCCGCGCACATGGAGTTCTATATCCGCTGGTATGCCGACTTCTTTGATGGGCGCTAATTAACGTTTGTTTGTGGCAAGCCACCTCAAAAAATAGCGACGTTTATTATCCCCGATCCATAGGTATTCATTTATAATCGACCCATGAGTCTCACCCAAGCTGAAGTCGAACACATTGCTCATCTGGCTCGCCTGGAGTTAAGCTCTGAAGAACTGGCCCGCTACCGCCAGCAGCTTTCCGCGATTTTGGATTATGCGGCCAGGCTTCAATCTCTTGACACCAGCCGTATCGCGCCCACCGCCGGCGCAACCCTCGACGCCGCCCCGTTGCGCGCCGACGAACCTGTGGAGGGGCTCGCTGTGGACACCGTTCTGCGGAATGCCCCTCTGAGCGAAGATGATCAATTCCGCGTGCCCCCGGTGCTGGAGTAAGCCATGAGCCTGACACCGGAAACCATGACCATCACGGAGATGCTGGCCGGGCTGCGCCGCGCAGACTTCACCAGCCGCGAGCTGACCGAAGCTTGCCTGACACGCATCGAGCGCTTTGAGCCCCGCTTGCACACCCTCATCACCTACACCCCCGAGCTGGCCTTGCGCCAGGCGGACGAAGCCGACCAGCGCTACCGCGAATCGCAGAAGGGCGACCCTTCCGCAGCCTTGGCGCTCCCGCCGTTGTTGGGTTTGCCGGTGATGATCAAAGACGTGCTCTGCCTGGCAGATGTGCGCTGCACCTGCGGCTCGAAGATTCTGGAGAATTTTGTCCCGCCCTACACAGCTACGGCGGTTCAGCGATTGCTGGATGCGGGCGTGGTGGTGGTGGGCAAGAGCAACACCGACGAATATGCGATGGGTTCTTCCACCGAGAACTCTGCCTACGGTCCCACGCACAACCCCTGGGACCTGGAGCGGGTGCCGGGCGGCTCCAGCGGCGGCAGCGCCGCGGCCGTGGCGGCTCGTCTGGTCCCGGCAGCCACCGGTTCGGATACTGGCGGCAGCATCCGCCAGCCCGCCGCCTACTGCGGCATCACCGGCCTCAAGCCCACCTACGGGCGGGTTTCACGCTACGGGCTGGTGGCTTACGGATCCTCGCTGGATTCGGTAGGCGCTTTTGCCGCCAGTGCCGCCGAGGTGACCTTGTTGTTCAATCAGATGGCCGGTTACGATCCGCGTGATTCAACCAGCAGCAACCTGCGCGCGCCCAACATTCAATTGAGCCGCTCCACGGATTTGAAGGGCCTGCGGGTGGGCGTACCCGATGAGTATTTCATTGCCGGGATGCAGCCGGAGGTAGAAGCTGGTGTGCGAGCTGCCATTGCGCAGTTGGAAGCGTTGGGGGCGGTGGCTCAGCCGGTGAGCTTGCCTCACACGGAATACGCCCTGCCGGTGTATTACCTGATTGCCCCGGCCGAGGCATCGGCCAACCTGGCACGTTATGACGGGGTGCGCTTTGGCTTGCGAGAGCCTTCTCAATCCTTGTGGGACTTGTTCAACAAGTCGCGCGGGGCCGGCCTGGGCGCGGAGGTCAAACGGCGCATCATGCTAGGCACCTATGCGCTCTCGGCGGGATACTATGACGCCTATTATGGTCAGGCCCAAAAGGTGCGCACGCTCATCCGCCAGGATTTTCTCAAGGCCTTCCAGGATGTGGATGTGATTGCCTGCCCGGTGGCTCCCAGTACGGCTTTCCGTCTGGGCGAGCATACCGACGATCCGCTGGCGATGTATTTGGAGGATGTGTTCACGCTGCCGGCCAACCTGGCGGGTGTGCCAGGTCTGTCCTTCCCGGTTGGCTTCGATGGCCGCGGCCTGCCTATCGGGATGCAGTTGATGGGGCCGCACTTCAAAGAAGAGGTGCTGTTAAAAACAGCCCATGCCTATCAATTAACCACCGGTTGGCACAAACGCGCCCCGGAATTATCCTGAGTTCGAGGGTTAAGGAACAGAATGTCTCGTAAAACACTCAAAATTGCAGTCCCGATGGCCGGATTGGGCACGCGCATGCGCCCGCACACCTGGAGCAAGCCCAAGCCGCTCATCTCGCTGGCCGGGCGGACTGTTTTGGATTACGTTTTGGATCAATTCAATACGGTCCCGGCCGATTTTGATGTGGAATATATCTTTATTGTGGGTCCAAACGGCGAGCAGCAAACGCGCGAGTTCATGGAGGAGTACCATCCCGAAAAGAAAGTGCATTTCGTGCTCCAGCATGAAATGCGCGGGCAGTCCGATGCTCTCTATTTGGCTCGCGAGCACTTGACCGGGCCGATGCTGATGGCTTTTTCGGATACCCTGGTCGAGACAGATTTTTCCTTCCTGGAGAACGAAACTGCCGACGCGGTGGCCTGGGTGAAAGCCGTTCCCGACCCGCGCCGCTTCGGTGTGGCGGAATTGAACGGCGACAGCCTGGTCAGACGCCTGATCGAAAAGCCCGAAGACACCCGCAACAATCTGGTGGTGGTGGGCTTTTACTACTTCCGCAGCGCTGAAACGCTGCTGAACGCGATCGAAGGGCAAATGAACCGCAATGTGACCCTCAAGAACGAGTTTTTCCTGGCCGATGCGGTCAACATCATGCTCGAGCAAGGCGCCAAAATGCGCACCGAAATGGTCGAGGTATGGCTGGATGCCGGCACGGTGGAATCAACCCTGGATACCAATCGCTACCTGCTGGAGCACGGCCACGATAACACCGCGCAGGTGACCCGCCCCGGAGTTACCATTGTCCCGCCGGT
This sequence comes from uncultured Anaerolinea sp., assembly GCA_964567255.1. GTDB lineage: Bacteria > Chloroflexota > Anaerolineae > Anaerolineales > Anaerolineaceae > Anaerolinea. Next base: position 5,619 of record CAZMMI010000053.1, read on the forward strand.
GTTCATCCATGAGTCGGCGCATATAGAGAACTCGGTGATTGGCCCATACGTTTCCATCGATGCCGACTGTGAGTTGAAGCGCGCTATTGTCTCCAACTCCATCGTTGGCGAGGGTACCCACATTCAAGACATCGCCCTGGAAGATTCGTTATTGGGCCGCAACGTCAGTCTCTCGGGACAGGCACTGCGTCTGAATCTCGGAGATCAATCGTGGGCGGTGCGCTAGTCGAGTGCTATTCGGGGAGTGAGTACGCGGAACGCCCGACGGCCCTGTATTGGAACGGCCAGCGGCTGGAAGTTGAGGAAGTTGAACACCATGCCCGCACCCCGCAAGGGAAGGTGTTTTGGGTGCGCTGCGCTGGTGGCGCCCGTTTCAAATTGGAGTATGATTTAGAAGAAGATCGCTGGGTTATCGAAATGCAATAGCGCGGCTCGTTCACAGCCGCCGGATGAAGGAGAAGCCGTCATGACCAAATCTTATTTATCGCAACGCGCCGCCAGCCTTAAACCGTCGGCCATCCGCAAGTTCTTCGATATCGCCGCGACCATGAAAGATATTATCTCGCTGGGCATTGGCGAGCCGGACTTCGATACCCCCAAGCCCATTGTGGACGCCGGGGTACGCTCGCTTTTATCCGGTGAGACCCACTACACCTCCAATGTGGGCGTGCTCGAACTGCGCAAAACCCTTTCAGCCCATCTCGAGCGGCTGTACAACGTGCATTACGAACCCGACCAGCTTGTCATCACCGTAGGCGGTTCGGAGGCGCTTTATCTGGCTTCCACTGCATTGCTCGACCCCGGCGACGAGGTCATCGTTCTCACCCCTTGTTTCGTTTCGTATCAGGCCGAGGTGTTCCTGGCGGGAGGCGTGCCGGTGGAAGTGGCTTGCCGCATGGAAAACAATTTTGAGGTAGACCCGAAAGATGTGGAAGCAGCCATCACCCCGCGCACCAAAGCCATTTTGATGGGCTTCCCCAGCAACCCTACCGGCGCGGTGGCTTCCCGCGAAACTTTGCTGGAGATTGCGCGCCTGGCGGAAGAGCACGACTTGATTGTTTTATCGGATGAAATCTATGACCGGTTGGTCTACGGCAGAGAGCATATTTGCTTCCCGGCGCTGCCCGGGATGCAGAAACGCACCATCCTGCTGGGTGGTTTCTCCAAAGATTACGCCATGACCGGCTGGCGCATTGGCTACGCCGCCGCCCCAGCCGAATTGATTACCGGCTTGCTGCGGGTACACCAGTACACGGTCATGTGCGCCTCCACCACTGCGCAAATGGCAGCGATTGTCGCTTTGCGGGATGGCGAGGAGCATGTGGCAAAGATGGCGGCTGAATATGACCGCCGCCGCCGACTGATTGTGGATGGGCTGAACCAGATTGGCTTGCCGACCTTTGAGCCGCGAGGCGCGTTCTATGCCTTCCCGAAGGTGTCGGTGACCGGCCTGGATGATAACGCATTTTCCAACCGCTTGCTCGAAGAAGAGCACGTGGCGGCTGTGCCTGGATCGGGTTTCGGCAAAGGCGGAGAAGGCTTCATCCGCTGCTCCTACGCCACTTCCTACGACAAGATCGAAGAAGCGCTGCGCCGGATGGAACGCTTTATCAACCGGCTATAATTTTCCGCCACCTCGATCTGTCCCTGCTCCTGTAGAGGCAAGAAAGAAAAAAATTAGACCTGTGCGGGCGTTTCGCGCCCGCACAGGTCTAATTTTTTGGAGTTTACTCCAGGGTGAAGAAAAACGTGGCGCCTGCGCCTTCCTGTCCGCGGGCCCAAATTCGGCCTCCGTGGCGATGAACGATGCGCTGCACGGTGGCCAGCCCAATGCCTGTGCCTTCAAACTCTCCGGGGGCATGCAACCGCTGGAAGGGCCCAAACAATTTGTCGGCATAGGCCATGTTGAACCCCGCGCCGTTGTCGGAAACAAAATAGACGAACTCGCTTTCTTCCACCGTTCGCCCAAATTCGATCCTGGCGTGAGGGCTGTGAACTGTGAACTTCCAGGCATTATTCAACAGGTTCTCAAGGATGATGCGCACCAGGCTCGAGTCGACCTCGGCGACTATATCGGGGTGAATGTGCATTTCAACCGTTCGCTCGGGATAGGCGCGATGCAGGTTGTCCACAACATCCAGGGCCACTTCGCTCAAGTTCACGCGCACCCGTTTTAACTCGCTGCGCGTCACTCGCGAGAGATTTAGCAAGTCATCAATCAAGCCGCCCATGCGCAGCGTGGCGGCACGGATACGCGACAGGTGGTCCCGGCCGGTTTCATCCAGCGCCCCGCCGTATTCATCCATGAGGATCTGGCTGAAGCCGTTGATGGCCCGCAGCGGGGCGCGCAAATCGTGGGAGACGGAGTAGGCAAAAGATTCTAGCTCGCGGTTGGCGGCTTCGTACTCGGCCGTGCGTGTGCGCACGCGCTGCTCCAGTTCGGTATTCAACCGAGAGATTTCTTCCTCGGCTTTCTTGCGCTCATCGATGTCGGTAACGACCAGGACAGCATGAGGGTTGTTATCATCTTGAATTACTGCCAGCCGAGAAGCGAACCATCGTACCGTTCCATCCGCTGTCCGGGCGGGAGATTCGAGGGTGATAGTTTCACCAGTTGCGAGTGACTGGGCGATGGCTGCACTGAGATCTTCCTGGTGCATGTCCGGCAAGAAGGCAGACAATGGAGAGCCAAAAACCCGCTTGCGTTGAGCCTCGTCGGTTGTGTTGGCGAACAAGATATTCCCATCTAAATCCAGTTCCAGAATCCAACTGGGAACCTGAACCAGCAAAGAAAACCAGCGTTTTTCAGCCAGGCGAATCTGGGCGGCTTGTTCTTCTAGCTGGCGGTTCAAAGCAGCCAATTTTTGCTCGTTGTCACGGGCTCGCTGCAAACTGGTGAAAAGATTACTTGATAGAAGCCGGGCAATAAACGCTGCCAGGAGAATGATCAGGCTCAGGTAAGCGAAATCGATCCAGTCGGTGTATACGCTGAAGGCGGACGCCCACAATCCATTTATCTCGCCGTAGATCACAAACCCCAAGGATAGCAAGCTGGCAACAACGATTGTTGCAAAGGCTTTGTTTCCCAGGATCAAGCTGGCAACCATCAGCACCACGGCATAAGCCATCATGGTGATGTCGTGAATGCCTTGCCCTTTTAGGAGAAGGTTGGTTTGTACCACGATCATGGTCAGCAGGAATAGGAAACTGGCCAGCCGAGGGTGCCCTACGCGGGAGATGATCATGGTTAAAGCCACCACTCCTGCTGCCGTCAGCAAGACAGGGTAGCTATCGGGTTCATGGTTTAGGATGGATAAACCTGCCCCAAGGAGGAGCGTTACGAAGAGGGCCCCTTGAACCCAAAGCAACAGTCTTGTTAGCCGGAGACGGTCTTCATCCCTGGCGGCGGGCGGGAAAAGCCTTGCAATGACGCGCTTCAGGTCCATGTAACTCTATTTTAACCGCAATTGCTCAGACAGAGCCTCCAAATCAACCCGTGAAGTCAGGTCAATGCTGAGTGGGGTGATGGATATGCTTTGGTCGAAATACACCGCGTGCACATCTGTTCCCGGCTCAGATTCATCGCGTTCCACCCGAATTTGAACGTTGATATTTCCCGGTTCGCCCAGGCCGCCTGGGCGAACGGCATAGGGAACATAATATCGCAGGCGCGACTGGCGCGTCATTTGCCAGGGTGTTTCGAGCGTGGCGCCGGCAGGCACATCAATTTTGAGGATATCCACGTCCGGCGGGAGCGGGTTTTGCAGTACCAGGGTGGCGATTTTGGCGGTGAAGTGGGCGGCTGTGGAGAAATCCAGGTCTTGATAGTGATAATATTCCCCGGTCAGCAACTGCAAGGAGGCTGCCAGTGCGGGGATGCCGAGCGCGGCGGCTTCGATGGCAGCGCCCACGGTGCCGGAGTGAGTGATCCCACTGCCGACGTTTTCGCCGTAGTTGATGCCAGAGATAACCAGGTCTGGGCGGCGAGGAAGCAGCTCCAGCACGGCATGAAGCACGGCCTGGGCGGGTGCGCCGCCCACCGCATAGGCGGGGTGTTGGCTGCCGTTGATTGGGAGATGAACAATGTCGATGCGCCCGTCGGAGGATGCGGGCACACTGCGGCTGGCGCCGGTAGCCTGTTCGCGAGGAGCAGCGATTACAATTTCGCCCAGTCCGGCGGCGATTTCAGCCATGGCATGCAGTCCAGGCGAATACACTCCATCATCATTGGTCAGTAAAATTAAGGGGGATTGGGTTGTCATCAGGGTAATTCCTCGCAGGCAATGCCGTCATGGTTCGTGTCCATGAGGGCGTTGCGGTAATCTCCGCAGGCGTTATAGCAGGCCTGAGCGGCCTCCTGGCGGGTGAAGTCGGAGCAGGTGAAGTTGGTGTCACAAGGGCAAGGCGGCGCGGCAGCGGTCACCCTGGCGGCAGGATCGTAATTGGGCACCGGCATGGCCCAAAAACCGACTTTATCGGCTTGCGCGGCACGTTCGGCGGCTAAAAAGGTCGCGTCACAGGCGATGCCGGGCGGGTTGAGGGCAGTGATGGCCATTCCGTCACGGATGAGTTTGTAGTTGACCAGTGTTTCCCCGACCAGAACATAGCGCAGCAGGGTGCCCTGCGGGTCGTTGTCGTACGAGTCGGATACCAGGGTCACGGTCTGGCCCTCGACTAGAATCTGGTTAGCAGCCAGTGCCGGTTCTGGAGCGCCGGCCAGTTCAACCCCCAAATAGAGCACTTCCTGCTTTTTCCCGTCAATTTCCACACGAATGCGGTTGGCCGCTAGAATTTCCACTACCTGGGCTTGCGCGCGCGTGCCGAAAGCGGGCAGGCAGGCCGCTGGAGCGGGGTCGGTGGGCTGTATCAGGGGCAGCGGGGTGGGGGTGGGCGGCTCGGCCGTGCGTTCTATGGGGGTGGGCAGGGAGGTTGATGTGGGCTGCGGAGAAGGCGTCGCGGGCGATGGTTCGACGGGCATGGGTTGGGTTGGGAGGGCGAGCGGTATGGAGGTGGTGTTTGACCACACCAACCACCCGGCCAGGCCCAAGGCTCCTAGTGCCAGAAAACCAACAGCCATAAGCAAGATGCGTTGAAGGGGGGTCATGGTGCGCACAGGGGTATTATACCTCAGGCTGAATGATTGATTTTTAAGATCAAAATTGATATTGTTGTGGCATAATGAAGGGAACGAGGTGTTTAAGACTCATGAAAAGAACATGGATTTCATTAGCGTTACCATTACTGATTCCTGCTGTGTTGTTAATGGCTTGTGAAGGGGCTCCGACACAAACACCCACTGGTGAAGAAGTGATCCCGGTGACCGCCGGTGGAACGCTCGAGCCGGTGGTGTACCTGCCCTTGCTCACGAATCGTTACAACCCCCTGGCTGCCTCGCGCACCGTTAATGCTTACTATGCCAATGTGGCCGATATGCCCGCCGACAAAATGCACGAGATGTCTATCGTCTGGTTTGGCAAGGTGACCAACAGCGAAAACTATGCCGATGTGCGCGTGGGCTATAACAACACCCATCTATATGTGCGGGTGGGGATCGTTGACCGTTACTTGCAGTATGACTCAGCCGAAACCGGGCAAAACATGGAGCAGTACGACGCATTCACCCTGCTGCTGTCTCGCGACGGGGCCGGGGCATCGGCGCCCACGGCGCAGTCTTACCGCCTGGTGGTGGAATTCTCTGGGAACACATCCAACCCGATGTTCCAGGCCTACACCGGCAATGGCAGTGGCTGGGTGGTCAATTCGGGTTTGCGCCAGGCGGTGGATGTAAAAACCTCTTACCGCGGGGATGACCTGGTGAAAAATATCAATATTCGCGGTTGGAGCACGCAGTACGAGATTCCCTTTTCTAGCCTGGGTCTGAGCGGCAAACCTGCCGATGGCGCTTTTTGGAAGCTGGCGATGATACTGCATGATCGCGATTCGCTCTCTGCTTCGCCCTTGCCGGTCAAGCTGTGGACCGAGGCCGCCGAGCGAGATATTCCGGCTACGTGGGGTAATCTGCGCTTTGGCGTGCCCGAATACGTTCCACCCATCGTGACGAACATGCGCACTACCAATATCCGTGATGAGGTCAACGGGGTGGAGGTGCCGGATGCCGACGTGGGCGGGAGCGGCTTGTGCGGCGATATGGTTGACTGGCGCACCGATTGGGCGCTGTGGGGTAACTACAACCAGGGCTTTGAGGGAGATTTGAACGTTTCTAACGAAGCGCAGATGGAACACTGGCCCTGTTATTCGAAGTACTACGTTTCTTTCCCGCTGGGTTCCATTCCGCCCGGAAAAGGAATCCTTTCCGCCACGTTGAAACTCTATCAATTTGGCGGGGCCGGGCTGGACCAGACCAACGATACGGTATACGATTCGCTCATCCAGGTGTTGACGGTGGGCGAGACGTGGGATGAGGGAAGCATCACCTGGAACAACGCGCCGATGGCGGTGGAGAACTTCAGCCGCGCCTGGGTAAAAGTGGCTGAGACCGATGTGTGTCCGGGAATTGAACGAACCTGGGATGTCAGCCGCGCCGTTGCTCAAGCTTATGAACTAGGCAAGCCAGCGAACCTGGTTTTGTATAGCTCCGAAGCCCCCCAGCATACGGGAAAGTATTTTTATTCCAGCGACACAGGCTGCGGCGCGGGCGCACGCCCGGTGTTGGAAATTAAATGGGGCGATCCGTGATCTAGCCCAGCCGGGCGGCTTTGGCGGCGGCGGCGGCGCGGGTGTGGATATCCAGCTTCTCGAAGATGGACTTGAGATGGCGTTTGACCGTGTTGGTGGTGATGACCAACCTCGAGGCAATCTCTTTGTTGGTCATGCCTTGCGCCAGCAACTCCAGCACTTCCCATTCGCGGTCGGTCAAGCGGTTGAGTTCTCCGGCCTGAGCGGGACCGCTGCTGCGTGCCGCCTGCACTGTTTGCAGGAAGGCGCGCCGGTCAAAGGTCTGCTTGGCCAGGTAAGCAAATACTTCGTATTCAGTGAAGGTTTGCTGCACCCCGTCGGGATCGGCCGTGCCGCTGAGGACAATGGTGGGGATGCGCGCTGTGCGCGAGATGGATAGCAGCCTCCGCCCGTCCTGAGATTCTTCCGGCGAGCCGGGAAGCCCGGGTGTGAGGGTCAAATCCACGATGGCCAGATTGAACTTCTCACGGCGCAGCAGACCCAGCGCTTCGCCAAATCCAGCCGCGGCATGCACGCGATATCCCGCGCCGCTGAGCAGTTCCGTCAGGATCGAGCGCCAACCGGCGTCATCTTCGGCGACCAGGGCCGTGCCACCGCCAGGTGTCCCGGCGGGTGCGGGGGCCGCCGGAGAGGGGGCAGCCGGGAGGTCAGGCTCGTTGGGGCTTTGGCTGAGCTGCGGAGGCAGGCGCAACGCTTTCTGCACCAACTCGCGGAACTGCGCTCGCGAGAAGGCCTCTTTGCGCAGGCATGAGAAGGCTCCCGCCTCGGTGAGCACGTTGACTGCCAACTCCACGGTGGCAAAGCCCGTCAACAGGATGGCGGCGCAGCCCGGGTCAGAGCGGCGCACCGCTTCTAATACTTGCAATCCGTCGCGGTTGTGGGGGTCGCTGCCTTCCAGAGATAGATCCAAAACGGCAATCCGGTGAGCGCGGGCGCGGATGAGGGGCAGCGCTTGCTCCAGGGTGGGGGCGGTTTCCACCTGCAACCCGGCGTCGGTGAGTAGTTCGGTGAGGATGCCCTGCCATGAGCGATCATCTTCCACAACCAGTGCCATCATCGGAGTGTTACTCATGAAGGATCTCCTTCGGCGCGGGGAAAGCGCAGCCGGAAAGCCGCCCCGCGGGCTCGCTTGCTTTCCACTTCTACCGATCCACCCAGCCGGGTGGTGAGGGTCTTTACCCACCACAAGCCAAAACCGAGCTTGCCGCGGGGTTTGCCGGGGCGAGCTGAAAAATTGAAGTCGAAGATGCGCTCGTGCAGTTCGGGGAGAATGCCGGGGCCGTCGTCGATGACGCGCGTCTCCACCCACTGCCCCGAAAGACGGCCTTCGATGCGAATCAACCCGCCCTCGGGCATGGCTTCGGCGGCGTTGATGAGCAGGTTGACGAACACCAGGGTCAGGGTTCGCTGCCCGGCGATGACGGGGGGCAGGTCGTCCAGGCCGCTGGTCTCAATGCGCACCCTGGCCGGCAGGTCGGCGTTTTGCGTCGCCTCGCGCACGCAAGTGGCAATGGCCACCGGAGCAGGGTGAATGGGTTGCAGGTGAGAGAGGTTCAGGCGCACGGTTTCCATTGCTTCGGCAGCCGAGCGCTCGATCTCTGCCAGATTGTTGGACAGGTAGGGGTCGGCTTCCAGAGCCGGGCGGCATTTATCCTGAATGCCCTGGATGCGCACCGGGATGGTTCCAACCTTGTTGTTCAGGTGGTGTAGCAGATTGGCGGCGATATCGCCCATGGCGGCAAAGGTTTCAGCGGCGCTGCGTTGTTCGCGGCTGGCCTTTAATGCTTCTTGCCGGGTGGCATTTTGCACCGCCAGGGCGCCATATTGGGCCAGGCAGGTGAGTACCTTTTGCTCCCATTCGGCCTGTCCCAGAGGCGCGGCCTGGCGCTCATCGCTATACAGCCCCAGCGCGCCTACGGCTTCGGCGCCCTCACCGGCAATCATGGGCACAATCAAGGCGCGTGTCCAGGCCTGCTCAACGGCCAGTTCGCTGTAATGGAAGCGCGGGTCGGCACGCAGATCGTCGCTGGTCACCGGCTGCCCGGTGCGCACGGCCTGACCGGTCAGGCTGGCGTATAGCGGCAGGACGGCTCGCCCGCGCTCCGGGCCTTTGGCGGCTTCCAGGTTCAGGTGGTCGCCCTCGCGCAGCCAGGCCATGCCCGCTGTGGCGTTGAGCAATTCACAGGCCAGTTCCACCAGGCGATGCAGCGCTTCGGATAGAGGGCGGTCCAGGAGCAGTTGGGCGGCCTCTTGCAGCGCATCCAACAGGCGCACCTCCTGAATGGCGACCAGGGCCTGGGTGGCCAGGGATTGCAGCAGCAGGCGGTCGTCTTCGTTGAAGGCGTTGACCTGCGGCGATTCCAGGTTGATGACCCCTTCCAGGCGGCCGCTGGCGCCGATGAGCGGCACAGCCAACTCGGAACGCATCTCCAGGTTGGCATCCAGGGGGTAATAGACCTGGTTCCACGGTTCGAGGCGCAGGTCGGGAATGCACACCGGCTGGCGGCTGCGTGCCACCCAACTGGTGACGCTGTTGCCTGAGATGGGCAGAGCCTCGACCAGCGGCTGAGAGATCAGGTCGCCGGCCAGCGCGCGGGTATGCAGAATCTGGCCGCTGGGGTCGATCAGGCGCAAAATTCCGTAGTGCGCGCCGGTGACCTCCAGAGCCATTTGCAGAATCACTTGCAGAGTCTCTTCCAGGCTGATGCGCGAAGAGATGAGCAGCCCGGCGTGGCGCATGCGGTTGAGTTCGTCTTCTTTGCGGGCCAGGCCGCGGTAGGCCGCGTACATCTGGCGCGATTGGAACAACGCCGAGGCGGCTTGCTGGGCCAGGATTCCCAAAATGGCCAGCTCGGTGGGCTGGAAAGTAACCACTTCGTGCAGGTAAACGTACAGCGCGCCCATGCCTTCGCCACCCACCAACAGGGGCAGGCAAATGCCTGCTTTGGCTCCGGCCTCTTGCCAGGCGGGGTGCAGGATGCATTCGGGGTTCTCGAAAGCAATCACCGGGCGGCGCTCGCGCAGGGCGATTTGCCCCAGGCCGTTGGCGCGCGGCGCGGTGGTTTGGAAGGCCGCCGCCCACGTGCCGGCGGTGATGCGCGAAGCCAGCTCCAGCGTGCCATCCGGCCCGCAGGCAAACACCGCTGCCGCCGATCCCGGCAGGCAAGCCACGGCAGAATCCACCACGCGGCGCAAGGCAGCGTTCAGCCCGCCGGTGTCGCCTGCCTCCAGCGTTTCAATCAGCCGGGCGTTTTCGTGCAGCCCGGCCAGAATGGCTTCGAGATTGCTTTGCATTGGCGTATTATCCCCCACTTTGAGCCTGTGAGTCAATGCGCCAATTGGGTAATATGCGAAAAAAAATTTGAGGTCTATGCGGGTCCGAAGCACTCGCATAGACCTCAAATTCGGAGATTCCTTCTCTTTTATTTCAATGCCAGGACAATCTTTTGGGTGTTATCCTTCATCATCTCAATGTAGCCAACCGCTTTGCCGTCTACAGGCTGGATTGAGTGCGTGGATAATCCCGTGACCACCTTGACGCCTGTTTCGGCGGCAAGCTGCTCGGCAAGTTGGGGGCTGGCTCCCGTCTCCAGGAAGATGGCCGGAGCGCCTTCGGCGCGGATGTGGTCAACCAATTCGGCCATCTGCTGGGCCGAGGGCGCGGCGCTACTGCTCACGCTGGGGATGATTGCGCCGATGATGCGAAAGCCGTAGCGGTCGGCGAAGTAACCGAAGGATTCGTGGTTGGTGACCAGCAGCCGGCGCTCGGCTGGAATCTGCTGCACCTGACCAGCAATCCAGGCGTCCAGTTCGGTCAGCCGCTGAATGTAGGCGGCGGCATTTTGGCTGTATTCATCTTTGCCGTCTGGATCGGCTTCAATCAGCCCGTCGCGGATGTTTTCAACGTAGTGAATGACCAGGACGGGATCCAGCCAGAAGTGCGGATCACCTTCGTGGGCATGCTCTTCTTCAGTGTGTTCTAGTTCCGCTTCGCTTGCGCCAGGCGTGCGTGATATCAATCCTGCCGAAGCTTCGATGAACAGCTGCTCGCCACCGGCATTTTCAAGAATCTCTTCCAGCCATTCTTCCAGTCCGCCGCCGTTGAGGATGAGCACCTGGCTGTTGGCGATGACAGCCACATCTTGGGGGGTGGCTTCAAAGGAGTGCGGGTCCAGGCCGGCAGGGATGAGCGTTTGGACCGTCAGTCTCTTACCGGCGACTTGCTGGGTGATATCGGCTAAAAAGCTTTCGACAGCGAGCACTTGCAGTTCGCCCGAGGCTGGTGCGGTGGGCGCGCAGCCGCTCAAAAGCAAGCTGGCGAGAAGAATAAAGGTGAGGAAAAGACGCGCGTTCACAGAAGGGCACTCCTGATAGTTATTGAAAATGATTTTCAATATTGTAATCGGGGTGCCGCGGCTTTGTCAACCTCAAACGACCAGCGCAGCAGGGTTCAGTGCGGAGTAATCGCCCGCGGAGAGTTTGACGCCGGTCAGGCTGGCAACTTTTTGCGCGGTGATGCTGGTGGTCAGCGCCACCGAGTCCATGCCTGCCCTGCGGGCAGCTTCAATGCCCATGAGCGAATCTTCAAACACCAGGCAGCGCGCCGGAGGCACGCCCAGGCGCTGCGCGGCGATCAGGAAAATTTCGGGGTCGGGTTTTCCGTTGGTGATGTCATCGGCGGTCACAATAGTATCGAAAGCGTCGCGCAGGCCGATGCCTTGCAGGATAAACTCCACGTTTTCCCAGTTGGCGGCGGTAGCTACGCCCAGATGCATTCCGGCTGCGCGAGCTTGCTGTAAGAACTCCACCAGGCCGGGCATGGGACGCATGTGCGGCAGGTACAGGCGGCGGTAGCGATCCTCTTTCTTGGCGGCGTGAAACGCAATCTGTTCGTCGGTCATATCCGCACCCAGGAACATGCGGAAGATTTCAGGGTTGATCTTCCCGGCGGTCAGTTCCATGAAAGTGCGCGGATCGGGTTTTGCGCCTAATTCGGTCAGGTATTCAATCCAGGCCTCAGAGTGGAACGACATATTATCCACCAGGGTGCCGTCCATGTCGAAGATAAAAGCAGAATAGCGGTTTTCCATAGGGCAGTATTATACCGCGCCCTTCGGGCGCCTAATAAAAAGTTATCAGGGAGTATTTGTCGCACGAAGTGCGACAAATACTCCCTCTTTCTTTCTTTTTTTTGAGGCGGGCAAAGCCCGCCATTCACAACCAACCACGGTTTGGTGCAGTGCTATCCGAGGATCAATCCCCCCAAAATGGGTCATATTTTTTCTGATATAATCTTCCCCTATGAAATACCATGTCTGGACCGAGGGATGCCAGATGAACGTTGCAGATTCGCAGCGCGTTTCGTCTGCGCTCGAGCACCTCGGTTATTCCCAAACCTCACAGGCCGAAGAGGCCGATGTCATCGTCCTGAACACCTGCGTGGTGCGCCAATCCGCGGAAAACAAGGCTTATGGGCGCTTGAACTCGATCAAGCCGCTCAAGGAGCGCAACCCCAACCTGGTGATCAACCTGATGGGCTGCCTGGTGGGCGTGCGCAGCCACGACGTACTCAAGAAGCGCTTCCCCTTTGTAGATGTCTTCTCCCCGCCTTCCGATCCGGCCCCCCTGGTGGCATTCCTGACCCAGACCGAGGTGCGCGAGATGGAGGTCGATGAGACCGCCACTCGCTACGCCTACATGGACGGCGATTTAGCTCTCCCGGAGGCCG
>CAZMMI010000054.1:0-5631 GCA_964567255.1 uncultured Anaerolinea sp.
TACTCTTCGTCGGACTCGCCGGACTGGAGCGGGCCGGAGAGGGTTGCCAGGCGGGCGCCGGTGAGTTTGACCAAATCTTTGACCGGCAGGCGGATGTTGAGCCCGCGCTGCCCGCCGGAAATGTGGATTTCGGGAAAGGTTTGGGCAGATTGATCCAGCAGGATTTGAAAGCCTTTGTTGGTCAACGCCAGCGGAGAAATCCCCCCGGCTTGCAGGCCGGTGAGGGCTTCGGCTTCGCGCTGTGTGGGCAGCCGCATTTTCTTCTCTTTCAGGAAATCGGCCAGGGCTTTCAAATCGAGGCTGCGGTTGCCCGGAATGATGGCTAAAACGGGTTTTCCACCAGGCGTGGCCCGCAAAACCACAATGGTTTTGAACACCCTGTCGGGTTCCACACCCAGGCGGCGGGCGGTTTCGAGCGCGCCCAGCTTTTCGGCGGGCAGTTCGAAGGCGGTATAGCGCACGTGACGCGCATCCAACAGGCGGGTGACATTGTTGACGACGGGCATATACCTCCCGGATAGGGTGAAGAAAGTTCCCGAATCTCAGATGTGCGCGTGGCGCAGAGCAGCATGCGTATATCTCAAATTTGGGTCTCTTTTACTTCAGGCTGAAGAGAACCCTCACGGATATAGATGGGGTTGCTGAAGATCCAGCCGCGCTTTTTGCCGAGATAGTTGATGTAGGCCTCGACGCGGTAAGTGCCGGGCTGGGTGGCGAGATGTGTACAGAATTCACGGTTGGTCCAGGTCTTGATGATCTCGCCATTGCGCAGCAGGCGGCACTCTGTGGCCAGGGGCAGGCGCACTTGCAAGGTGACCCCATCCCCCAGGCGGATATCATCGCCCATCGAGGCAACCGTCTCTTTGCCCTGGGCGGTGAAGCGGAAACCGCGCGTGTCGTGGGGCAGGTCGTAGCCGACAAAGTTGTGCCCGGCGCGCAGGGCGTTGAGGATCATCTGCCGGTCGGCAATCAGGTCGCCGGTCAGATCAGAATCGACGATGAGGTGATTGTTGATGGCTCTAAAGTGATATTCATAGGGGTATAGGGTGCGGCGCAAGGGCCCGGCGCGGAGATGGAGGGCGTGGGCATCCGAGCCGCCCACCACAGCCACGCGGCTGTTCTTGGCCGAAAGCAGTTCATCCCACTTGGCCAGGGTCTGCGGTAGGGGGCCGTGGGGCAAAAAGCGCGGGAAGAAGGCGTAGAAAATAGCATGTAAGGCGCTCTTGGAGACGGCTTTAATTTCGCTCATGCCGTTCCACAACTCCAGGCCTTGATAGCCATGCACCTGCCAATCTACCCAGGAAAAGTCCAGTTCATGAAAGGCTTTGAGTTCCAGATCGTAGGGGTGGGCAATAAAGCAAATGCCGCCTGCCTGGCGCACCTGGTCAATCAGGATTTGAGGGTTGGAGCCGTAGGGAGCCATTTCTCGCCCGGCGCCGAAGATGAGCAGATGGTTCTTGGGCGGCTGGCGGTAAGGATCGTGGACTTCCTCGCCGATGAGCATGAGCAGCTTGTGCGAGCCGTTTTGGTGGTATCCTTCCATCCCGCGAACATGCACGTTGTGGTCGGTGACGATGATCACATCCAACCCGGCGGAGAGGGCTGCGCGGACCAGGTCGGCATGAGACCCGGTTCCGTCGGAATAGGTGGTATGCATGTGGAGATTCAGTACCAGTTCGGCCATTTTGGTTGACGATTCCTGAAAGTAAAAGGTATAATCCAACCTTGGTATGAATTGCTAGGAGGCTAAGCGTGACTAATTATCTGGATATTGCGTTGATTATAACTTCAATTGCCCTCATCGCCAGCGTGGTTTTGCAGGGTAAGGGCGTTGGTTTAGGGAATCTGACCGGTGGCGATACGGGCGGCGTTTATACCGCGCGCCGGGGCATTGAAAAGACCCTGTTCTATGTGACCATAGGACTGGCTGTTTTGTTTGTCATTTTGATCCTCACAATCGTTATTCTGGGCTAATCTGCGCGGAGCGGCTGCAAGGACGCACCGATTTCCCAAGCGAAGGCAAGTTTTTAGAGGGGCGACTCGCCGCACCAGGGGAATCGCCCTTTTTCGTTATCATTGGAGCTTATGAAGAAACTTCGCTGGCAACTGCTAATCATTTTCCTGACCGGGCTGGTGGTAAGCATCTTGTTGCTCATTGAGCAGCCTGAAGCCCCCCCGCCGGTGGGCAGCACGCCCGAACCGGTGCGCGGCGGGGTGTATACCGAGGCTCTGGTGGGCAACCTCCAGCGGATCAATCCTTTCCTGGCGGCTAATAATGCTGTTGACAGAGATTTGAGCCAACTGATCTTCAGCGGGCTGGTTCGTTTTGATGCCCGCGGGGCTCCGCAGCCTGATCTGGCGGAGCGGTGGGGTATTTCGGAAGACGGTACGCTGTACAACTTCACCTTAAAAGAAGACCTGTTGTGGCATGATGGGCAGCCATTGACCGCCGCGGATGTGGTGTTCACCATCGATGTGATCCGCGCGGGGGGCAGCCTGGTGCCCGAGGATTTGAAGGCATTTTGGGAAGAGGTGGAGGCTGTCCAGTTGAGCGAGCGGGATATTCAGTTCCGCCTGCCCGAAGCGTTTTCGCCCTTCCTGGATTATTTGAGTTTCGGGGTTTTGCCCAAGCACTTATTGGAAGGCAAGACTGTCGATACGATGGTGGACGACCCGTTCAACCTGGCGCCGGTGGGCAGTGGCGCGTACCGCTTCGACCGGGTGCTGGCTGAGAACGATCAGATAGCCGGCGTGGCTTTAATTGCGTTTGACAAGTATTACGGCACGAAGCCATATATCGAAGAATTGGTCTTCCGTTTCTATGCTACCCCCGAAGCGGCTTTGCAAGCCTACCGGAATGGCGAGGTTCAGGGTATTGGCGAAATTCCCAGCGGGCTGCTGGCGGAGAGCCTCTCAGAACCAAACCTGGCGATCTACACCGCCCGGCTGCCGCGCACGGCAATGGTTTTGTTCAACGTAAAAAGCACCGATGCGCCTTTCTTACAGGATGAAAATGTCCGCAAGGCCCTGATGCTTGGCTTGAACCGGCAGGGTATGATCGACCGGATCTTGAACGGGCAGGCCATTCTTGCGGATGGTCCCATCTTGCCCGGCACCTGGGCGTTCTACGATGGTTTGAAGGCGTACGAGTTTGATCGGACGGCAGCGGCGGAATTGCTGCGCAAAGCCGGTTACAGCCTGGTCAACGAGGAAGACACGGTATTGAGCAACGAGGGTGAGTATATGCAGTTTACCCTGTTGTACCCGGATACCGACATGCACCGCCAACTGGCTGAATATATCCAGGCGAACTGGTTGGCTTTGGGTGTTCAAGTAAATTTGGAAGCCCAGCCTTACGACGAACTGGTGACCGAGCGGTTGGTGGACCGGACTTATCAGGCGGCGCTGGTAGAACTCAATCTTTCAGGCACCCCGGATCCCGACCCTTATCCATTTTGGGATCAGGCTCAGGCCACCGGCGGTCAAAACTACTCACAGTGGGATAACCGCATGGCTTCCGAGTATCTTGAGCAAGCCCGCGTTACGGCGGACCTCACTGAGCGCGCGAAGTTGTACCGGGGCTTCCAGGTTGTTTTCCACGATGAATTGCCGGCACTGCCATTGTTTTACCCGGTTTACTCTTACGGAGTGGATCGTGAAATTGAAGGCGTGCGGATTGGCCCCTTATTTGATCCGAGCGACCGGTTCGCCTATGTAACAGAATGGTATTTGCCGGGCTTGCAGGAGAACGCAGCTCCCGCTGCTGTCGAGGCTACGCCCACTCAACCATAATTCAGATAACAGACTTTTCAGGAGGGAATTGGCATGAAACTGGAGCATGATCTGGCTTATGTGCGGCTTGCCATGCCTGACCTGGAAGGGTTTTTACTATCTAAGGAAATATTCTGGCCGCTGCCATCGGCGCCCACGCAGATTGGGCAGCCGGGCCTGGAGCAGTTGAGCCTGGGGCTGCTGCGGTTGTCCGTGGCCCGATTGCAAGCAGCGACCGACAATGAAGAGGCAACGCAGCTTGCTGCGCAGATGGCGGGGGTGCGCGAGCGCTGGCGTTCGAACTGGTCCAAGAAGGCTGTGCGCGAGTTTGGCGTTCGCATAGCCCAATGGCGGCGCGCCCTGGATGATTTGCGCGAGCGCAACGCGGCTTACAAGCGGGACATCCGCTTGCGTGCCATCCTGGAACTGCTGCGAGAAGATATGCTGCCAGGCGACGAGCCGGTTGAATACCCGGTGCTGGTGGGGCTGGATCACATTCTGCGGGGCAGCGGCGTGCCGGGAGAATTTGTGTGGGATGAGGGATTGCAGGCGGCTTTTCCCGACCCGCAATTCTGGTTCTTATACTGGGATTGGAAATCCGCCGAAAATCGCCATGCCGGGTAAATTTTATACCCGCAAGGGTGACGACGGCAGCACCGGATTGCTGGGCGAGGGCCGGGTGGCGAAGAGCGATCTGCGCATGGAAGCGCTCGGCAGCCTGGATGAGACCACAGCCGCGCTGGGGGTGGCCCGCTCGCTGTGCCAATCGGCGGGCGCACGGGAAACGCTGGTGCAGATCCAGCGACATTTGTACGGTATCATGGGCGAAACCGCGGCGACCGGCGAGAACGCCGAAAAATTCCGAGCGGTGGAAAGCCGGCAGGTGGAATGGTTGGAGCAGCAGACCGATCGCCTGACGGAACTGGTGGAGGTGCCGCGCGAGTTCATTGTGCCAGGCGACAGCCCGGCAGGCGCGGCTGTGGATTTGGCCCGGACAATTTGTCGCAGGGCCGAACGGCGCATGGTGGAACTGGCAGAACGAGGAGATGTGCATAATCCTGCTTTGCTTCAATACCTGAACCGTTTATCTTCTTACTGTTTTGTGCTGGAACTGCTAGAAAATAAGATCGCCGGGGGCGATCAGCCGACCCTGGCTCGCCAGTAAGCGCATCCCACTTTCGTTGAACGAAGAGGCAATCTATGACGGGGACTATTCTTAACGTATTTACGGTGTTAATTGGAACGGCATTGGGCGTCCTTTTGGGCGGACGGTTGCCGGAAAAGCTCAAGCAAACCGTGGTGGCAGGGTTGGGCCTGTTCACCTTTGCCATTGGCATTCAGATGTTCCTCAAGACCGGGAACGCTTTGGTGGTGTTGGGCAGCCTGGTGGTGGGGGCGCTGCTGGGCGAGTGGTGGAAGATCGAGGAAGGGCTGGCGGCAGTGGGGGCCTGGTTGGAGGCGCGCTTTAACAAAGGCGGAGCAGAAAAACAGGCCGTGGGCAGCCAGGAGCGTTTTGTGCGCGGCTTTTTAACTGCTTCGTTGTTGTTTTGCGTCGGCCCCATGACCATACTAGGAGCGATCCAGGATGGCATGACGGGCGATTTTCAGTTGCTGGCGATCAAATCGGTGCTGGATGGCTTCGCGGCGCTGGCTTTCTCATCCAGTCTGGGGATTGGGGTGGGGTTCTCCGCATTGACGGTGCTGATCTACCAGGGGGGCATCAGCCTGTTGGCCGAACAGGTCAAATCGGTGATGAGCGATACGATGATGGCGGAGATGACTGCCACGGGCGGCGTGATCTTGTTGGGGTTGGCTCTGAGCAGCTTGCTGGAGGTGCGCAAAATCCGCACGGGCAGTTTC
>CAZMMI010000054.1:5731-18017 GCA_964567255.1 uncultured Anaerolinea sp.
TAGGGGATTTTGACCAGGGCAGCCTGGATGCGGATTTCCACCTCGGCGGCGGCGTAGGGGCCTTCGCCGTTGACCAGGAAGTAAGGCGTGCCATTGACTCCGCGCTCTTTTCCGGTTGCCAGGTCGTCTTGCACCTGCTGCGCGTATTTGTCGCTGGCAAAACATTCGCGGAAGGTAGTCATATTCAGTTTGACCTGGCTCGCATAGCGCTCGAGGTTGGCGTCGGACAAAGCCCCTGAGTTTTCGGCGCCCTGGTTGAGATATAGCTTCTCTTTGAATTCCCAGAATTTATTCTGATCGGCGGCGCAGTAAGCGGCTTTGGCGGCTTGAATGGACTCGGGGCCTAAGAAGCTGAAGGGGATGAAGGTGAATTTGACTTTGCCGGAGCCGACATACTTCTCGATGAGGGCAGGTTCCGAATCCAGGGCGAACCGCGCGCACCAGGGGCATTGAAAGTCTGAATATTCTTCGACCAGGATGGGGGCGTTGGGATCGCCAATGGAATTGCGGTCGGCCTGGGGATATTTGCTATCCGATTGCAGTAAATTGGGCAAAACCAACAGGGCAATAATGGCTAGTCCCACCACAATCGTGGACCAGATGATTGTCTTCCGGTTGGGAGAGGATATGGTTTGGGTTGGTTTTTTGGTTCGATAACGTTTAGGCATTCTAGTTCCTCATGTCGAAGTTCGCCTCGCCCGCTACAGGAAAACCTATATCAATATGGGTAGACAAACACCGGGAAGCGTTCGCCGGTCAGGCGGAATCCAACCTGTTGGTATAGGGCCAGGGAGGCGTAGTTGGTATCTTGCGTGTTGAGGGTGACTCCCCAGGTGCCTTGCACATTGATGAAATGATCGAGTAGTTCTTGCAGCAGGCGGTAGCCGATGCGGCGGTGCTGGAAGGCAGGCGACACCGCCAGACGGGCCAGGTGAGCCGAAAAACCGCTCAAGGCGCTCATCTGGTAACCGATGATCTGATCATCCAAAAGAGCGACGGTCTTGTGAGTGCTTTTTTCGTAGGCACGGGTGATGTCACTTTCGGACATGCGCCAGATGGCCTCGAAGGCGGTATTGTCCAAATCTACCACGGCGGGCAAATCAGGGGTGTGCATCTCGCGAATGACCAGCCCGTCAGCAAGTTGCAGCGCAGCGGGCGGGCGGTCATCATAAGCCAGGACGACGATGTCCTGGTGATGGGTGAAGCGGTTAGCCAGCAGCATGTCGGCAAACCAATCCTGTAAGCTGAGCGAGACCAGAATTGGTTTGACCGGGGCCGCCGAAAGCGTGGTGATGGCACGCTCGAAGAGCATGTTCCAGGCCCAGGCGGGCGAAAGGCTGCCCCCGGCGGCAAAGATGCGCACCCAGGCCACCTCTGGCGGTTCGGCGGGGCAGCTTAGAATGGCCTGCACCTCATGGTTTTTCTCGAGAATCACAAAGGGCTGACGGCCCAGCCATTCCAGGGGTTCGCGCCAGTCGAGGTGGCGGTGTGAGTAGGATGAACTGTTGAGAAACCTGGAGAGCAGCAGCCGGTCCTCAGGATGGGCGGGGCGCAGACCATAAGGCGAGGGTGTCGGGCTCATTCCTTGCGGCGCAGCATGTCCAGGGGCGTTTTGAGCAGTTTCTTCAGCAGGCGGTCTTTGAAGCTCAGGCGGGGTTTGTTTTCCAAGGCCGCGTCCATGCTGGCCAGGGCTTGCAGTTGCTTGCCGGTGCGAAGTTGCAGGTTGGTGATGCTTTCCAGCACAATCGCCCGGAATTCTTTTTCGCCGGCTTGTTTGAGCAGATCGGAGGAGCGTCCGTACCATTCTAGCGCTTCTTCGGGGCGATTTAATGCTTCGAGGGCGGCGGCTTGATTGGCACAGGCCATGCCCTGGCGTTTCGGGTCGCCGGCGGCGGCGAAAACGGCCTCGGTGCCGGTGGCGGCTTGCAGCGCTCCAGCGGCGTCACCTGCCTTCAGCAAGGCCACGCTGCGGTTGTTGGCGGCTTCGGCGGCGCCGAGCGCATCACCGGCAGCGGTGAACCCGGCCACGGCGCGTTCAAAGGCAGCCGCGGCTTCGCTGAAACGCCCGGCCCGGAAAGCCGTCTGGCCTTCTTTGTCCAACTGTTGGGGGGTGAGTGTTTCGTTCATTAGAAGGTAATCTCGAGCAAACCCTCGGCAACGGCGCGCAGTTTTTCTACGTTCAACTCACTCAGCCGACGGGCCAGCTCCAGGTAAGGGCGGTTGACCGGCTGGGTAACAAAATGCTGGGCATCGGGTTCCAGGTCGAGGAACTTTTGGATGGTCTCTTGCTGGTTGCGCCACTTGCCAATGGGACCGTGCTGGTCAAAGCAAGTGCTGAGTGGGATATCCAAAGCCAGACAAATAGCTTCCAGGTCGGGCGTAGGGATGCCCGCGGCCCCCAGCTCGTACTGTTTGAGGGCTTCTTCGGGCAGCCCGGTCTTTTCGGCGAATTCGGGCAGGGAGAGTTTGGCGTTGGTGCGGGCCAGGCGCAGCGAAGCGCCAATGACGCGGTTGCGGAGCATGACCATGCGCTCGCGTTCTTCGAGCATGGGGGCCGAAGTGGCCGTCGAAAGAGCCTGTTTGCCCCAAAAATGATCGAGAGGGACGTTGAGGTACAACGAGAGCAGCTCCAATTGGGGCAGGGAAGGCGACTCCTGGCCTGCCTCGAATGCCTGGAATTTCTCGGGGGGCACGCCCAAAGCTTCGGCACACTCTTCAATGGTGCGACGGGCTGCCCGGCGGCTGTCCAGAATGAGGATTCCGAGTTTACGCTTGCGTATCTGTGAGATTTGGCGCAAATTGCTCATATTTCGACCCCTTTCATTAGCGGCGGCGATTGCCGAGGATGTCGGCAAGGTTGGCGCCGAAGACTTCGGGACCAAGCTTGAAGCCGGAGGCTTCGAGGCGCGGGGTGAACAACGGGCGAATGCCGGTGGGTTTCAAATCGCCGAGCACTTTTCCGTCTTGCGACACGCCGGTCTGTTCAAACTTAAAGATGTCGGTCAGCACCACGGTGTCGCCTTCCATGCCGGCGACTTCGGTGATGGCGGTGACTCTGCGGCTGCCATCCTTCAAGCGGGTTTGCTGAACGATGAGATCGATGGCTGAGGCGATTTGCTCGCGCAAGACCTTGATGGGCAAGTCCATGCCGGACATCAAGCTCATGGTTTCCAACCGGGAGAGGGCATCGCGGGGGGTGTTGGCGTGCAGGGTGGTGAGCGAGCCGTCGTGACCGGTGTTCATGGCCTGGAGCATGTCCAGGGCTTCGCCGCCGCGGCATTCGCCAACGATGATGCGGTCGGGGCGCATGCGCAGCGAGTTTTTCACCAGGTCGCGGATGGTGACGCCGTGCCTGCCCTCGGAATTGGGGGGTTTGGTCTCCATGCGCAGGACGTGCTCCTGGAGGAGCTTCAACTCGGCGGCGTCTTCAATGGTTACAATGCGTTCATCCTCGGGAATAAAGCTGGACAGCACATTCAGTAAGGTAGTTTTACCAGAGCCGGTGCCGCCCGAAATGATGATGTTCAAGCGCGAGATGACGCATGCGCGAATGAAATCGGCCATGTTCTGAGTGAGCGAGCCGTATTGGATGAGCTGCTGCACGCTGAGTTTGTTCTTTTGGAACTTGCGGATGGTGATGGAGGGGCCGTCGATGGCGCAAGGGGCAATGACGGCATTGACGCGCGAGCCATCGGGGAGGCGGGCATCGACGGTGGGGCTGTCTCCATCAATCCGGCGGCCCAGGGGCAGGATAATTTTCTCGATGATGCGAACCACCGAGGGGTCGTCCTCGAAGGTGATGTTGGTCTTGGTCAGCTTGCCTTTGCGCTCAATGTAAATATTTTTGGGACCGTTGACCATGATTTCGGAGACATCGGGGTCATCGAGCAGCGGTTGAAGTGGCCCAAAACCCAGCAGTTCGTCCAGAATGTCGTGGAAAAGCTGGTCGCGGATGGTGTTGGGCAACTGCACCCGCGTGTTTTGGTATGCCTGCAAGAGCAGTTGGCTGACCGCTTTACGGCGATCATCTCCTTGAATCGCCTGCCCTTCCATTTCACGCGATACCTGCGTCATCAAAAAATCGCGTAGTTTATTCATCTCCGCCTGACGCGGACCTACTGCGGGGTTATTCATAGTCCACCTATTCTGCCTTCAACTCATCGGCGGGAATCACCCAGACGATCTGTTCGAGGTTGACGGAAAGAAAAGCGAATTGATGTAAGACGTCCCCTGATTGATCCAGGATTTGGCCGTCGGTGAGGGCAACGAACTTTTGAGACATATTCAATTCATCGATGATCCGCTCGGACGGGCGCACGTGCAGCGTGCCCTGAATGCGCTGCAGGGTGGTTTGAACGATGACCGAGACCGGACGTTTGGAAACTACCTGTGTAAAAATTTTGCCTTTATCGTCGTATTGCGTAACCATTATGAGACCCTTTCGTTAGAATCCTTCTCAAGCGGCGGCATTAAGTAGCCCAGGCCTGAGCGGGTGACAATATGTTGGGGACTGTGGGGATTGTCCTCGAGCTTTTGGCGCAGGCGGGCAATGCTGACCCAAAGTATTTCTTTGTCATCGCGGTACTGGCCGCCCCACACGGCGGTGAGCAGTTCCTCAGCCGAGAGGACGTGACCCACGTGGTGGGCGAACTGTATGAGCAGGCGGTATTCAGTGGCTGAAAGGAAGACGGGTTTCTCGTCTTTCCAGACTTCGGCTCGAGCGAAGTCTATTTTCAGGTTTTCGTGGGTGAAGAAGCGATTTTGGGTAGCGCCTTCGGCGTTTTGAGCGCGGCGCAGCACAGCCCGCACGCGAGCAATCAACTCGGTGGCGGAGAAGGGCTTGACCACGTAATCATCGGCGCCAACGTTTAGCCCCCGTACGCGATCTTGTTCCTCGCCTTTGGCGGTGAGCATGATGATGGGCACGCTGGAGAACTGGCGAATGCGCTCGCAGGTGGTGAACCCGTCCAGGCGGGGCATCATCACGTCCAGGATGATCAGGTCGGGGGCATGACTGGAAACCAGCTCCAGGGCTTCTTCTCCGTTGCTGGCGGTCGTAACCACGTACCCCGCGGCTTCAAGATTGACTTTTACCAGGTGCAAGTAACGGGCTTCATCGTCTACAACAAGAATATGCGTTGCCATCCGTCATTCCTCCAATTCCTTCGTGATGCCTGTCCTTTCGTGCAATTTGGGCAGCCAGATATGGAACGTCGTGCCTTCACCAACTTCTGAAGATACCGATATTCGCCCCCGGTGGGCCAGGATAATCTTTTTGCAGATGAACAATCCCAGGCCTGTGCCGTGAATGGCGGGAGAGTTATCGGGATTGCGGAAGAAGCGCTCGAATAAATAAGGAAGATAGCGCAGCGGAATGCCGGGGCCGGAATCTTCGATCTCGATTAAAAAGCCGGCTTGTTCTGGTTTGATTCTAACCGAAACATCGCAGCCGTGCGCATACTTGATGGCGTTGGTAAACAGGTTTTCGAAGACCTGGCGCAAGCGCTTGGGATCTCCCTGAATGGCAGAGGGCGGCCCTTCGGTGGTCAGCTTGATTGTAAAACCGGGCTCCTGAATGGTGCAGCGCTCGGCGGCGGCTTTGATGATGAGATCGAGGCGCGCAGCTTGAAAATCCATCTTGAGCGTTCCGCTTTGCAAGCGGGCCGAGTCCAGCAAGTTCTCGATCAGCTCCTGCAAGCGGTCGGTTTCCTGGTCGATGATGGTGAGGAATTCCAACTGTGTTTTCGGTTCCCAGGTAGTATCGGCCCGCAGGAGGGTGGTCGAATAACCCTTGATGAAACCCAACGGGGTGCGCAGTTCGTGGGTGATGGTGGAGATGAAATCTTCCTGAAGGCGAGCTTCAGCGCTTTGGGCTTCCAAGTTTTCGTAAGCGCGTTGCAAATTCTGGTATTCCACCAGCAGGCCAATTTGCTGGGTGATGAATTCGGCAAGCTCGATGTATTGCGGACTGAAGGGCGGCCCACCAAAACGGATGAAGATGACGGCGCCCAGGCGCCGCTCGCCGACTGTCAGAGGAATTCCGAGGAGAAAGGGCCGCTTCAAGCGGTCAGAGGCCTTGGCATCATCCGGTTCGCGCACAGCGGTTTGGGGGTGGTCCACAATCCAGTTGGCAAAGTTCTCGCCCCAGGCAATATCTGCTTCGGCGGCTCGCCCACGACCCACAGCCCGCGCGTACATGACTTCCAATTGGTGGGTGATGGGGTCCGATATGTAGACCGCAAGGTTATCAAAGATGATGATCTGGCGGATGGTTGGGATAATTTCATTTAGCGCTTCGTTCCAATCCGAGGTACGCGTCACGATCTGGCTAATCTGATAGAGATGGTCAGTTGTGACGGCGATGGTGGTCGGATCGAGGACGGTCATGCGCTTTCTCCGTGCCGCTTTGCATCAGCGCGAGCAGACGGCTCTTGATGGATGCGCAGTAAGAAGCTAAAGCGGCTGCCTTTGTTCAACTCCGAGTGAACGTGAATGACGGAGCCATGCGCTTCGACGATACGACGAGCCAAAGCCAGGCCTAACCCCGTTCCGCCTGCTTTGCGGGTGGAACTGCCGTCCAATTGGTAGAAAGGCTCGAAGATCTGCTCGATCTGCTCTGTGGGGATGCCGATCCCGGAATCGAGCACTTGCAGTTTGATGAAACTACCGTCCACTTCGGCTTTCAAGCTCGCCTCGCCGCCAGGCGCTGTGAATTTGAAGGCGTTGTCGAGCAATTGCATGAGTACCCAGGTGATTTTCTCGAAATCGGCATCGACCAGGATGCCCTCATTGGGTTCGTCGACGGTAAATTTGATCTTTTGCTCTTGTGCCCGGCTCTGGTTTCTTTTTTCAACCGATGCGCAGATCTCGCGGAGATTGGTGGGCTGGATGTGCAGGTAGATTTGATCTTTTTCGCTGACCGAGAAGAGGATCAAATCTTCGATCAGGTGGCCCAGGCGTTCGGATGAACGTTGGACGATACTGAGTATGTTGCGCTGCTGCTCGTTGAGCGGGCCGAAATCCCCATTGCACAGCAGCTCCAGGTAACCGTTGAGATGGGTGAGGGGAGTGCGCAGTTCGTGGGAGATGTTGGCTACCAGGTTGGACTTGAGTTCGTTGAGGGTAGAAAGCTGCTCCAGGGCAGTTTCCAGGTCGGCGGTGCGTTCTTTGACGCGCTCTTCCAAAACCCGGTTGGCCTCGGTGAGGGCGGAGCGGTACTGGATCCACAACTCGGTGATGGCTCTGTCGCGCTCGCGGCGGGTGATGATGCCTAGATCAATGAGGATGTCTCCTAAAACGGGAGGCTGCTCGCTGTGGCGGAGCTGTTCCTGGTATTCCAGGGCGCGTTTTAGATCCTCGGCGGTGATCTGGCCTTTTTCGACCAGGTAATCGCCCAGGCGGGGAACCAGGGCCTCGGGGGTCAAGGCCAGGGGATTCGTTCTGCCGATCGGGATGGTGTTTTGATCGGACATGGTCACTAAACCTTCGCTTTCCATACCCATTCACCGGCAAACATGGTTGCCGACGGGGTAATGCTGTGGAGTTCCTGAGGCGGAAGATCAAAGGGGGAAACCGGTAAGACGATGAGGTCGGCGAGGAAGCCAGGAGCCAGGCGGGCGAGTTCGTTCTCGCGGCCGGCGGCGAAGGCTGCGCCTATCGTGTAGCCGTGGAGGGCCTGTTCCAGGGCCAGGCGCTGGGCCGGATACCAGCCTTCAGGGCTTGGAGAGCCGTCGCCGCGGCGGCGCGTGACGGCGGCATGCAGTCCCACGAAGGGGTTGGGCGATTCGACGGGGGCGTCGGAACCAAAAGCCAGGTTGGCGCCGCTTTCCAACAGGGTACGGAAGGGGTAAGCACCCGCGGAGCGCGCGCCCCAGAAGCGGTCGGCGATGTGCATATCGGAAGTGGCGTGGATGGGCTGGACGGAAGCGATCACGCCCAGTTCGGCCAGGCGGGTGTAATCCTGAGGGTGGAGCACCTGCACATGCTCGATGCGGTGGCGCAGGGCGGGCAGACCTTGCTGCTGCTCGTACTCGCGCAGATGGGCATAGGCCAGGAGGACTTCGTGGTTGGCGCGGTCACCGATGGCGTGGATGGCCAGACTCAAGCCGCCCGCGGCTGCCTGGCGACCGGCTTCAAAAATCTGCTCGTTATCCAGAAGCAGCATGCCGGTGTTGGCGCTGCCGCCTTCGTAAGGCTGCAACATGGCCGCAGTTTGGGGGCCCAAGGCGCCATCGGCAAAGAGCTTGACGGAGCCGATGCGCAGTTGATGGCTGCCGAAACCGGAGCGCAAGCCCAGTTGTACTGCCAGGGGCAGGTTTTCGTGGGGGATGCTTTTTACTACTCGCAGGCCCAACTCGGCGGCTTGATCCAGGATTTGCAGGGCGGCAAAGCAGCGCGCGCCGTCATAATCGTGGACACCGGTGAGGCCCATCTGCCACAGGCGGGGCATGGCATTCCGAATGGCCTGGGCGGTTTCGGCAACCGTTGGAGGTGGAATGATGCTTTCTACCAATTCCATGGCCGATTCCAGCAGGATGCCGGTGGGGCGGCCTTGCCCGTCGCGGACGATCTGCCCGCCTTCGGGGTTGGGCGTGGCGGCTGTGATGCCGGCCAGGCGCAGCGCGGCGCTGTTGGCCCAGGAGGCGTGCAGCGATTTAGCGGTCAGGTAAACCGGGTGATGCGGCGCGACGGCATCCAGGTCGGCGGCGGAGCCAAAGCCCTCGGGCCAGACGTTTTGGTTCCAACCGTGCCCGCGGATCCACTGCCCTGCGACAGTGGTTTGGGCGCGTTCTGCCACCCGGCGCAAGCATTCGGCGCGAGAGGTGGTTTCGGCGTCGATCATCTGCAGGCTGAAGGCGTAATGTTCGAGGTGCAGGTGCGAGTCAGTCAGCCCGGGCCAAATCGTGAGGCCGTGCATGTCTTCACAGGTGGCGCGTTCAGCGAACTCAGCCAGCAACTCCTGGCTGCTGCCAACGGCAAGAATGCGCCCCTGGTCAACGGCAATGGCCGTTGCGGCCGGTTGGACGGGGTTGAGGGTGTGGATGTGGGCATTGTGGAGCAGACGCATAGGGTAATTAACCTTCCTTAACTATTCTACTCATTAATGCTTCAAGTTCCTCATCAGAAAAGTAATAAATGGTCAGCGAGCCGCCTTTTTTTCCGTGGTGCAGAGCCACCCGCGTGCCCAGATAGCCGCGCAGGCGGTCTTCGATGGCCGAAATCTCGGCGGGCCGTTCGGCTTTGGCACGGCGGGCGGGGCGTTCTCCATTCAACATGCGCACCAGCTCTTCGGTGCGGCGGACGCTCATTTCCAGCTTGAGCACGGTTTCGAGGGCGGCGAGCTGGGCCTGAGGGTGAGTGAGTCCCAGCAGCGCCCGAGCGTGACCTTCGCTGATTTTCCCGTCGCGCAAGGCTTGCTTGACTTCGTCGCACAGGTCCAGAAGACGCAGCGTGTTGCTGACTGCCGGGCGGCTCTTGCCCATGCGCGCCGCGATATCCTCGTGCTGTAAGCCAAATTCATCTTGCAGACGGTGATAGGCTTCGGCCAGTTCCAGCGGTCCCAGGTTGGTGCGCTGGATGTTTTCGACCAGGGCAAGTTCCAGGCGCTCTTGCTCGCCAACGGGGCGAACGAGGGCGGGAACAAAGGACAATCCGGCCATCTGGGCGGCGCGCCAGCGGCGCTCACCGGCGATGAGGGTGTAGTTCTCGCTGCCGGGGTAGCTGGTGAGCACCAGCGGTTGGAGGACGCCATGCACGCGGATGGATTCGGCCAGACTCTCCAGGTCGGCGGGGTCAAACTCGGTGCGCGGCTGACTGGGGTTGGGCGAGATGCGCTCAACGGGCACCTGAGTCAGGCCGTTTTCAACTGCTTCATCATCGCCGGGGATGAGTGCTCCTAAGCCTTTTCCTAGCCCACCTTTGCGCGCCATAGCCATAGCTCCGGTTAGTTAAATTGCGGAATGTGAACGCCGTCTCCGGCAAGCACCTCGCGCGCCAGAGATTCGTAGGCTTTTGCAGCCAGCGACTCGGGCGCATACAAGGAGATGGGTTTGCCGTAAGAGGGTGCTTCGGCCAGGCGGATGGAGCGGGGAATGACCGCTTCGAAGACCTGGTCGGGAAAATGCCGGCGAACCTCGCCGACCACGTCTGTGGCCAGGCGGGTGCGCCCGTCGTACATGGTGAGAATGACACCGCGAACGCGCAAATCAGGGTAGAGCGAGGTGCGCACGCGCTGGATGGTTTGGGTGAGCTGTCCGAGGCCTTCCAGGGCCAGGTACTCGCACTGCACGGGGATGATCACGCCGTGGGCGGCAGCCACCAATCCATTGACGGTGAGCAGACCCAGAGAGGGCGGGCAGTCGATGAGGATGTAATCGTAGCGATCGTGAAGCGTGCGCACGGCTTCGCGCAGGCGGGTTTCGCGGTTGGCCACGTCCACCAGCTCAATTTCGGCTCCTGCCAGGGCCTGTGAGGAAGGCAGCAGGGATATTTTCAGGCGCGGGTTGTGCAGGATCTGCGGGCCGGGCTGAGCGGCGCCAATGAGAACATCATAGGTGCCGTGGCGGACGGTATTTTTATCTACACCCAGGGAGGAGGTGGCGTTGGCTTGCGGGTCGAGGTCGATGAGCAGGACTCTCTGCCCAAAGTAGCCCAGGTAAGCACCTAGATTGATGGCTGAGGTCGTCTTGCCGACGCCTCCTTTTTGGTTGACGAGGGTGTAGATGCGTGTCATAAGCTCAGTTTCTTTCGATCACTTCTACCAGGCAGGATTGGATTTCGTCAGCGGTGGGAATGCTTTGCAGACCGCGGCGACTGACGCCGTAGGCAGCCAGATGGGTGGCAAAGCGGCCCGCTTCCCAGGGGTCGCGGGTGGCGTGCAATCGGGCAAAAAACGCGGCGGCGAAGATGTCGCCGGCGCCAACCGAATCGACTTCATTCATCGCCGGGGGTTTGAAGCGGCGCACATCGCCGTTCCAGTAAACCCGAGCGCCCTCGGCGCCTTCGGTGACTGCCAGCACCCGGACAGAGGCGGCAAACTCATCCACGATCTGCTCGTTGCGCTGCACGTCTTCGATGCTGATGATCGCCGCTCCGGCGCGTTCGAGAACATAGGAAGACTCAGCCCACTCGCTAAAGCGGGTGCGCCCGTCTTCGTCCCAGGAGCGCATCCAACCCTGGGGGGTGAGGCCGATGAGGGCGTTGGGGAAGGCGCGCACCAGGTTGGGGTCCACTTCGTTGGCTACCGGGGCCAGGTGAATAATGGGGGCGCCGCGCCACGTCTCAGGGATGGCGGACAGGTTTAGTTGGGGGGCTTGCTGGCGCAAATACAACACCCGGCCCTGGTCGGTGTAGGTGATTTCGTAAGTCGTGGTGGTAGGCGAATTAAGACCGGCGATGGGGATTTCTTCCAAAATAGAGGCATCTACGCAGTGATTGCACGCGGTGACGATGCCGACGCGCAGGCCTAAGGCCCTGGCCGTGAGGCTGGAAAAGGAGGCGGTACCGCCCATGGTGGGGCCGTTGGCGGTCAGGTCCTGGGTAATGTGACCGATAATCAGGTAGTCGACAGGTTCGAGCGGAGCTAAACGATACATGCCTTCATTATACCTGATCGCCGGGCGGAGAGGATGAAGCGCCCAGGCCGTTGTCGGCTTGTTCGTTAGGCAGGTTGCGCAGCGCATCGTCGAGGGTCAGGTTGTCACGGCGCATGCCCGGAGTCGGTGTGCCGCAATAGGGGCACAGATTCCAGGCCAGTTCCATGGGCTTTCCACATTGGTGACAAGGTTTCTTCAGGCGCGTGTAGCAGCCTGGGCAGGCCACCCATTCATCTCGAACGCGCCGTCCGCAGCCGGGGCACAGCGCGGAGTCTTCGATGGATTGGAGCAGGGCTTCTTCTTCGAGGGTCTGCTGAAACTCCTCTTCGAGGGTGCGCGCCGGACGAAGAATGTAATAGACCAGCATGCCCGGCAGAAAGAGCACGGCAACGACCAGCACCGCCAGAATGCGCACAAGGGGATCACGCGCCCGGCGGCGAATGTCGCGGTAGGTCCAGAAGATGAGGCTGAGCCACAACGCAGCCGTGAAGGCGGCTGCAAAACCGGCAGCCACAACAATGAGATTACTCAGGGTAGAAGGGTCTAATACCATAATATGCTGCTCCGCTGGAAAAATTATAGCATGGAAGGCGCAATCGGACGGGAAAATGATGAAGGGGCGCAAAAAAGGAATTAAGTTGCAATAATCGAACCAATTTTCTAAAATGATTGACTTAATAGAATGATTGTTC
>CAZMMI010000055.1:0-2663 GCA_964567255.1 uncultured Anaerolinea sp.
CCGCCTTCATACTCGGCTGCCTGAACATAAGCGATCTGCCTGCCGTCGGGCGACCAGATCGGGTCATAGCAGCGCACTTCCCCGAAAGTCAGCAGCCGCTTGTTGCGCCCATAGGCATTCATCACCCCGATATGGTAAGGCGGGCTGCCGTTTGGGCTCGCGGATGAAACATAGGCAATTTTTCGACCGTTTGGCGACCATTGGGGCGAATACACTTCTCGCGCCGAAGCCAGGTAGAGGGGTTTGCCCCACAGCAAATTGAGACGGTACACGCCGTAGTCTTCTTGATACGAACTGCCGCCAACAAACACGATTTGTTGATTGCGCCAGACCAGCGAACCGATCAGCACGAGCAGCAGCAGACCCACAATCACCACGTAGGCTGTCACAGTGGATTTAGGCACGCTGCCGGATCGCAGCGTCTGAATGGACTCTGCGAGTTTGGCAATCGCCCCGCGCAACGCGCCCCAAAGGATACGCATAGGATCTACTTCACCGGTTCGATGCGCGCCGCCCAGCCGCCGCCATTTGACATCTTCACGGTCAGGCGCTCACCGGCGGTAACTTCGACCACCACCTTCTTGTAATCGCTCGCCTCGCGGTCGGCATTGACCCCGTCCTGGAAGATCACCGCCCGGTAGCGCCCCGGCTCCAGGAAGGACAGATCCAGGGTCAGTTCGCGGGCGTCCCAGTTGGTCATGGCTCCAAGGTACCACGTCTCGCCTTTCTTGCGCACCACGGCCACGTACTCGCCCACCTTCCCCGCCAGCGGCACGGTCTCGTCGAAGACGGTGGGCACGCTGGTGATGAAGTCGGTGCATTCCTGCTCGCGCATATACAGCGTGGGGCTGTCGGAGAGCATCTGGATGGGCACCTCAAAGACCACGTATTGGGCCAGTTGGTGGCAGCGCGTGCCTTTGCTCATGGGGGCATGGTTGCGCGGCTTGAAATCCGCCTGGGTAGCGTTGATCATGGCCCCCGAGGTGTAATCCATGGGCCCGGCCATGTTGCGGGTGAAGGGGATGGTGACGGCATAGCGCGGGGCGTCCATGTCGGCCCACTTGAAGTTCTCCGCGCCATACACCCCCTCATAGCCCACCACATTCGGATAGGTGCGTTGCAGGCCGGTGGGTTTGAACACGCCGTGGTAGTCGACCATCAGGTGGTTTTCGGCGGCCAGTTTGGCAATTTCATAGGTGGAAGCCACCGCGATTTGGTCGTCACGGTCAATGAAGTCGATCTTGAAGCCCTTTATGCCCATTCGCGCGTACTTGGGGAAGATCTCGTGCATCTGCTGGGTGACGGCGTGCCAGGCTGCCCACAAGATCACGCCCACGCCCTTCGACCTCGCATAGGCGATGATCTCCTCCAGGTCCACCTCGGGGTTGACCTTGTGCAGGTTGAAGGTCTCGGACCAGCCCCAATCCAGGAGGATATATTTGGCGTGGTTGGCGGCGGCAAAATCGGTGTGGTACTTGAACGTGGCGGTGTTCATGCCCGCGCGGAAGTCCACGCCGCTGATGTTGTAATCACTCCACCAATCCCATGAGACCTGCCCCGGCGTAATCCAGGAGGTGTCGGTGATGCGCGGCGGCGAGGCCAGCTTTTGCACGATGTCGTTATTCAACAACTGGTGGTCTGCCTCACTGATGGCGAGAGCCCGCCAGGGCAAGGCTCGCGGCCCGCTGACTTTGGCGATGTAATCCGCGCGCTTCGAGGGGATGTAGTTGAGCATATCAAAGCCACCCTGGTAGAACTCCAATGGGTAAGGTGCAAACACGCCCTTCAAGCCCTGGCGGGTGGCGTTCAGGTCCAGGTACATGCCGGGGTAATCCTCCAGGTCGGCTTCCAAAATGACCACTTTCACCCCTTCTTCGGCTGCTACCAGCATGGGCAAGATGGAAAGCGATTCCGGTTTGAACTCGGACAGGCGCTGCTCGGTGTAGGGGGATTCGAACGAGGTGATCCAGATCTGCTCGTCGCGGTAATTCCACTGGTAGGGGATGAAGGCCTCGTGATCGGCGGGGAAGTTGAAATTGGCCTCCTCGTTTTGGATGACCATTTCGCCCTCACGCCCCACCCAAAAGCGATAGGCCACGGCATCGTCGTAGACGCGGAACTCCACGCTGAAATCGCCCTCAAAAGCCAGGTTCAGGCGGGCGGAACGGTCCTTGATCCAGGCGCGGCGGAAGTTGATGGCCTGGAATTGGGTATCCACGGTTTCTGTCTGCGCATCCTTCACCCGCGCGCGGTCGCCCAGTGTCTCCCCGCCTTGCAATTGCAGCGCGATAGGCGAAGGCAGAATCAGCGCCGCCCCGCTGCGCGTCACCGACCAGCACAGCTTTTCGCCGACCTCGACCTGCAGGGCGATCTTGCCGTTAGGAGATTGGATTTCATAAAGTTGATTTGCGGGGGAAGCTGGGCACATGGTGGATTCCTTTCATTTGAGGTTGTAATCCAATTATATCCAGGCCCGACAATCCTGCACGCTGGTAGGGGCAGGTCTTTAACGCGGGCTGTGCCATCCGGTTGAACGGTCTTTCGGCGGGCAAGGCACATCGGCATTCACGCAAGACCTGCCCAGCCTTCAAACCCGGAGGGTCTGCCGTGTGAGCGCACAGCCCTGGCCCGCGACGATGCCATCCACACACCCGCACCCGGCC
>CAZMMI010000055.1:2763-4954 GCA_964567255.1 uncultured Anaerolinea sp.
CCTGGCCCGCGACGATGCCATCCACACACCCGCACCCGGCCCGCATGAAAGACCCGCCGCTACCGGAGGTTGCTCATTCATTCTAACCCCGCAAAAAAACTAAATATGCGTTAAAATGCGGGTCTACAAAAGGAAACGAACAACTTATGAAATGGTGGCAGTCGGCAGTCTTCTATCAGATCTATCCGCGCAGCTTCGCGGACGGCAACGGCGACGGCATCGGCGATTTTATCGGTATGGCCCAAAAACTGGACTACCTCAAGGACCTGGGCGTGGACGGCATCTGGCTGTCGCCCCACTTCCCCTCGCCTCAATTTGATTGCGGTTACGACGTCAGCGACTACACCGGCGTGGCTCCCGAATACGGCACGCTGGACGATTTCAAGGCTTTCCTCGACGCCGCCCACGCCCGCGGCATCCGGGTGATCCTCGACCTGGTGCTCAACCACACCTCGCACCTGCACCCCTGGTTCATCGAATCCAGCTCCAGCCGCGACAATCCCAAGCGGGACTGGTACATCTGGCGTGATGGCAAGAACGGCGGCCCGCCCAACAACTGGTGCTCCTGCTTCGACGGCGACGCCTGGGAGCTCGACCCGAAAACCGGGCAGTACTACTACCACTACTTCCTCAAGCAGCAGCCCGACCTGAACTGGCGCAACCCTGAGGTCAAAGAAGCCATGTGGGACGCTGTGCGCTTCTGGCTGCGCATGGGTGTAGACGGCTTCCGCCTGGACGCCATCGGCACCATTTACGAGCCCGAAGACCTGCCCAACCATACCTCCGGCTACAACCTGGCCCAACTGCGCAAGATGGAACACGACTTGCGCGTCCATCACAATCACAAAAAGATGCGCGATGTGTGGCACAAGACCTTTGAGCTCCAGGTGGGGCAGCCCGGCCTGCACGAGCTGATGAAAGAACTGCGCACGGTGATGGATGAATTCCCCGGCGACCGCATGCTGGTGGGCGAGGACGACGATATTGCCTACCAGGGCAACGGGCACGACGAACTGCACATGGTCTTCAACTTTCCGCTCATGCGCCGCATCCCCTTTACACCCGGCGCGGTGCAAAAGAATCAGGCTGAGCGGCTGGGGCAGTTGGCCAAAATCGACGGTTGGCCCTGCAACACGCTGGGCAATCACGACACGGGCCATTACATCACCCGTTTCGATCCCGCCGAGGCCGAGGCCCAGGCGCGGGTGCATACTGCCGCCATGCTCACTCTGCGCGGAACGCCCTTCATTTATAACGGCGATGAAATCGGCATGACCCACTTGATGCTGGAAAAAGTCGAGGATATCCGCGATGTGATCGCCAACTGGGTCTACGACACCGACGTGAACGTCTACGGGATGAGCCCGGCAGAGGCCATGCAGCACGCCGCCCACACCACCCGCGACAAGGGCCGCACCCCCATGCAGTGGGCCAACGCCCCCCAAGGCGGCTTCTGCCCGGCCCAGGTCAAGCCCTGGCTGCCGGTCAACCCTAACTATGCCCAGGGCATCAACGTGGCCGACCAGGAAAAAGACCCTGCCTCGCTGCTCAACTTCCACCGCCAGATGACGGCGCTGCGCCGCAGCATCCCGGCCCTGGTGGAAGGCGAGCAGATTCCGGTCATGCCGCGCTCGCGCGACACGCTGGCTTTCCTGCGCAAGAACAAAAAGCAAACCGTGCTGGTGCTGCTGCATCTCAAGAACACCCCCCGCAAATATCCCTGGAAGGCAGCGCTGGAGGGGCAATACACTGAGGGCAAACTGCTGTACAGCTATTCCGGGCAGGAGTTGAATAAAGCCACCCTGACTCTGAAGCCGTATGATATTGCGATCATTGAGGTGAAATAACGAAAGGGCACACATTGATTCCACCCTCACCCACGGCAAGGCCGGGGCTTCCCTACCCTCTCCCTAAGGGAGAGGGTTTCAGAAACATATGAACGATCTTGACCTTCTCACCCAACTGGTACAACATTACAGCCCCACCGGCTCCGAAGCGGCGGCGGTTAATTTCCTCGTCGAGTGGATGAACGCCGCGGGCTTCAAACCACGGGTGGACTCCACCGGCAACGCCGTGGGGGTGATGGGCGACGGGCCTCGCGAGGTGGTCCTGCTGGGCCACATCGACACCGTGCCTGGCGAGATCCCCGTGCGCGTGGAAGACGGCCTGCTTTACGGGCGCGGCTCGGTGG
>CAZMMI010000055.1:5054-17958 GCA_964567255.1 uncultured Anaerolinea sp.
GGCGAGATCCCCGTGCGCGTGGAAGACGGCCTGCTTTACGGGCGCGGCTCGGTGGACGCCAAAGGCCCGCTGGCCTGCTTCGCCGCCGCTGCCGCCCGGCTGGGACCGCGCCCCGGCTGGCGGCTGGTGGTCATCGGCGCGCTGGGCGAAGAAGGCGATTCTCGCGGCGCGCGCGGCATCCTGGACGAGTACCGCCCTGACTTCCTCATCGTCGGCGAGCCCAGCGGCTGGGAGCGGGTCACCCTGGGCTACAAGGGCAGTGCCTGGTACCGCTACACCATTCGCCGCGCCCTGACGCATACCGCAGCCCGCGACATCTCGTCTAGCGAGGCCGCCGTGGATTTTTGGAACCGTGTCACCGCCTGGGCAGCCGCGCAAAACGCCGGGCAGGAACGCGCCTTCACCCAGGTCACGCCCGGCTTGCGCGGCATGCGCTCCGATTCGGACGGATTCATCGAAAGCGCGGAGCTGTCCATCAACTTCCGCCTGCCGCCCGGCCTGGAACCCGTCGCGCTGGATGAAGCCCTACGCGCCCTGGCCGAAGACGGCGAGCTGACCTGCCTGGACGGCATCCCCGCCTACCGCGCCGACAAAAACACCCCCCTGGTGCGGGCCATGCTGGCCGGAATCCGCGCCGCCGGGGGCACGCCCGGCTTCACCCTCAAGACCGGCACCGCCGACCTCAACCTGGCTGCGCCTGTGTGGGGCTGCCCGGCGGTGGCCTATGGGCCGGGTGACTCCAACCTGGACCATACCCCCAATGAGCACATCGACACGGCCGAGTTCCGGCGCGGCGTGGACGTGCTCGAAGCCGCATTGCGCAACCTGACCGCTTCAGAATAAAGGAAACCCCATGCCCCGCCCAACCACCAAACCCCAGCTCCTGGCCGAAGCGCAAGCCGAATTCGATGCGCTCGAACGGTTCCTTGCTACGCTCACTCCGGATGAAATGACCCAGCCCCTGCCCTCCGGTGAATGGGCTCCCAAAGATTACCTGGCGCACCTGTACGAGTGGCAGCAAATGTTCTTCACCTGGTACGAGAGCGGCCTGCGCGGCGAAAATCCGGCCGTTCCCGCGCCAGGCTATAAGTGGAATCAACTCCCTGCCCTCAACCAGGCTATTTTCGAGCGTTACCACGACCTGCCGCTGGAGGAAGTGCTGGACAAGTTCCGCTCCAGTCACGCCCGCACCCTGGCCTTGATCAAAAGCCTGCCCGAAGCCGACCTGTTCACCCGCGGCCTTTACCCCTGGATGAACGAGAATCACCTTTCCGCGTATATCTCAGCCAACACCGGCAGCCATTACCGCTGGGCCCTGACTGACCTGCGCAGAGCGCTGCGCCCCGCAAAAAAGAAAGGCGAGTAGCCCCTCTATTCCGTGACCCAGGTCTCCATGAACGGCTGGCGCTTGACCGGGTCGAACTCTACGAACCCGTAAGTGGTCATGCCCTTCAAGTTGTAGGGATCCTGAGCAAAGAATGCCTGGATCTCCTCCAGCGACTCAGCTCGGGCAACGACCCGCCCGCCGGTGGGCGGGTTGAGCGGCCCAGACATGAGCAGCAAGCCCCGATCGAAGCCGGTCTGCAAAAAATCACGGTGTTGGGGTCTCACCTGGGCAATCTGCTCCAGGGACACGGCATAGGCAATTTCAACTATGAAGTGCTTCATATAGTCTCCTTCAGGAATTCTTCAGCGGTGATCCCGTACATCAAGGCATCGTGATACTCACCGTTGGTGAAAATCATGCGGCGCAAGCGACCTTCCAGGGTGAAGCCCAACTTTTCGTGCAGGCGGATGCTCGGCTCGTTGAAATCATATACATCCACCGTGCATTTCTGGTAGCGCAGTTCCAGGAAGTAATAGCACAGCACCAGCCGGATGGCTTCTTCGGCGTAGCCTTTACGCTGCGCTTCGCGTTTGACCGCCAGCCCGTAGGCAAACGTGCCGTTGCGTCGCTCCACGCTGTGCGTGTTGATCGTCCCCACCAAATCGCCCAGGTGATTGACAATCTGCCAGCGGTAGACGTCGTCCTCGCCGCGCTGCATGGACAGCTCCTCGACGTGCTTGCGCATGGCTGCCGCCGAAGGTGGAAAGGGGATGGCGTAGGACAGGCGCGCCGATTCGCTGTCCGCGTTCCATTGCAAATAGGCTTGCCAATCCTCCGGCTCCACCGCCCGTAAAACCACCTTCTCGCCCCGCCAGATGTTGAGATCCATGCTCTTTTCCTTTCTTAAAAACCCTAAGGGTCTCAGAAGACCCTTAGGGTTTACTCTGACTATCCAACGCCTTGCGCAGCACCTCGCCCATGCGCCGCAGCGCGGTGCGGCTTTGCGGCACGAAGCGGTCAAAGGCCTGGAACTCGTGGCACATGTCCGGCCAGGTCTCCACGTCGACATGCACGCCCTGCGCGCGGGCCCGCTGCACCAGGTCCATGATCTGGTCGTAGAGCACCTCACCCTCCCCCGCCTGGATATACAGCGGCGGCAGGCCGCTCAGGTCGCTGAACAACGGCGATGCGTGAGGGTGGCGCAGGTCGCCGCCCGGTAAGTACTGCTGCGCCATTTGCAAAGATACTTCGCGGTTGATCCAATCCACCGAGCCGTTGGTGTCCATCGAGCAGCCCGAGCAGGCCAGGTCGATCCACGGCGAGATGAGTAGGGCCAGGCGCGGCAAGGGCTTGCCCTCTTCTCGCAGACGGTGCAGCAGGGCAATGGCCAGCCCGGCCCCCGCCGAATCGCCGCCCACCACCAGCCGGGACGGGTCTACGCCCATGTCCAACAATCCCAAATAGGCCCGGAGCGAATCATCTACCGCTGCCGGGAAGGGATGCTCGGGAGCCAGGCGGTAATCCGGCACATAAGTGGCGCAGCCCGCCGAAAGGCACACGGGCACAATCAGGCGGTCGTGGGTGCGCACATACATGGTATAAGCCCCGCCGTGCAGGTACAACAGCGCCCCGGGGCGCGCGTTGAACAGCGGTCGCAGGCAGCGGCTGGGTACCCCGCCCGGAGCGCAGCGGCGCTCTTCGATCACAATTTTCGCCAGGCTGGGCAGCCACAGCCCGTCGGCATAGGCGCGCTGCAAGGCGATGTCTTGCATTGAAGTCACCGTACAGGCCTGGCGGCGCAGGAAATCAACCCCCGCCTCGTAGACCCAAGTCCAACTGGGGCGTCCCGGACCGCGCCGAACTCGCCGCAGCGTGACCACCGTCACCGCCTGGGTGAAGTTCCACACACCGGAAAGGAAAGGTCGCATAAGGATGCTCTAGCGAAGCTGTTTGAAGTTGATCAGGATCAGGTTCTTTTCACAGTCGGCGTAGGTCTGGAAATAATACCTGGGCGTGAGCGCATTATAGTATTGATCGATCAATTGCAAATACAAAGTTTCGTTTGAATTGACCGCCTGCTCTGCCAACAAGAACTCATAACTCGCCGGCCCATATTGGGTATATGTTCCCGTCAACACGGGCAACATATTTAAGGTTCTACCCGAAAGCGTTCCGCCCAGCCTGACAATGATGCCGGTTTGCGGCTCCTGGTTGAGCGAGGTAGTTTGCCCACCCACCCACATCTTGCAGCCCTCGCCGGGATGGAAAGCATCTGCGGAAATATATGAAGGCTCGACAACCACGCCCCAAGGATAGGGCGAGCGCGTGCCCTCTTCGATGGTCGGCTGAAGCGTGCCCGTATCGGTGATGGTGGGCGTAGGCGTCTCAGTGGGGGGCACCGGGGTTAGGGTAGGTGTCTCCGTTGGAGACGGTGTGATCGTCCAGGTGGGGGGCATCTGGGCCTGAGTCGCCGTGGAAGTGGGTATGAACAGGGTGGAAACAGCGGTAGGCGGCGGATAAGGGTTGAGTGCGGTGTAAGGGTTCAACACCAGCATCAAAGTGACCGCTACCAGCATGAGAACGCCGACCAGCAGCAAAATACTGAGGGCGTCCCAGAAGTGCAAACCGCCCTCTCGCCGGCGGGAGGGTTTAGATTGTGGCTCTTGCTCGTCGAATGATTCCATGAAATAATTTCCCGCCTCTGTGAACTAAGGAACCAGTTCTTCCACCTGGCTTTGTGCCCGATTTTGCTCCAGCCAACTATCCAAGGCTTTGCGCTGGAGCGCCTGGCGAGCGTCTTGGGTCAGGGCTCGCTCTTCGCGGGCAATGACCTGAATAATATGATAGCCGTAATCGCTCTGAATGATTTCACTCACTTCACCCGGCTGCAGGGCAAAAGCCGCCTCTTCCACCGCCGGTTGAATCAGGTATCCACGCGGGAACCAGCCCAAATCACCCCCGGTGGACAAATCATACCCAAAGGCCAGCGTGGCAAAGTTCGCGCCAGCCTGGCTTAGCTGCCGCTTGACCAGGTCCGCAGCATCTTCGGTCAGCACCAGGATCTGGCGAGCATGCACCTGCTCGGCTGTCTCCGGCACCGCGGCCAGAATCTGATCGCGCTGCCAGGCAGATTCCATGCCCCGGCGCAGCGCGGAGCGGAAGGATTCGGGGGTATACCCGTTGCGTGTTTGCCAATCGGCCAGGGCAGCTTCGCCGCCGGCCTGCGCCGCCAATTCTCCCTCGCGGGCCAAAAGGGCCGCCTCGTCCACCTGGAAACCGCCTTGCCGGGCAGCCAGCGCCAGCAATGTCTCTTCCACCAGTTGGTCAATCACCAGGCGGCGCTGCTCCTCGGCGGGCAGATCGGGCTGGGCTTGCTGGATCTGCGCCAGGCTGGCCTGAAATTCGGCCAGGGGCACGCCCTCGCCGTTGACACGCAAGGCCAGCTCGACGGGGGGCGTAGTTGCCGTAGGAGGCGGGGGGGTGTCGGTAGGCACAATCGGGAGTAATGTTTCAGCAGGAGAAGGCATGACCGCTGTGGGTGTAGTATTACATCCGGCGGTCGCCGCTGCGATCAATAAAACAATAAAGAAACGGATACATTTGGAACGTGACATTGGACTGATTATACAATAAAAGGTTCTGAGTGGTAGGTTCCGCACTTTTTGAGGTGGAGGGCGGCTTCACCGCCCTCCACCTCAAAAAGTGCGGGTTTCGCCACGCCAAAACCGAAGAACCAAAAACAGGCCGCCATTTCTGGCGGCCTGTTAAGGGCTTATCTCACAACCGGTTTAGTATTCCGGCATCTGCGGAGCAGGAGCGGGGGAATTCTTCTCGGGAACGTCGGTGATCAAAGCTTCGGTGGTCAGGATCATGGCCGCGATCGAGGCCGCGTTTTCCAACGCGCCGCGAGTCACCTTGGCAGGATCAATCACGCCGTCTTTGACCAGGTCGAGGTACTGGCCGCTGATGACATTGAAGCCGAAGTGCTTGCTCTTCTTGCTCTTCTGCGTCTGGCGGACGTTCTCAACCACCACCGAGCCGTCCATACCGGCGTTCTCGGCGATCTTGCGCATGGGAACCTCGAGCGACTTGCGCACGATGTTGACACCAATCTGCTCGTCTTCGTTGGCCATCTTGAGGCCGTCCAGAGCGGACACGGCGTTGATCAGGGCTACACCGCCACCGGGGACGATGCCTTCTTCCACAGCGGCGCGGGTCGCGGACAGGGCGTCCTCAACGCGGTGCTTCTTTTCCTTGAGCTCGGTCTC
Source organism: uncultured Anaerolinea sp. (assembly GCA_964567255.1). GTDB lineage: Bacteria > Chloroflexota > Anaerolineae > Anaerolineales > Anaerolineaceae > Anaerolinea. The sequence continues at coordinate 10,650 of CAZMMI010000055.1, forward strand.
GGTCGCAGCGCCAACGCGGATGATGGCGACGCCGCCGGACAGCTTGGCCAGGCGCTCCTGGAGTTTTTCGCGGTCGTAATCGGAAGTGGTCTTGTCGATTTCGACGCGGATCTGCTCGATGCGGCCCTTGATGGCCATTTCATCGCCCTTGCCACCCACAACGGTGGTGTTGTCCTTATCGGAAACAACCTTCTCGGCGCGGCCGAGGTCGGCGACGATGGCGGTTTCGAGCTTGCGGCCGGTCTCTTCCGAGATCACGGAGCCACCGGTCAGGACAGCCAGGTCCTGCAGCATGGCCTTGCGGCGATCACCGAAGCCGGGGGCCTTGATGGCCAAAACGTTGAGCATACCGCGCAGCTTGTTCAGCACCAGGGTAGCCAGCGCTTCGCCGTCCACGTCTTCAGCAATGATCACCAGGTCGCGCTTGCCAATCTGGACCAATTTTTCCAGGAGGGGCACGATATCGGCGGCAGCGGAGATCTTCTTGTCATAGATCAGGATATAAGGCTCACTGATCACCGATTCCATGTGCTCGCTATCGGTGATGAAATAGGGCGAGATGTAACCGCGGTCGAACTGCATACCCTCGACATATTCCTGCTCGAATTCGAGACCCTTGGATTCTTCAACCGTGATGACGCCGTCTTTACCGACTTTGTCCATCACCTCGGCGATCAACTCACCGATCTGGCGGTCCTGGGCGGAGATCATGGCCACGTTGGCAATTTCGTCCTTGGTGGTAATCTCAATCGCCTGAGACTTAATGCCCTCGGCAATCGCCTTCGAGGCGGCTTCGATACCGCGCTTGAGGAGCATGGGGTTGGCGCCGGCGGCCAGGTTCTTGAGGCCTTCGGACACGATGGCATGCGCCAAAACGGTGGAGGTCGTGGTGCCGTCACCAGCGATGTCATTGGTCTTGGTCGCGGCTTCTTTCAGAAGCTGGGCGCCCATGTTCTCAAAGGGGTCTTCCAGTTCGATTTCCTTGGCCACGGTCACGCCGTCATGGGTGATGGTGGGGGAGCCGAACTTGCGATCCAAAGCCACATTGCGGCCTTTGGGGCCGAGGGTGGTCGAAACCGCGTTGGCAACGACGTCTACGCCGGCCTTGAGTTTGCGGCGAGCTTCATCGGAGAATACGAGTTGTTTAGCAGCCATTTTCAAAACTCCTTAGAGGGAAAAATTAACCTTCGACAATCGCGAGCAGGTCGCTCTCGCGCAAAATCAACAGCTTTTTGCCGTCGATCTTGATTTCGGTGCCGCCATACTTGGCATACAACACGGTGTCACCCACCTTGACGTCCATCGGGACACGCTTGCCGCTGTCATCCCGGTCGCCCGCACCAACGGAGAGAACTTTGCCCTTTTGGGGTTTTTCCTTGGCGGTTTCGGGGAGAACGATACCGCTGGCGGTTACATCTTCGGCCTCGATGGGCTCGACGACCACGCGGCTACCAAGGGGTTTCAAGTTGAAAGCCATGTGAGATACCTCCTGCACAATTTTGGAAAGATTTCGAATTTTTAGCACTCTTTGGTTAAGAGTGCTAATTTCGTTCAAATCTTACCTGTGTTTAGGACGAAAGTCAAGGGGTGAATTCGCGATTCTTACAGAACTCTGATAATTCTCTTGTTGGTCGAAGATAACCGGTTGCCCTACTCCGCGACGCGCATCGCCATCCTGCACAACGCGCACTGAAAACCGGCATCCACCTATTCAGATTAGGAAAGATTCTTGCACCTCTACGCGAGATGCTGCGAAACTTGCGCTTGTCAGGGTATGCTGCTGCGGGTGATGCCAAACGATTCACAGATGGCTTCGCTGCTTTCCACAATGGACATAATGGATGGGTCATCGCTGAACAGGGAGCGAACCTCGCCCAGCACCTCCAGCGAGCGATCACAGTAATCGGCCGTCTCGCCCACCGGGCGGTACATGCCCGCCAGCACCGAACCGTAGGTGTAATAATACACCACGGTGATCTGGTCGATTTTGCGCAGCGGGATACCCTTAATCTCAATGGGCGGATCGTTGGCGGGATCGCAACCGCGCACCTCGCAGCTCTCGGAAGCCGAGCAGCCCTTGACAGCACACTTCAACGCCGGGATGGCGCCTTCGTAGTTGCGGGCGCGCCAGTACACCATGCCCAACTCGGCGTAGAGGTCCTGGCTGGTGGGGTCAATTTGCACAGCCCGTTCCACATTGCGCGAAGCGATGAAGAACTCGCCCATCTGTGAATAGACTTTACCAATGGCCAGGTAGGGGTTGGGGTCTTCAATCCCTAACTGCTTGTTCTTCTCGACGGCCTGGGCAAAAAAGTCCAATGCTTTCTCGTAGTTTTGCATCTGCAAGGTGTCGTTGGCCGCCGACATACCCAAAAAGCGGTAAATGACCCCCACGCGGATGTAGAGGAAGGTCAGGTTGGGCGCAATTTCAATGGCCCGCTCATAGGCGGCAATGGCCGATTGGTACGCGCCCAACGTTTCTAACAGCCCCGCGTGAACCCGGTGCACGTCCATCAAATGGTCGCCGCGCTGTAACGCCTGATCAATATACTGCTGGGCCTGGTCATACTTCTGCTGGTCGAGGAGAATCTCAGCCGAATAGGCCAGCGCCAGGACGTTGTTCTGATCCAACACCAGGGCGCGCTGGGCAGCCTTCTCGGCCTCGATCAGCATGTCGGTCACATCATCACCTTCCTGGTACGTGGCATACCAGTCCAGGACAAAGGCTCGGATGGCATGGGCCGAACTGGAATCGGGGTCAATTTCCACGGCCTTTTCCGCCGCCTGCAAAGCCTCGGCCAGACGTGTTTCGCGGCGTTCGTTGGTCGTCAGCAAGCTGGAAGAATAAGCCTCGATCTGGGCCAGCTCCGCCCACAGACCCGCATTGTTCGGCTCGGTTTCCACGGCCTGGCGGTACGCGGCGATGGCCCGATCCAGGTTGCCCGCCTGAAAGTGGGTTTGCCCTTCCATCGCGTAGGAATTGGACGTGCGCGTGGGCGTGGGGGTGGGGTCAAAGAACGGCTTGACCTCGCCACGGTCGTAAGAGCGCAGGAGGAAGACGCCGCCCAACACCACCACCAGCATCGCCAGCACGCGATAGGGGTTGGAATAGGGGCGTTCCTTACGAAACAGGTACTTCTTCGACATTTTCAGCTCTCGTGGGTCGGCTTTCTAGGGAGCTTGCGTAGCGGTTGGTTCTTGCGTGGGGGCACTTTCATCCAACTGGCCCGCGCAATTATTGCTCATCTCGCCAACGTTGTAGATTTGCGTCTCATCGTCTGGGAAAATTTGCAGAATGGACTGGCCCACCCGCAACGCTTCGCCACAGCGTCCGGAGAGGGAGAGGGATAATCCCAGACGGGCGTAATATTCTACCGAAACCTCGTCCAGCGGCAGCCCCTGAACCAGTTCCCCAGTTTCGGTCGCGCCGCCGGAGGTAGCCAGTTGCAAGGGTTCCACGGCCTCGCCATAACGCGCCAGTCGGAACAGGAAGGTGCCCAGGTTACCATACAACACCGGGTCCGTGGGGTCCTGCTGAATGGCCTGTTCGGCGTACTGGATGGCCTTGGCATATTCACCGACGGTCATATAGGTGCGGGCCGTGTATAAGTAAGGCAGGGGGTCGTCCGGTCGGAGGGCAATGGCACGGTTGAAATGGGTGACGGCCATATCATATTGATTATCGTAACGATAATTGCGTCCCAAGGCCAGTTGTAAATCAGCCAGCATTTCATTCTGACTCACCGCCGCCTGAAATTCATTGATCGCATCCACGTAGTTACCGGTTGCTTCCAGCACCAACCCGCGCGCGTAGTGCGTCTCCATTTCGTTCCCGGCAAACTGCTGGGCTTGGCGCGAAAGCTCGATCATGCGGTCGATGGTGGTCAGGTCACCCTTTCCGGCAATTTGCTGCTGCGCCAGGGTCTCGGCATAAAAAGCGTACGCCAGGCCGTTGCCGGGATCAATCTCTATGGCTTTGCGCAGCGCAGCCTCGGCCTGCAAGTAATCACCCTGACGACCCAACGCCCAGCCCTGCAAAGCGTGGGCCAGGCTGTAATTGCTATTCAACAGCAGCGCGTTGGCAATGTTTGTCAGGGCCGAGTCGTAGTCGCCGTACAGAATCTGCACGCGAGATACTTCAATGTAAGTATTGATATTACCCGGGTCCGACTGAATTGCCTGCTCATAAGCGACCACAGCCTGGGGATACTTGGCCTCCTCGATAAAAGAGCGCGCATCCGCCAGGAACGAATCCGGCGAGCGGGTGGGCGTAGGGGTGGGGATAAATAACGGCGGGGTGACGGGGACGATAAAGTAATTGACGTACAACGCGCCGCCGATCAAAAGCACTAAGCCCAAAATCGCTAAAGGATTCCCGGGGCGTTTCCGCTTCCGGTTCATGTTCATCTTACTGCCGCTTAAGTACATACTTGCATATTAACGGAGATTAGGAGAAGCGTCAAGACGGCTTGAACAAGCCCTAATGCAGCTCTTAATCTTTTCATGCGTTTGATGAGCCAAAAATTTTCCGCTTAGAACATCTCTCACCGGCTTCAAATGCCAACAACCCATCCTCAAAATGGCCAGGTAGTCTTCACGCGGAACAAGTTATGTTTTTAAGAGGATGCCGGCTCTTCTCCAAAAACTTCTTTGGCCATGGAAAATGCCGCCCAGGCTTTAGGCCAGCCGGTATAGAAAGCCAGGTGTGTAATCACCTCGACGATTTCTTCCTGGGTGATTCCGTTTTCTTTGGCCCTGAGCAAATGCCCCTTCAAAGACTGGTCAAGAATGCCCATCGCCATCAGCGCCGAAACGGTGATCATGCTGCGGTCACGCAGAGAAAGCTGCTCTTCACGTGCCCAAACTTCGCCAAACAAAACATCATCGTTCAATTCCGCAAACTTGGGAGCGAAATCGCCCAAATAATCTCTACCGGCAGTCACTTTTTTCTTTTCCATCTTGTGCCCTCCATATACACGCAAATCCGGTTGTAGACCTGTTACCCCGTGAAGCTCGCGGGAGATTTTCCTCCGCGGATCTCAATAATCTTCACCGCGCTGCCGACCCCGTCTTCGGCGCGGAGCAGGCTGCCCAGCTCCGCCGCCCGGGCGCGGACGGGCTGCGCCGCGGCCTGTTCGAAAGCCGCCGCCAGGCCCTGCCCGGTCAATTTGCGCAGGTCCAGGGGAGCCGGACCCGCGCCAATAGCCGCCACGCGCCGGCCCCAAAACGGTTGATCGGCGGCGTGCGGCAGCACCACCGCCGGGATTCCGGCGCGCAGCCCGGCAGCCGTGGTGCCCGAGCCGCCGTGATGCACCACGAACTTGCAGCGCGGCAGCAGCCAGTCATGGGGTGCAGCTTCCATATAAAGCACATCCTTGCTGTTGTTCTCAGCCTGCGTTCCACCCCACCCGCTCAAGATCACCGCGCGGGAGCCGGTTTGTGCCAGCGCTTCGCGCACGGCAGCATAGATCCGCTCCGCCTCGGCGTGGATCATGCTGCCAAAGGTCACGCACACCGGGGCCTCGCCCGCCTCGAGGAAGCGGGCCAGCTCCGCCGGGGGCTGATACGCTTCACTTTCGTCCAGATAGAGATAGCCCGGCATGTGAATCTCGGGCCGCTCCCACTCCGCCGGGCGCGGCACCACGTACGGGCTAAAAGCCATCAGCAGGGGAGTGCCCTCGTCAAAAGGCCAGCTCAATCTCAGCCGCGGCAGGCTTTTATCTCCTGCCAACAGGCGATGGTAGCCCAGGTTGCCAAAACGATGAAACACAAACGTGCTGAAAGCATGCGAGAAGTAACTGGGCAGGCCCGGCGGCAAGTGCGCGGCGGCCGGGTTGGGGAAAGCTCGCGTGGGGGCAAACATAGGAAAGATTTGCACCGACACGTCTGGGATACCGCGCTGCCGGGCAAAGGCATGCCCGCCGCTGGTGAACAAGAAGGAATGCACTACTAAATCGGCATCCTGGCAGGCGGCGTATGACGCGCGCAGCACCTGGGCAGCGATCTCCATGACGTAGCCGTACATGCCCGAGACCATCTTGAACGGATTGCGCCCGGCCGAATTGAGCCGCCGGCTGATCACCTCCGGATCGCCGGGCAGCGGCGCAAAAGGCACGCCATGCTGGGCGCTGAACCCTGCGAAGCGCTGTGGCGCGGCCAGTTTCAACGTGTGCCCGGCGCGCTGCAAGCCCTTTGCCAGCGCAACAAAGGGCTGCACGTCCCCGCGGGAACCGAAGGTGAGCAGGGTTATCTTCATGCTTTAGCCATCAAAGAAACCCTTATCCTCTTCGCGCAGGTACTTCTCAGCCTTGTCGGGGATCAATTCCACGCCCAGGCCGGGGCGGTCCCACACCGTGATGCGGCTGTCTTGCACGATTGGGTTCGGCAGCCCTTCCACAATCTCGTACCACCAGTCCGGTTTTCCCAGGGGATATTCAAAGGCAATATAGTTCTGCGGCATGACCGCGGCGGCATGCACCAACCCGGCCAGCCCGATCAAGCCATCGAAGACGCCGTGTGGGGCCATCAAGATGCCGTGCAGATCGGCGTATTCCGCAATCCACTTCAACTCGGCCAGCCCGCCCACATCCTCGGGATCGGGGCCGACGATGTTGACGGCCTGCTTCTCGATCAACTCGCGGAAGTTCTGGCGCAGATAGATCTGCTCGCCGGTGTGGATGGGCACCGAGGTGGACAGGGTGATGTCGCGATACACATCCGCCAGCACATAGGGGTTATAGTCGCCGTTGACCGTATCTTCCAGCCACATTATGTTATACGGCTCCAGGGCCTTGGCCAGGCGGATGGTGTCGGGCACGGTCCAACCGGGGCCGCAGTCCAGGGCCAACCCCACCTCGTCACCCAGCACGCTCTTCATGGCCTCCACACAGGCAATGACGTGCTTGAGTCCGCGCTCGGTGAGCAGTCCGCGGTTGCCGTGCGGCGCGCCGCCCACCACCTCGCCGTAGAAAAAGTCCGGCACCTTTCCGGCCATGCCGCTGTGAAAGCCGATGGCCTGCTTGATGATGGCAAACTTCTCGGGCGAGGCTTTCATCAGGGCCATGTTTTCAGCGTAATCTTCGGGGCTGTGGCCCTTCATGGGGAAGCGCACCCCACCGTTATACACCAGCACGCTGTCGCGCACCTTGCCGCCCAACAGCTTGTACACCGGCACCCCGGCGGCCTTCCCGGCAATGTCCCACAACGCCATCTCGATGGCGCTCACCGCGCTGCCCCAGGGCTTGAAGCTGGCCATGCGCCGGATGCGCAGCATGACGCGCTCCACGTTGGTGGGGTCCTCGCCCACCAG
>CAZMMI010000056.1:0-17630 GCA_964567255.1 uncultured Anaerolinea sp.
CTCACCCTCAAGGTGAAGCGGCCCAATTTGAGGTGTCAATATCGGCAGCTTTCCTAACTTTGCTGAGTAGATATCGCGAAAGGACAGTATATGGAAAAACGAGGCACGCTGACCAGAGTTATCGCCATCATCGGCACAATAGCCGTGTGGATACCCCTCCTCGCCCCGCTGATCTTTGCTGTAGTTCACTATTTTGTCACAAAGCGCTTCCTTTTTGATTACCTCATGCCCGCCGAGTTGGGATTGCTCGCTCTGGGAGGCGCATGCGCCCTGCTCTGGGCTGCCCTGCGGTCAAAGTTGCGCGTCAAATGGATCGCCTGGGCCTTTGGAATAGCCGTCTTCCTGCTGTTTGGCAGCCAGCTTCTGGCAGTTGTCACCGGGTTGGCCGACGGCAGCACCCCCATGGGCGGCTGGGAATGGGCCGTAGTCCTTGGAATGCTCATCGGCTACATCCTTGCATTAATCGCCCTTGGCATCGGCGGCATCCTCCTCATCCGCGACCTACGAAAACATTAAGTCCCCTTCCAGGAGAGTCTAAACCATGCCTGCACCGTCTTTTATCCCCACCGATCTTCACGTACACCTCGCCCCCGAGTTCCCCATCCACGAAGCCCTGGCTGCCGCCGAGCAGCGCGGTTTCCGCCTGGGCATCGTTGAACACCCCGAAAAATCCTGGGGGCTCAAAGACGATACCGACCTGCAGGATTATATCGACCACCTGCGCCCCTACCCGGTCCATGTCGGTCTTCAGCCCATCTACCGCAACTGGAACCGTGCTTTCTCTGCCGAATTGCTGGCCCAGGTAGATTATGTCCTCATGGACCCCCAAACCCTACCGCAGCCGGATGGCTCTTTCCTCAGGATTTGGGAATTTGATACTTTTGTGCCCGACCCCAATAAATTCATGCAGCAATACATGGCCCATTGCCTGGGTATCCTGGAGAATGAGCCCATCGATATCTTCGGCTGGCCATTATTCCTGCCTGTTTGCATTGCCCGCGATTACTACACCTTGTGGACAACGGAACGCAAGCAGCAAATCATCAACGCCGCCAAAGCACGCAACATCGCCATCGAGATCAACGAGATGGCCCGTGTGCCCGACGAAGATTTCATCTGCATGGCCAAAGACCAAGGCCTCAAATTCGCTTTTGGCACCGACGCCCGCACCAAAGACGTCGCCGGCAGGTTCATCTACGGCATGGAAGTCGTGCGCGCCTGCGGCCTCACTTCCGAAGATTTCTTCACGCCGAAAAACTCCCTGAAATAACAGAGGAAGATGTCAAGAAACAGTTCAATACGGCCCAAACGGGCTGCATTGAACTGTTTCTTGACTTTTAATTCATCCGCTTCTCAACCTTATAAAATACATATCACAATTCTTGACTAAAAAGCGTTACAATTATCATGACGAATCGTATCCGATTATCGATTGAAAGGCGGTGAATTGTGAAACCCTTCCGGAAAAACGTAGCCATCGCTATTGACGGTGGCGGCATCAAAGGCGTCATTGTCACCAAAGCCCTCTCCATCCTCGAACAACACCTGGGCCTGCCCAGCAACCAGATTTTTCAACTGGCAGCCGGTACATCCACCGGCTCCATTATCTCCGCCGGCATCGGCTGCGGCCTGACCGCTCAACAAATGTACGACCTTTACGTCCAACTCGGCAACACCATCTTTCAGAAAAGCTGGCGAACTTCTTTCTTCCCGCTCACCCGCTATCGTTATCCTCACGAGCCGCTGGAAAGCGCTCTCACCAGCGCTATGGGAAATCGCGTCATGGGCGATTTCTGGAATGCCACGCCCAAGATCGATGTTGTCATCACCGCCTTTGATCTCGTCGCCAACCGCACGCGCTTCATCAAACCCTGGAAAACCGAATACGTCAACATGCCTGTCGTCCAATCCGTGCTGGCCTCCAGTTCCGTGCCCACCTACTTCCCGGTTGTCGCCGGTCGCTATGTGGATGGCGGCGTCGGCTCCTATTCCAACCCGTGCTATGTAGCCGCCTACGAAGCCAAATATTATCTTGAATGGGACCTCGCCGAAACCACCCTCATCAGCCTGGGAACCGGTCGCTCGCCCCACTACCTCCAGCCCGGCGAAGCCGACAAATACTATGTCTGGCAATGGCTAAAACCCATCCTCGGCGCCTTCATGCACACCGCCGACGACCAGCAGGTGCATCTAGTGGGTTCCCTCTTCGAGCAGCTCGACTTCCGCCGCTTCCAGGTCGATCTCATCCAGCCCATCGAAATGGACCAGCCCGAAAACATTCCCCTCCTGGCTCAATATGGCGAGGAGATGGGGCAAAAAATTCTCAACGACGAAATCGACCCTATCCCGGTCATGAAAGCGGTACCTTCAAAAAAACCGGAGCAATGACATGTGGCACAGGCTTCACCCAGGGCAAAAAGCGCTGATCGAAGTTGGCGTTCTCTTCCTTCCAGCCATCCCCGCTTACCTCTGGATGTGGCCGAATGTTACCGGCCCAGCCATTGACTTCGCCAACATTGTTGTCTACTTGTATGTCCTGGTAGGCGCGCTGTTCATCGGCTTACGCCGCTGGAACTGGGACCAGCTTGGCGTCAACCGCCGCGGTATCTGGCTCAGCCTGGCCTACGGAGGCCTGTTCATCCTGGCCCGTTTGCTCATCCTCCTGGGCGTGCAATGGCCCGGCCCGCGCCCCGAGTTCACTTTTCTGCAAATCCTTGGAAGAATCGGCTTCTACATTGGGCTGGTTGGTCTGGTCGAAGAATTTCTCCACCGTGGCTTGATCTACCGTGCTTTATTAGATTGGCGCGGAGAACGCTGGGCCATTTGGGGCTCGAGCTTCGCCTTCGTGCTCTGGCATGTCTTCGGTCATGGTCTGCTCATCGGGGCAACCATGCTCTTCTTCGGTCTCATCTTCGCTCTGATCCGCCGCCACGCCGGCGGAATCATCGGTCTGATCCTGGTCCACGGCTTGATCGACCTGGAAGCCATCTTCCTCGTCAACGTCTCCAACCAGGAACTCACCTCCAGCCGCTTTGAATTATCCAGCCCGGCCTTGATCCTGGCCGGGCTGGGATTGCTCATCTTATTACCTTTTGCCTTATGGAAGCTCCACCCATACCTGCTGCGCCGCTTCCACCAAGCCGCTCAAGGTAATTCGTAAAGCTCGCCGTACTTGCCGCGTAAATATGCGATGTACGGATCAATCACCATCGGGCCGCCGGTGGCTTTTTCCACAATCTCATTGGCTGTGTATTTGCGCCCGTGCCGGTAAATGTGTTCCCGCAGCCAACCATACAGCGTCGCAAACTGCCCCATCTCAATTTCGCCCGGAATTTGCGGATTGTCCCGCACCGCCTGGTTATAGAACAGCGCGCTCATGATATTTCCCAGGGTATACCCCTGGAAAGCTCCGCCGATCAACCCGCCATACCAGTGCACATCCTGCATGCAGCCGTTCCGGTCGTCTTCGGGCACAACCCCCAAATCGCTGCGATAGCGCTCGTTCCAGGCATCCGGCAGATCCTTCACCGCCAGCTTGCCTTCCAGCAGGTCCATCTCCAGATCGAAGCGGATCATCACATGCAGGTTGTAAGTCAACTCGTCGGCGTCCGTGCGGATTAACGAGCGCTGCACCTTGTTCACAGCCCGGTAAAAGGTATCCAAGGAGACGTTGGCTAACTGAACGGGGAAGTGCTTCTGCGCAATCGGGTAATAATATGTCCAAAAGCCCCGGCTGCGCCCAACCAGGTTTTCCCACAGCCGCGATTGGCTTTCATGCACGCCCGCCGAGGTTCCGCTCGCCAGATGCGTGCCTTCATACGCCTGGTCCACACCTTGCTCATACATGGCGTGCCCCGCCTCATGCACAATCGAGAAGAACGAATCGTTGAAATCATTCTCTTGAATGCGCGTGGTAATGCGCACGTCGTTGATCGAAAAGCGGGTCGTAAAGGGATGCGGCGATTGGTCCAGCCGCCCGTTCTCAAACTGATAACCGATCTGCGCGGCCACTTCGCGTCCAAATGCCAATTGCGCATCCGGTGCATAATACTGCTTTAGACAAGAATCATCGACCAGGGGTTGGTTGGTCACGGCTTGCACCAGCGGGACCAGTTCTTTGCGCAGCTCGGCGAAAATGCGCCGGATTTCAACCGTCTTCATCCCGTAATCCGACATATCGATCAGCGGGTCACCAATAGCTTCATAACCCGGGAAGTATTCAGCGAACTGCCGGCTCAGCTCCAGCGTTTTCTCCAGCTTTCCCTGGACCGCCGCAAAATCATTCTTCGGACGGGCCTCGGCCCAGGCCTGGTAGGAATCTGCCATGTGCTCGTACAACCGCCCGACAAACTCTGGCGGAATCTTCACCACCTTGTCATAATCGCGCTTGGCCAGCAGGATAAAGCGAGCATCATCGGAATCGGGGTCCAGGCTCTCGGCATAGGGCAACAAATCATCCAGCAGCTTGCCCAACACCGGGTCCGTCATCTTCTCCTGTGAAATTTTCGCCAGCGTTGCCGATTGCCGCCCGCGTGCAGCCGCCCCACCACCCGGCATCCACGTGTTTTGATCCCAACCCAACACCGCGTTCGCCATATCGATGTCCGCGATTTCAGCCAGCCGTGCTTTCAGTTCTTGAAGTTTCCCTTGCATCGAATGCTCCTGAACAATATCCGAGTCTCAGTCCCAATTATAAACCTTGCAATTGCGCTCCCGCCTGAGCAATTTCGGGCTTATTGGGAGTTGCCGTGGTAGGTGCCGCATTTGGGGGTGTGAGAGCGGCTTCGCCGCTCTCACACCCCCAAATGCGGATTCCACCACGCCGATTCCCAATGAACCCAATTTCGAGAGAACTCTAAAATTCGGCGCCTGTCCCGGTAACTCCCAAAGAGCCCAAAATCGGCTCGACAATTCACTTCCAGGTTAAGTTATACTGAAACTGGCGTGATTTGATTACAGTCCGCCCATTACCCATCTATTCAACGGAATAAGCGACTCTTGGAATCATCTTCCCTACCAACCGGCACGGTAACCTTCCTCTTTACCGACATTGAAGGCAGCACCCCGCTCTGGGAAAGCCGCCCCAATGAAATGTCGGTTGCCTTGCAAATCCACAACTCCGTGTTGCGCCAGGCCATCCAGGCATACGGCGGGATAGTCTTCAAAGTCGTAGGAGATGCCTTCCAGGCTGTTTTTCCCATTGCCGCCCAGGCACTTCAAGCCGCAGTCGCTGCGCAGCGTGGTTTACTGGCAGCCCCCTGGAACGAATTAGGCCCCCTCAAGGTCCGCATAGGTCTTCACACCGGTGAAGCCGCGCTCGATCCCGGTGGTGACGAATATGCCGTCTCTCATTCCAAGAACCGCGTCGCGCGCATTATGTCCGCCGGCCACGGCGGCCAGATTTTACTATCAAAAGCCACCGAAGAATTATTAGGCAATCAGGTTCCTCCCGGCATAACCCTCTCCGATCTGGGCGAGTATCACTTGAAAGGCTTAAGCCAGCCCGAACACCTCTTCATGGTGCTTGCCTCCGACCTGCCTTCCGATTTTCCCGCGCTTGCTTCCAGCGAGCCTCCTCCCAGCCTGCCCGTTCCCGGCACCCCTTTCTTCGGGCGCGATGCGGAGTTGCAGCACATCGAGTCGCTGCTGGACGACCCCGCTTGTCGATTGATCACGCTGGTCGGCATGGGTGGCACCGGAAAAACTCGCCTGGCCATCGAAGCCGCTCGCCGCAGCCACACGTACAACAGCCGCGCGTATTTCGTTGCCCTGGCGTCTGTCACTTGCCTTGGCGATATGCTCTCCGCCATTGCCGAAGCGATCCGCTACTCGTTCTTCGTCCAACCGGGCATGAGTTTATCCGCCCGCGACGCGCAAATCCAACTCGCCCGCTACCTCACCGGTAAGAGCGCCTTGCTCATCCTGGACAACTTCGAACAGCTTTCTTCCTGCGCTGATTTTCTCGCCGAATTCATGACCGCCGTTCCTGGCGCGAAACTCCTCGTCACCTCTCGCGAACGGCTCAACCTGCCCGGCGAATGGGTCGTAGAGATCGGCGGTCTGTCCTTCCCCGCAGATCATGCCGCCGCCGACGTGGTCAACTTTCCGGCTGTTCAATTATTTCTGAAAGCCGCCGAACGAGTCGGATATAAGAACGGCTCCGATTGGTCCTCCATTACGCGCATCTGCCGGATGCTCGAAGGCACGCCGCTCGGCCTTGAGATGGCTGCCGCCTCGGTCAAACTGCTTTCCATTCATGAAATCGCCGATGAAATCGAGCGCAGCCTCGACTTTCTCAACGCCGGTTGGCGCAACGTTCCAGAGCGTCATCAGACACTGCGCGCCGTCTTTGAAACCTCCTGGCAGCTTCTCACCACCGCAGAACAAGATGCCTTTGCCCGGCTAGCTGTTTTTGACGGCGGCTTCCAGCGAGAGGCCGCAGTCAAAGTTACCAAAGCCACATTACCCGTTCTTTCGGTTCTGGTCGATAAATCTTTCATTCGCCGTAACGAATCGGGGCGCTTCGAAATCCACCCTGTCCTCAAACATTACGCCCAAGAAAAGCTTTTGGCCAACCCGACTACTCTCGCCACGGTCCGTGCCGCGCATGCCCTCTTTTTCAGCGATTGGCTCTGCCAGATGTTCACCGGACTGAAAGGCCGCGATCAAGCCGCTGCCCTCGCCGATTTAAGATCCGAAACCCTCAACATCCGCGCCGCGCTGCGCGAGCTACTCCAGCTAGGCGAATTTGAACGTCTGGAGTGCATCTGCCCCGCCGTCATTCTCTTTTTCGAGATGAACAACCAGCGAGTCGAAACCAGAGAAATGCTCGCCATCCTTGCGGAAATCGAGCAAAGCCTCCGCTCCCGGCTGGCCGCACCTTCCACTTCGCCAGATAATGAACATCTCCTGTTCTTCAGCGGCTTGCTGGCCTTGATCCTCTCGGCCGTCCGCCATTTCTCGCTGGAAAGCAGCCCTGATGAGAAAAATCGCCTGTTGATCGAGAGCCTCGAGCTAGCCAAATTCGTGCCCGACACCATCACCAAAGCATATACACTGATTATGCTCTGCCGCGGTCCCGGCCTGGAATCAGACCAGAAGCTGGATTTGTGCCGGCAAAGTTTTGTGACCTTTAAAAAGAACAATGACCGCTGGGGCGAAGCCCTCTCCCAACTGATCTGGGCCGATGAAATGAACTTCAGCGACTTTGACACGACGCTGGCTCAGGTCGCATACCAGGCCAGTCTGGAAACATTTAACGCCGCGGGAAATCACTGGGGGCAGGCCTTATGTCTCAATGGTCTGATGGTGCTTGAGCAAAAAGCAGAAAATTATCCCGAAGCTCAGAGTCTGGGGAATCAAAGTATCGAGTTGTTCAATGAGCTAAAGAACTTTGAACGCGTATCCTGGATTCACCACAGCATGGGAGAATTTGCCATCGCGCATAACCACCCCGAAGATGCCTGTCCGCATTACGAAGCCAACCTCACTTACTTTGCCCACGTCGGAGATAACGAGCGCCGCATTTTCTATGAAACCCGCCTTGCCCAGGTGGTTGAACAACTTTCCCGGAACGGGATATACTAAAAGGGTAGGCCGGTGGCATGCTCACTACCTTTTCTCGCGTGAACAGGGTGAATTTTAACCGTTATCCCAAAAGCAGGTCTGTTATGCCCTATAAAGTTATTTTTGTCGAAGACGAAATCGTAACCCGCGAAGGCATTCGCGATAACGTTGACTGGAAAGCCTACGGTTTTGAATTCTGCGGTGATGCCGCCGATGGCGAAATGGCATTACCATTGGTCCGGGCTACCAAGCCCGACGTCTTGATTACCGACATAAAAATGCCCTTCATGGATGGGTTGCAACTCGCCAAAATCGTCCGCGAACGGATGCCCGGCGTGAAAATCGTCATCCTCAGCGGTCACGACGAATTCGAATACGCGCAAAAAGCCATCGAACTGGGCGTCACCGAGTACCTCCTCAAACCTGTCACCGTTCAAAATCTCCATCAAACCCTCCAAAAAATCGCGGCGCAACTCGACCGTGAACGACACGAGCAGGAAAATCAGCACAGGCTTCGCGAGCAGATCGAAGAAAACCAATCTCTGCTCAAAGAAAAACTACTCCTCAGATTAATCGTCGGCGCAATCTCTGCTTCAGATGCGATCGACCAGGGGCAATCTCTGGGCATGGACCTCTCCGCCCATTGCTATCGAGTCATTATCCTAAAAACCGAACTGGATGATCGTTCCGAGGCTTTTGATTACAGCGAATACGAACACGCTCGTGAAATCGTCCAAAATCTGGTCGAGAACAACCCGGATGTCTTCCTCTTTTCCAAAGACTGGGACGAGTTGATCTTGTTAATGAAAGGCAACCTCCCCGAACACCTGGAAGAAGACAAAGACCTGCTCCTGGCCCAAATCCAGAAAGCCCTCGGCGCCACCCGCTACCGGCTTGCTATTGGAATCGGCGCAATTCAGCGCCGCATCGCCGACATCTCCCTTTCGTTCATCGAGGCTTTGTCGAAAGTTCACAACACCGCCGGAGTGGACCCCCTCACCCCGGCCATCATTGAACAAGAACTGCTCAAAATGGACAAGTCCGCCTGCGATAACTACATGCGCTGTGGAAGTAAAGAAGAAATCGCGGCATTCTTTGATAACTATCTTTCCACGCTCAACGAGACCGCTCTCAAGTCTCCCCTGCTCAAGAACTACGTCTTCGTGGATGTCGTTTGTGCCGCGGTCAAGCTAATCGAGGAGTTGGGGGGGGAAGTGAATCAGGTCATTCCGGAACTGAACACCATCGAGACCACTCTCACACAAATCCACACCCTCGAACAGCTCAAAGAACAAGTGCTGCGCATCCTCTCCGCAGCCATCGCTTTTCGCGACAGCCGCGCCGCCAGTCAATACGTCGGCATGATCCGCCAGGCCAAAAGCCATATCGAGCAACACTACATGGATCCCGACCTCTCCCTCTCCGACGTCGCTGCCCGTGTAAACCTCTCTCCCAGCCATTTCAGCATGGTTTTCAGCCAGGAGTGCGGTCAGACCTTCAAAGATTTTCTTACCGAATTGCGGATCATGAAAGCCAGGCAGCTTTTGCGGACAACCTCGCTTCGCGCCATCGACATTGCCCGGCAGGTTGGTTACAACGACCCGCACTATTTCAGCGCCGCGTTCAAAAAGAACACCGGTCTTTCTCCCACTGATTTCCGCGCCTTTAGAAAAGATGAATAACCGTAGAGCCCATCGTGATTAAAGATTCTACTCGCCCCCCTCAAAAATCGATCTTGGCCAGGTTGCGCGCCGCCGCTCAATCCACCAGCAAATCCCCGCTCAAGTTCCTGGGCCGGTTCGCCGACACCATTGCCGGGATCAATTTATCCATTCGCGTCAAGATCCTCTTGTCTCTGTGCATTGTCATCCTCATCATGGGCACAGCCAACGCCATGCTGGTGTCCCAGGTGTTGAGTTACAGCAGCCGCTACGACGCCATCATCACCAATATCACCACGGCCAACAGCATCCGTGGCAGCATCAAGACCGATATTGATACAGAAATGTGGAAAATCGTCGCCGGCAAGGTGGATTTCAAAGATGGCAACCAGTATGTGCTCATCTCCGAAGTCAACGCCAAACTTGAAACAATGATGGTTAACACCGATTCGCCCAAAGCGAAGATCAAGCTCGAAAGTATTCGCCGCACGATACTAACCATCACCGAATACGTTGACCAGATGGGCATGCAGATCGAAAACAAGCGAACGGCAAGTGAAAATGAGGCGCTCCTCGAGAAAATCCACTTTGCCACCTCCGTTCTGGAAGAGGTTATTCAGGATTACGCCATCTTTGAAGTGCAGCGAACCGAAAGTCAGTATCAGGTCATTCGGGCGGGCTTTGTCAATTGGGAAATCCTGGCCATCGTGCTCATCAGCGCATCCCTGGCATTCTCTGTCCTCGCTGCCTGGAGCCTCTCACGCAGCATCTACATTCCCATCAAAAAGCTGCACGATGTGACTACAATGCTCACGAAGAACGACCTGCAGGCGCTCGTCACCCGAGAGAACGTGGACGAAATCACCGAGCTGGGCATGAGTTTTAACATCATGATCGGCAAGATCAAGGAACTGCTCGACTCAAAAATCAAAGAGCAGGAAAACTTGAAGAAAGCCGAACTGCGTGCGCTGCAGGCCCAAATCAACCCCCACTTTCTATACAACACGCTCGACACCATCATTTGGATGGCAGAGGCGAAAAAGACCCGCCAGGTGGTAGAAATCGTCAGTGCGCTTTCCAGCTTCTTTCGCATCAGCCTTAGCAAAGGCATGGATTGGATTACTATCGGCGAAGAGGTCGAGCGCACCAACAACTACCTCACCATTCAAAAGATGCGTTACCGCGATATCATGGATTTTCACATCGACATGGACCCCGACGTGGCTCACTTCACGGTCCTCAAGTTGATCCTCCAACCCCTGGTCGAAAACGCTCTCTATCACGGCATCAAGAACAAACGCCAGGGTGGAGCCATTATTGTCCGCGCCAAGCGCAAAGGCGCCAGTGAAATCCTGCTCGAAGTGGAAGATAACGGCATCGGCTTCACCCCCGAGAAGCTGGCCCAGTTGCGCGCAGAACTGGCGGATGACTCGGGAGACATAAAGATGGAAAGCGGCTTTGGCATAGGCAATGTCAATAAGCGCATCTGGCTCTACTACGGCAGACCCTACGGCCTATCGGTAGAGAGCGAATACAACACCGGCACCCGCGTCACCCTGGTGATTCCCGCGGTTCCCGAAACCGGCGCCAACGGTTACAGCGCTGCGCCTTTACCCGAACCTATTGATACCGTTGGGAGCCCGTCATGAAAACGTCGCGCGCACTCCTCTCACTGATTGCCACTCTCCTGCTGCTGGGAACTCTCGGTTGCCAGCCCGCTCAAACAGCGACTCCCACAACCGCCTTTCCCGCTGCCTCGGCTCAGAAAACCTACACCGACGTAATCATTGGCTACGCGCAGCTCGGCGCCGAAAGCGAGTGGCGCGCCGCGAACACCACCTCTATCAAAGAAACAGCCGAGAATCTCGGTATTGAACTGCACTTCTTCGATGCCCAGCAAAACCAGGATAAGCAGATCGAAGCCGTCCGCAAACTCATCGTCCAAAAAGTCGACCTCATCGGCATCTCTCCCATCGTCGAAACTGGCTGGAGCGAAGTTTTCCAGGAAGCTAAAAACGCCGGAATCCCCATCATCCTGGTCGACCGGCGCGCAGCCGTGCAGGAAGACTTATATGTATCTTACCTGGGCTCCGACTTTCTGGAAGAAGGGCGCAACGCCGCCCGCGTGATGGCGGATCTGACCGGCGGAAAGGCCAAAATAGTAGAACTGGTTGGCACCATCAACTCTGCCCCCGCCAACGACCGTTATCAGGGTTTTCGTGAAATTTTGGCAGCCTATCCCGAAATGGAAATTATCGGCTCCGAAACCGGTGATTTCACCCGAGCCCGTGGTCGCGAGGTGATGGAGAAATTCCTCAACGAACACGGCTCTGAGATTACCGCAGTATATGCTCACAATGACGATATGGCTCTCGGCGCCATCACGGCAATCGAAGAGCATGGGCTCAAGCCCGGCATCGACATCAAAATCATATCGGTTGATGCCGCCCGCAGCGCTTTTGAAGCCATGATCGCCGGCAAATTAAACGCCGCCATTGAATGCAACCCACTGCTCGGTCCCCAATTCTTCGAGTTGGCTCTCAAAGTGATCAACGGTGAGAGCGTGCCCAAGTGGGTCCCTTCGCAAGAAGGTATCTTCTTTCCATTTGATGCCGCCGAGATATTGTCCACGCGCAAGTATTAATACTTTTACGCAACTGCTCAGAGGGCGGGAAAAGTCTCTGAATATGAGGCGTGCATGGGGTGCGAAGCACCCCATGCACGCCTCATATTCAGTCTTCTTTCATCTCTGGCTGAGTAGTTATCTTTTTACCGGATCATCCAAAGAAATTTAACCTTCGTCAAAAGAAAACTGCCCCTGCCTGAGGGCAGTTTTCTTTTATGGGTTGAAGAGATGATATTTCAAACCTACCACAAAAGAGAATGTATAGATTTCTCAGTGTGGAAGTTGTATTGTATTGATAGTATCCCGGGAACGTTCACAGTATCTCTATCCGCTTGAAAATTGAATCAGGAGAAAGCAGATGAAAATCTCGAAGGTCTTCTTCGCGCTCGTCGTGATGTTGGTCTTTGTTGGTAGCCTTGTGGGTTGCGCTCCCGCAGCGACCCCCGCCGCCCCCACCGCTGTGCCCGCCACAGACGTGCCCGCTAAGAAAGTCTACACCTATGCCGATTTGGTTGTCGGCTTCCTTCAGACCGGTTCTGAGGGTGGCTGGCGCGCCGCCAACAGCGCTTCCTTCAAGGAAACCGCTACGCAGTTGGGCATCAACCTCAAATTCTACGACTCCCAGAACGATCTGGCCAAGCAGGTTGCCGGGTTCCAGCAGTTCATCGAGGACCCCGAAGTCAACGTGATCGTGCTTCAACCCCTTGAGGTTACCGGTTGGGAACAGGCCATGAAAGACGCCAAAGCCGCCGGCAAGACAGTTGTCCTCTCCGACCGCCGCATCGACGGCCTCGAAGATTACTATGTGACCTTCATCGGCGCCGACTTCGTTGAAGAAGGCCGCAAGGCTGGTCGCGAAATGTGCAAACTGCTCGAAGGCAGCGCCAGCAAGAACGTGTGGGAACTGGTTGGCAACGTGGGCGCTTCTGCCGCCATCGACCGCGGCGTGGGCTTCCGTGAGACGGCTGCCGAGTGCGGCATCAACATCACCAAGAGCCAAACCGCTAACTGGAGCGTTTCCGAAGGCAAGCAGGTTACCGAAGCCTGGCTGAAGGAAACCAAGGATGTCCAGGGCATTTTCGGCCAGAACGATGAAATGGCCTTTGGCGCCATCGAAGCCCTCAAAGAAGCCGGCCTCGTGCCCGCCAAGGATGTCAAGATCCTCTCCGTGGATGCCACCGCTGGTGCTTTCCAGGCCATGCTCGACGGCACACTGAACGTCACCGTGGAATGCAACCCCCTCCTGGCTCCCCAGGTCTACGAAGCTGCCCTCGCCGCCCTCAATGGCGAAACCCTGCCCAAGTGGATCCCCTCCCAGGAAAGCGTCTTCTACGCTGATGATCCCAACTTGAAAGATATTGCCGCAGGTCGCAAGTACTAAAAACCTTGCGCAGCAAGTCTGCTGAGTTCTGGCTCTTGAAACCAGCAGGCAGCGGTGCTTTAATACAATTGGGAAGCGATGGAATTCCATCGCTTCCCAATCCTGCAAAATAATCAATCTTCACTATTATTCATCTCATTACCCAAATATCACCCATAACCGAAGGAAGCCAGGCATGTCTGAGCCCGATCAAAACATTCTTGTCATGGAAGGAATCAGCAAATTCTTTCCGGGCGTCCAGGCCCTCGACGATGTCAGCCTCACCTTGAGAAAAGGCGAAATTCTATGCCTGGTGGGCGAAAACGGCGCGGGCAAATCCACGCTCATGAAAGTCCTCACCGGAGTGGAACACGCGGACTCGGGAAAAATTCTCCTCAATGGTAAGCCCATCCGCCCCAAATCTCCCCGCCACGCCCAAGAGTTGGGCATCAGCACCGTTTACCAGGAAGTCAATCTCTGCCCCAATCTCTCCGTTGCCGAAAATATCCTCATCGGTCGCGAACCGCACAAATTGGGTAGCATCGATTGGAAGAAAATGAACGCCCTGGCCGCTGAGACTTTTCAGCGCATGATGGGCGTCTCCATCGATGTCACCCAACCGCTGGGCTCCTACACCGTCGCCATCCAGCAGATGGTCGCCATCACTCGCGCTTTATACGTTTCCTCAGCTCAGATTCTCATTCTTGACGAGCCCACCTCCAGCCTGGACACGCACGAAACGGCCCAATTATTCAAGGTCATGCGCAAATTGAAGGATGAGGGTGTCGGCATCGTCTTCATCACCCATTTCATCAGTCAAATCTTTGAAATTTCCGACCGTATCACCATTTTGCGAAACGGCAAGCTGGTCGGCACCTACGATACAGCTTCCATCACTCGCGTTGGCCTCATCTCAAAGATGATCGGTCGCACCCTGGCCGAGTTGGACGAGATGTCCGCCATCAAGCTTGAAAGCAGCAAGCATATCCACAGCGAAGCGCTGTTACAAACGCGCGATTTGGGCCTCTCCGGCACCCTCTCGCCGCTCAATCTCGAACTGCACGCCGGAGAAGTGGTGGGAGTGGCCGGACTGCTCGGCTCAGGCCGCACCGAAACCGCCCACATGCTCTTCGGCGTAGATAAACCCGACAACGGTGAGATGATCTTCCAGGGAAACCCGGTGCACGATTTCTCACCGCTCGCGTCTATTAAACGCGGTGTTGCGCTCTGTCCCGAAGATCGCAAAGCCGCCGGCATCGTCGATGACCTGACCGTCCGCGAGAACATCATTCTGGCCATGCAAGCCAGCAAAGGCTGGTTCAAATACCTCTCTGAGCCCGAACAGTATGCGATTGCAGACAGGTACATCAAACTACTCAACATCGCCACACCCTCCGCCGATCAGGCAGTCAAAAACCTTAGCGGTGGTAATCAACAAAAAGTAATCCTGGCCCGTTGGCTGGCCATCAACCCTCACGTGCTCATTCTCGACGAGCCCACCCGCGGTATCGATGTGGGCACAAAAGCAGAAATCCAAAAACTGGTCCTCTCCCTGGCCGAAGAAGGCAAATCTTGCGTGTTCATTTCTTCCGAACTGGAAGAAGTGCTCCGCACCAGCCACCGAATTGTCGTGCTGCGCGAACGCGAAAAAGTGGCCGAGTTCTCCGGCGAAGTAGAAGAGAATACCATCATCCACGCCATTGCAGGAAGTGAGGCATGAAGAAGCAAACCAAACCAACCTTCTCCTGGCGGCGCATCACGGAAAGCAGGCTCCTCTTTCCAATCGTCGCCCTTTCGCTCATCCTCTTGTTTGATTTCGTCTTCATCCCCGGCTTCTTTAACATTGAAGTCCGCAACGGGAATCTCCACGGCAGCCTGGTCGATATCTTGCGCAACGGCTCCACGGTCATGATCCTGGCGATTGGGATGACCCTGGTCATCGCCACCGGCGGCGTCGATCTGTCCGTCGGCGCGACGATGGCCATTGCCGCTTCGGTGGCAGGCATCTTGATGAACCCCTCCGCCCTCAAAAACGAGGTTTTCTTCGTCACCGACCCCACCTACACTTTTCAGCCTTTATGGGTGGTCATCGGTGTCGCCTTGCTGGTTTCGGTTTTGTGCGGCTTCTGGAACGGCGTCCTGGTGTCGTACATGCGCATCCAACCCATGGTCGCCACGCTCATTCTGATGATTTCCGGTCGCGGTATCGCCCAGCTCATCACCAATGGCCTGCGCGTTCAAATCACCTATAAACCCTATGCCTATATCGGGCAGGGTTGGATCATCCTGCCGTTTTCACTATACATTGTGGCATTTGTCTTCGCTCTCACCTGGTTGATCACCCGCAAGACCGCCATCGGCATGTTCATCGAGTCGGTCGGCACAAACTTCCGCTCCAGCTTCTTTAGCGGCATCAACGAGCAGAAGTTAAAACTGATGGTCTACACCTTCTGCGGGTTCTGCGCCGGCATCGCCGGGCTGGTTGCCAGCTCCAATATCCGCACCTCCGACGCCAACAACATTGGCCTCACCACCGAACTGGACGCCATCCTGGCGGTGGTCATTGGCGGCACCTCCATGTCCGGCGGTCGCTTCTCTCTGCTGGCCAGCATGGTCGGCGCTCTGGTGATGCAGGCCATCACCCAATCCATGTACGCCTTTGGCGTTCCCGCGTTCGCGCTTCAAGCCATCAAGGCCGTCGTCGTCATTCTGGTCATCCTCCTCTACTCCGATCAGGTCAAGGGTTGGGTCCGCAGAATCGGCGCGCCTCAAAAAGAGGTGAAATCATGAAGCGCTGGCTCGGCAACTTCTTTGCGAAAAATCGCAAGTTCATCCCCATGTTTTCCACCGCCCTGCTGGCGCTAGTTGCTTACGGAGTCGGAGCTTCCTTCTACCCGGGTATGCAAAACCCGCAGGTCTTCTTCAACCTGTTCCGCAACAGCGCCCACATGCTCATCAGCGGCGTGGGTATGACCCTGGTCATCCTCACCGGCGGCATCGACCTCTCGGTCAGCGGCGTGGTGGCCCTCACCACGGTTGCCTCGGCGGTTCTCCTGCGCGAGGGTGTCAGCCCGGGGATAGTCATCCTCCTCATGCTGGCAATGGGCACCGCCCTGGGCGCGGTCATGGGCACCTTCATCGTCAAACTCAAAGTCCAACCCTTCATCGCCACCCTGGCCGGCATGTGGTTCGCCCGCGGAATGTGCTTCTTCATCAGTGACGATGCGGTCACGATTAATGATCGCGTCTTTCAGATCATTGGCAAAACAAAAATCCTCATCCCCGGCCTGAAAGAACTGGCCGAAGCGCAAGGTACGACCGCGCCCTATGTCTCCATTCCGGTGGTGGTGGCCTTTGTCCTCCTGGGCGTCACCATATTCATTGCACATTACACCCGCTTTGGCCGCACGGTGTACGCCATTGGCGGCAATGAAGGCCGCAACGAACAATCTGCCCGCCTGATGGGTTTGCCCGCCGATCAAACCAAGCTGCTGGTCTACACCTTCAACGGTTTCTGCTCAGCATTGGCCGGTCTGGCCTTCAGTGTCTTTGTGTTTTCCGGCCACGGCCTCTATGCTCCCGGCTTTGAACTGGATGTGATCGCCTCAGTGGTCATGGGTGGAACCATGCTCACCGGCGGCTCCGGCTACGTCTTCGGCACCCTCTTCGGCGTGCTGGTCCTCGCCGTTACGCAAGTGCTCATCCAGTTCATCGGCTCGCTCAGTTCCTGGTGGACCAAAATCGTCATCGGCGTGCTCACCCTGGTCTTCATTGGTGTGCAAACCGTCCTGGCCAACCGCAAGGGTCGCCGCGAAACCACCCAAAAAGCCAAGGGCTGGCGAGCCATGCCCATGTGGCAGCGCCTGGCCCTTGGCGCCGCTGCCCTGGCTGTGGTGACGCTGGCCGTTGTTAGCCTTACCAACCAACTCCGCCCCGCTGATACTACCGTCACGCCTGAGATCGCGGCGTGCGAGGTGCCCGCTTTCCGCGAAGCGGAAGCATCGGCCTTAATTCAAGGCGGCGCAATCATTGCTTATCACCGCGCAGCCGGACCCGATTGCGTGGACGAGTTATATGCCATCTATCCCGATGGCCGGGTAACGGGCGCCGCCGGAACGAACACGGCCGAAAGCCAATACGAGGCTGCTTCCATCAACCAACTGCTCGCTACTGTTTCTGATGAGAACGGCTGGTTCACGGACGACATTTACAGTACCTACCACAACCCCTGCCGCCAGTGCTATGTTCATTACATCACTATCTCGCACAACGGACAGGAAAAGGCCGCTACCGCGGTCGACGGTGGCACAGATATGCCCCCCGGATACAGCCTGACATTAGCCGCCATCCGTCCCTTCCTCCCGGCAGTGAGCCCGGGCCAATAGGCTGCATGTCTTCCTCGCTGCCTTGATCACAG
>CAZMMI010000057.1:0-17525 GCA_964567255.1 uncultured Anaerolinea sp.
CAACAACGAGAACCAGGTAATTTCGACCAGCAATAACTTCTACTGGCTGGTGGGCGCCAACCCGGGCAGTTCGTTTTACCAGATGCGAATGAGTGAAGCCTGCGGGATCGAACCTGGCCTCATGGAGGCGATTACAGACAGAGTCATTCAACGGGGTAGTATTTACCGGTATGAGGCGCCCGTCACCACCAGGGAAAACGAATCGCGCACGGTGTTCTTGTCTGCTCTGGCTTCGTACGATACCGAGAAAGCCTTTAACGGGATCAATTTTGTGCTCGAAACGGATGTCGAATCACCTGCCGAAATGCATATCACCCAAAGTCAGAGTTTGCATGCGATCATCAGGAATGTGCTTTCCGTCGCCGGCAGGCAGATTAAGGAAAAGGACCAGGCTTTGCGCACCGATTTCTTGGAGACCCTGCGCGTGCTCTTTTCGGTGCTCTTCCAGTTTGGCGGCGAGCAGCATAAAGATGAGATCATTGCCGAGTTAAACCACAGCCTCCAACAGAAAAACCTGGATGCTGAGATTCGTGATCAGGTTGTCACCATTTCAGAAGATTATGAGGGAGAAGATCTCTCCGCCATCCTTTCGGAACTGCTGCAACAGGCAAAAAACCTGGTCTCCAGATATGTTGGCGAGCAGGTTGTGCAGGAGAAAATGGATGAGTTCGAGGAGGAGAGGAAGCAGTCTCTTCCCGATGACCCGGAGGAAGCCCGGCTCAAAACGGCTGCGGCTCTCGGAACGCAGCAAGCTGCCTGAGGAGACTCGGACCGCCTGATCGTCGGATCAGGGCGATTTGCGCAAGAAGGTTTCTCAAGCGGTCCACTGAATGGTTTGTGTCTACTCACTAGAACTGAGGAAGTTCCCGATTTTGAGGTGTTTGTGGCGGCTTCACCGCCACAAACACCTCAAAATCGGACCTTTTTTATTTGTTGAGTAATTCAATAATGTGCCATTTTATTGTCACAGTAGTGACTTTAAAACGTAACTCTATTCTCTGAAAAAGGTTATATTAGTGCTTTGATGTAACTAGCCAGAGACGGAAGAAGCCTGAATTTGAGGTGTGTGGCGCGCGAAGCACCCCACACACCTCAAATTCAGGACTTTTCCCACTCTTATTGAGGAGATTTTTATGGCTTCCCAAATTCATTTTACCGATGTGACGTTGAGAGACGGGCAGCAAAGTTTGGCTGCCACACGCATGACCACCCCCATGGCTCTGCGCGTGCTTGAGTTGACCCGAAATGCGGGGTTTTCGACGATGGAATTATGGGGCGGCGCCGTTCTGGATAGCTGCCTGCGGTTTACCCAAGAAGATCCCTGGGAGCGGCTGGACAGTTTCCGTGATGCATTGGACAGCAAATCGTCCATCCAGGCGCTGGTGCGTGGGCAGAACCTGTTCGGTTACCAACCCTATGCGGATGACCTCGTGCTGGCATTTATCCGCGAGGCGATCCAATCTGGGATCGGGGTGGTGCGCATTTTCGACGCGATGAATGATTTTCGGAACTTACAACCAGCGTTGTTGGCCAGCAAAGCCTATGGGGGCAAGGCGGAAGCAGCGCTGGTCTATACGGTCAGCCCGGTGCATACCACCCAGTACTTTGTCGATTATGCGCTGCAGCTTCAAGAAGAAGGCGCTGACCAGATTGCGATCAAGGATATGGCGGGCATTCTGCATCCGTTGGATGCTATCGACCTGATCCGAGGCTTGAAAGAGAAGTTGACCGTGCCGCTGGCGCTGCACAGTCATTCCACGACCGGGGTGTCACTGCTGAATGGGGTGATCGGCATGATGGCAGGGGTTGACTCGGTCGATACCGCCATTACGCCGTTTGCCGGTGGATCTTCTCTGCCGCCGGTCGAGGTATTGATCGTATTTGCGGAAGAATTGGGCATCGAGTACCATTTGGATAAAAAAGTTTTGCTGCAAGCACAGGCCGTTTTGTTCGAGATAGCGGAAGAATTGAAAGAGTACAATCCCTATCATTCCCGGTATTATCGCCCCATCCGCTTTGAGGATGTGGATCGCAAGCAGGTGCAGGCCATCCTCGCGCGCCTGGCGGATGGAGGTCGGGAAAAGGTGGAACAGGCGTTGGCGTTATCCCGAACGATGTTAGCAGACCTGGGTTACCCCGAATACGACGACAGGATTTTCGAGTCGCAGATACCGGGGGGGATGTTAACCAACCTGTATGATCAACTGAAACAGATCGGCCAACCTGCCGAAACGATGAACGATGTGATGAAAGAAATCCCGGCTGTCCGCGCAGATGTGGGGTACGTTCCGTTGGTCACACCCACCAGCCAGATTGTCGGCGCCCAGGCGGCTTATAATGTCATGCTGGGCCGGCGTTATGAAATGGTGTCGGAAGAATTCAAGATGATCTTGCGGGGTGAGTTTGGGCGCACGCCGGCGGAACCGAACCCGGAAATCCTTGAAAAGGTGCTTGGCGCAGACGAACCCCGCGTGAAATACCGCGCGGCCTCGTACCTGAAACCGGTTTTGGAGGACCCTATCCAGCTTCCTTTTATCCAATCCAAGAGGGATTTGCTGCTGCACCTGATGTTCTCCCATACGGCGGAAAAATTCCTGAAGGCGAGCAGAGATTGGACTCCTGAGCCGGTGCTAGAAGATGAAGTGATTTGCTTTTAGGGCGCCCTAGGAGAAAGACAATGGCCCGTGAAGAAAACCCAACCGTCTGGTCTTCGGATCAAGGCGATTTACGGAAAAAGCAGCCTCAACCAGCCGCGGTGAAATCTTTGCCGCCCCGCGAGCAGACGATCTACCTGCACCGCGATTCGAAAGGACGGGGCGGGAAGTCGGTGAGCATGATCAAGGGACTGGTGTTATCCGAAGCGGACTTGACAGTCCTGGCAAAGCAGGTCAAGCAGGCCTGTGGCAGCGGCGGAACGGTGAAGGACGGGGTGATTGAGATTCAGGGCGATCACCGGGAAAAGATCGCTGAGGTGTTGCGCAAATTGGGGTATAAGGTCAAACTGGCGGGAGGCTAAAGAGAAAAACTCTTGCCTCTGGGTGGGGGATTTTTTTGTGTCCTTAAAGAAAACCCCTTCCCAGGGGTTTTTGATGTTAGGCGACTAACCTGGGAAGGGGAACGAAACTGAGGATTGTAGCAGTGGTGAAGTTTGTTGGATGTCCTCAGACGTTTACGGTTCGATCACCCAGCCGGACACTGCCGTGGTGGCGGTATCGGGGCTGACGCCGTTGATGAAATCCTCGACGAAGACCGGATCGGTCCAGGTGCTGCTGCCAGACCAGGCCCCGGCGCCGCCGCTCCACGCGCCCGCGCCACCCGACCAGGCACCGGCGCCACCGGCCCAGGTAGTGTAGCCGCCGCTCCAGGCGCCGGCCCCACCGCTCCAGGCTCCAGCACCGCCGGACCATGCGCCCGCGCCGCCCGACCAGGCTCCGGCTCCACCGGACCAGGCTCCAGCACCACCCGACCAGGCGCCTGCGCCGCTGGTCCATGCGCCGAACCAGGCCGGCACGCTGCCGCTCCAGGCTCCTGCGCCACCGTCCCACACACCGTAATGATCGGTGAGAGCGGTGTAATCCACGCCGCGCAGGCGGAACTGCCCGACGGTTTCATCAAAGTAGGAGAAGCCTTCGTAGTGTAAATCTCCGGCCAGGTCGGCCCAGATATCCAGGCCCTGGTTAGAAGTTCCGCTGATGTCGTCTTTCATCACGGCATCGTAGACGTTCAGTCGGCCCGCGCCTTGCTGCCACATGCTGTAGAGCACGTCGCTGCCGTCTTCGGTGACCCAGGGTAGAGCGGTGATCGTCAAGCGGTACTTGACCTCGTCGGGGGTCAGGTTGGGGTTGCGCGCCAGCATCAAAGCAGCCGCGCCGCTGGTGATGGCGGCAGCTTGGGATGTGCCCGCCATGGAGAAGTAGGTGCTGGAGACCCAGGTGGCCGCGTCTTGCCGAGCCACATAGCTGCCGGGGAACATGGTCGAGACGATGTGCGCACCGGGGACAATCAGATCAGGCTTGACGAAGCCATCCAGGGTGGGACCCGAGGCGGAGAAGGGCGTGATGTAATCGTCGCTCCAATCATCCACGGTGTAATTGTCGGTGAAAGCGCCCACGGTGATGGCATAGGGGTTGTTGCCGGGAACCGCCACCGTCATCGGGTCGGGGCCACCGTTGCCCGCTACCGTCACCACCACCAGGCCTTCGGCCCAGGCGCGCGTCACGGCGATGTTGAGAGGATCGGCCCAGTAGGCCGAGCTGGGATTGGCCCACAGCGAAAGGTTGACCACGCGGATGTTATAGCGGTCTTTCTTTTCAATCACCCACTGCAGGCCCTGGATAATGGTTTCATAAGTGCCCGCGCCGGTTTCATCCAATACGCGCACTCCCACCAAGTTTACCCCAGGAGCCATGCCGTTCCATTCGCGGTCCTCACCAACCTGTGTGTTGGCAATCACGCCGGCAATGTGGGTGCCATGACCATTCCGGTCGTGTGGGGTGCGCCAATGGTTGACAAAATCAACCCATCCTACAATGTGGCGAGGGCGGCCCCATATATCGAACAACACTCCAGGGTGCATGGCGATGCCGGTATCGAGGACAGCCACGGAGATATTTCTACCACTGATGCCTTCTTGCCAGACCAAATCGGTCCCGGTCAGGTCGGGGTAGTCGGTGGCGGGCAGACCACGGTTGCCATGCAGGAGGCTGTCTTCCGAAGCTTTTACGCCCTGGTTGGGTGTGACCTGCTTGACAGCCGGATCGGCCAGCAAGGCGGCATAGGTCTGCGGAGAGAGCAAGGCGCCCACCCCGTTGATGATGTATAACTGTGAAGTAACCGTCCCGCCGTAGTGTTCCACCAGACGAGCGGCTTCTTCGGCGCTTGCGGCCATCACAAGATAGGACTGGACCTCGGTGGAGGCCGCGGCGGGAGCCGGGCTGACCACCAATCCGGACAGAAGGATGAATACGAGTGCAAAAGACAACAAACGGGCTTTCATGGAGACCTCCTGCTCTCTAAACAATTCGGCCTGGGCAATTTCCCAGGCCGAAGGCTGTATACATTGAGAGCTGTCATTTCTTCGGCAACCTGGCAATCCTGGCCGCGTGGGCGGCGGTAGACCCATAGCTTTGCGCCCCAGGCTTTCGCCTAGTTAGCCTTTATCAAGAATTGCAATGAACTTGCAATGATTGTAGCAGTTATTGGTGTGTAATGCAATAGTTATTTTGTTGTAATATTGAAAGGTTCTATATACACCGAGGTACAAGAGGCCCAAATTTTATGCGCATTCAGCGCACATTGAGGTTGTTCTTCAAAAAGACATGGGGGGCCGTGCTGCGCACGGCCCCCCATGTCTTTCGGCGGGTGATTTTTTAATTATTGTTTTAGAGCAACCTCATCTCCTAATCACGGGCAGGAATGTATAGAAAATCTCGGGAAGTTCGCCGGTGAACTGCTGGCATGTAGAAAATTCCGAAGTATCCCCGTTGGCTGGGTTAACGGCCAGGATTGTGACATAGGAATCCTCAAGCAACCAATAACCGGGGAACGTTGCTGTCGAGGTCAGGTCTCCATCGAGTGTTGTCGCCACGCTGTACCGGCCTATCAAGAACACTCCGTCTACTTCTCCTGCCGAGGTGGAATTGCAGGATGGTGAATTGAAGAACCACAGATCAATACTCGATAATGGGGTGCTTTGATAATAAATGGGGATCTGGAGGGTTAAGCCGTTGTAGGTGATTTCGTCGCCCGTAAATTCGGGAGGATTTTGCTTTCTGTTGGGGCCAAGGTCAACATCATATTGATCAATCCCGGTTGAACCTTGATCCCCCAAATCAATCGCCATTCCTCCGTTTGCATAGAAGGAATTGTTGTACACCAAATTGCTCGTAGAGTCGTCCAGATCATTGAGCCCAATCTGAACACCGTCACCCAGGTTGTGCGCTATTACGTTGAGTCCCAGGGTGTTGCTAGAGGCGCCGTCGCCACTTGTGGAGTGAATATAGACACCGGCGATACCCTGGTTTCCGACGGCTTCGGCGCTCGGGTTGGTTCCAAGACCAATCCAGTTATTACGCAGGGTAATCGAATCGGCCCCTGACAGGTTGATGCCGCTGAGCTGGTTGCCGCTGATGATATTCCGTGATTGTGTTGCATTCCCACCAATCGTGTTGTATGAGTCGCATCGATCAATGAGGACTCCGTCCATCTGGTTTGGAACAGCAGATTCGCCATTTACCTGCGTGCCAATATAATTTCCGGCAATTATATTGTTGCTGCTGGAGGTTGTAAAAGCGCAATCAAACAGAATGCCGTTCTTGACATTGCCCGAAACC
The DNA here is from genome assembly GCA_964567255.1 of uncultured Anaerolinea sp. Lineage (GTDB taxonomy): Bacteria > Chloroflexota > Anaerolineae > Anaerolineales > Anaerolineaceae > Anaerolinea. Next base: position 6,333 of record CAZMMI010000057.1, read on the forward strand.
ACGTTTCTTTCTAATTCATCGGATGTGTTGTCGGCGTTCGTGCCTATCCGGCTGTTATTCACTGATTCGAATGCGATGCCTTGCTCTATGTTACCCAAAGCTTCGGTTCCATTGGCCTTGAGACCAATCCTGTTCCCAGCGATCACCGCGGCATCGGATATTGAGACGAAGACGCCCGAGCCACCATTCCCTGAAATCAGGTTGCCTTCCAGATGATCCTGCACTCCATCTCCATTGACGCCAACCGTGCAATCGTCGGTGTTTTCGATTTTCACGCCGTGGCTAAAATTAGGCAGCGCAGACATGCCGGTGCCGTCGGTCCCGATTCGGTTTCCGGCTATAGTGGTTGAGCCTGAATCTTTGATTTGAATACCGGCGCCGTTATTTCCGGAGATGACGTTGCCTTCGGTACTATCGCCTGGAGAATTATCGCTATTCACTCCAACAAAATTCTCCGTTCCTGCCTGGATAATGACGATTCCATCGCCGCCATTGGCTTTGATCGCATCTCCGGTGGCGTTCAAGCCAATGGTGTTCCCTGCTATTCGGTTACCAGCGGGTTTTGGTGATAAGGCTCCACCTCGGACTAAAATGCCGGAACTTGCGTTGCCGGAGATGATATTGCGCTCATCTGCATCCAGGTTTCCATCTCCGTCTGTGCCAATGATGTTGGTATCCCCTTCGAGCAAAATACCAATTTCATTGCCATCGACATCTCCACTAGATTGCAAGCCGATAGAATTGCCTGCGATCAAGTTGCCGCTGCCTGAGAGGGAAATGTAGATCCCGGCTTCAATCTCGTGACCTTCTATGCTTTCGTCGTTGGAGATGATCGTGTTTCCTTCACCGGCAGATGAGCTATCCGCATCGTCTACACCGATGATATTGTTGTCGCCGTTGATTTTGATTCCAAAGTTGAAGTTTTGAACAGTAATGCCCTTCACGGTATTGTTGGACCCGGAGATTTCAAGACCAACGATAGGATAGTCATCGATCCAGGCCGATCCGTCCAGAATGACCCCCTTCTGTTCACCGGCGATATTCACCCGACCGGCCCCTGCATTGATGACCGGCAACGGTCCGAGCGGGGAGATAGTCATTGCGGTGTCAAATTGGATGAGCGTTGCATCGGTGTTTGCGTTGGCCTCCTGGAGGGCTGCCCGCAAGGTACATTGATTGCCCGAAGTGCCACAAATGCCATCCCCCACATTGGCATCCGCTTCATCTCCATTGGAATTGACGAGAAAGTTTGCATTGGCTGCGTTTGCGCTCGGATACCAGAGCGCCGAGAAGGGAAGAATCGCGCATAAGCATAGGGTCACTATTAACCAGCGCACTGGAAGTTTTCGTGTATTCATGTTTCACTCCTGGGAGAAGTAACTATTTTGTCTGAATCCAATGGGTAGCAATCGGTAAAAACACAACTGCTCAGAGTGTGGAGAAATTCACAACATTTGAGGAGCCTGCATCTCAAATTTGGAGACAATTTCCCCTTCTACTGAGTAGTTAAGAAAATTATACTAGCCGCCCAATACTTTGACAACGATGTATTCTGAGAAAACGACCCAACCTGTATAACAAAACTGCAAGGTTGGGCCTGGTCGACGTGGGCGGAGACAAAACAATGCGAATCGTTGCATAAGGCGCCGCATGGTCGCCCACCTGAATCAATAATGGCGGACGTGACTGTGCAATCTCAACCAACTTAAGACTTTACCGCCTCAAACACGCCGCCTTCGATGGTAACATGGAATGTTCCGCCGTGGTCAGCCAGAGTTTGTCGAACAAAGCGGGTAAATTCGGATTTCCTCTCGCCTTCCATGTGGATGCGCCCTGAGAGTAGATAGGCTGTGAGCACCTGGGCGTCGGTGATTTCCAGCGCGTTGGGATAATCGAGGCGGGTCACACTGGAGAGGAATGCTCCGAGCCGGGCGGCTCCGTTTTCAAGGGTGAACGAGTCGGCGGGTAGGCCACCCCAGGCGGCAAGCTGGGGGTCGAAGCGAGTAACCAGTTCGTGCATCTCTTTGAGGTGGTTATGGCCTGCCGTAGAGGCATATAGATGCCCGCCCGGTTTTAGCACACGCCGGATTTCGCCCAAAGCTTTCTCCAGATCGGAGACGTGATAGAGCATGGAACTGGCGATGACGATGTCAAAGGCCCCGTCCTCGAAAGGAATTTTCTGAGCGTCGATCGCTTGAAATTCGAAGTTAGGCAACAGGCTTTCCAATGCGTTTTGCGCCTGCGCGACCATGCCCTCCGAAAGATCGGAGAGAATTATGTGCGCATCCGCGGGAATGCGCAATGCGTTTTCGACCCACAGCGTTCCCGGGCCGCAGCCCAGCTCGAGCACGCGGCAGACAGGGCTGAAGGCGAAGCGATCAAACAGCCAATGCTGCCAACTTTGTGGGTTGGTGCTGAATTCCCGATGCAGGCGGATGCGAGCGTTGAGGTTGCTGGCGTCCTGGTACTGCTTGCTCACGTATTGAGGGTCGGTGAGAGATGAAATTTGTGCCATTTGTCGATTAGCGCTCCAAACGGTTTTATTGTAACGCGATGAAGAAGCGGCCCTCTTCTCCGGCGTCAAAAACAAACATCAGCTCGGTGGCGTCTTGGGGAACCTGGAAGCCGACCTGCCCGCGCAGTTTTTCGCCCGCGGCAATCTCACCATCGGGGGAGCCCTGGCCTAGCAGCATGGAGGCGAAGAGATCGACGCTGTACTGGTAGTGGTCGGCATCTTTGACCGTCATTTGCATCAACGAGGAGACGGTGATTGCTTGAGCACCTTTATTCTCAAGGGTCAAGTCAACCACGAGGAATTCGTAGCCTTCAGCGGGCTCGGAGTATTCCTGCCCCTGGGAGAATTCAATCCCGCTGACGGTCAGTGTGGTGGTGCCCATGGTAATCACGTCGCCAATTTTGTAGACCTGCTGGCTCAATTCTCCGCCCAGGTCAGCGGGCGCGTCTGCCTTCATGGGTTCGGAGCCTAAATCGATGAAAATCTTCTCCAGGCCCCAGTAGCTGGCGTCAAAGGCAAATTCAAACCCTTGCACGTCCTCGGGAATCTCAAAACCGGCATAGCCGCGCAGTACTTCACCGGGCACGAGTTGACCGTCGAGACCACTCCCGCCCAGGCCCAGCGTTGCCATATAGCTGGCATCGTAATTTTGCCCGGTATCGTCCTTCAGGTTCATTTGCAGCAAGGTCGATACAGACATCACCTCGGCGCTGTTGTTGGCGACCAGCGCTTCCACGGCCACAAAGCGGTTTCCGGCCTCGGGCTGGTTATATTCGCTGGCTGGAACATCGTCCCATCCCAGGACGACCAGCACATAGTCGCCCAGTGGGATGATATCGCCGATTTTATAGCTGCCCTCGACGGCCTGAGCGGGCGGTTGGGTGGGCTCGGTCTGCTGTGGTTCTGTTGTGTTGGTGGGCGCGGCGGTAGGGGCCTCAGTGGGAGCCGGGGCGGATGTGGCGGCGGCGGGCAGGGTGGGCGTGGCAGCAGGGGGAGTTTCCTTACCTAGTGAGGGCAGGGAACAGGCCAGGGAAAGGATAAGTAAGATGGCCGCGAAAACGGCCGGCGCGCTGGATTTCAGGTTTAGTTTTTGATGGATCATGGTATCCTCTTCTCGGTCAATTTGATTGTGGTCATAGAAAATGTCAATAAAAAATGTCGCCCCTGTCTTTGCTGTAGTCTGGCTGATCCTCCCAAAGACTTGACTGTACATTCACTAACAAGCCTGCCCCAAGGATCCAATAGGGAGAAGATATTGCCAGAGTTGCCAATACAGCCAGGAAGTTTTTTATAGCAATTGCAAAGATCAGGAATGGTAAGGTGAGATATAAACCTGCCAAAGTCATAAAGAAAAGATAGAACAGGTTTTGCGTTCGGAGCTTATGCCTCCAAGACAATTGGATGATCTTGGCTGCCCCATACCCCGACTCGGCGTTGGCATCCAGAGGGTCGTACCCGCTGCGCCCTTGCCGGATGCGGTTGCCGGGCCAGCCGGTCACATGATAGGCTGTTGCATCCATGTACAGCCATTGAAGCACCGGCCCGTCTGGGGCGTGATGTTCAAGCAATTCGGTCTCGGTTATAGCCTGCCCAACATCTTCCGGTTCCGGCGAAGATTCTCCTTCTTGAAGGTATAGACCCTCTTCTGCTCGGGCTGTGGCATTGCTTAAGTTTTGCCAGGCGGCTGAAAAACGTGGATTGAGTTCGGTCGCTCGACGGTAGGCATCGATTGCCGGCTGCATCTGGTCGAGAAGTTCCAGGATCAGGCCCAGGTAGTTATAGGCACGAGCAATGGGCGGGAGCAGCGCCCGGGCTTGTTCACATGCCTCAAGGGCTTTGTCGGGCTCGTCGTTGTAGGTAGCGTCAAGAGCCTGGTCGAGGAGCGATTTGGCCTCGGACTCCATAAATTTCTCTTCGAGGATTGATTCCAAGCGCAAGAGCTGCTTCCAGGTAGCTTGCGAGTCGGGGTCCAGTCGAAGGGCGGTTTGAAAATCGCCGATCGCCTTTTCGGCTTGCTTCATCGTCTCAAAGATTTCTCCCCGGGAAAGATAAGCCTGAGGGAGGTCGGGATTTGAGAGAATTTCCCGGTTACATTTCTCTAACGCATGCTCTAGTTCGGGTTTGATCATATGGTCGTCTTAGGTAGTGAAAAGAATAATGGGACCGAAACGATTGGCGGATGCCAAGCCTTCTTACCTAGGAGCGCGACTTATCGCCTCAACAATGGTAAGTATACCCTGTGAATCGCGGGGGGCGCGCCCGTGAAGGGTTTACAGGCCGAAAACTCGGAGGTGTCGCCGGTGTCCGCGTTGACAGCCAAGACCTTGACATAGTTATTCTGGGTGATGACCACAGCCGGGAATTCGGCGTTGAAGGATGCTGGAATGGAATCGCCTGCCGCATCCGTATGGATTGTAATCTTGCCGATCAAGGAAAGCACATTTGCATCTCCCGGAACGCCTGAGTCGCATTCCTTTGAGTGGTAATACCACAAATCAAAACTGGAATTTGCTGTACTGTGAAAGGTTGTGGGGATTTTTAGGGTTAACCCGTCGTAGACAATATTTGCAGGAGAAAACTCGGGATAGTTCTGCAAACCATTTGGGCCGGTATCCATATCTTCCTGGTCAATGTTGGTAGGGCCTTGATTTCCCAAATCGATCGCCATGCCGGTGTTGTCGTAAATGGAATTGTTCTCCAATAAGTTTCCTGAGGATAGGTCTGTGTTGTCCGCGCCGATTTGGACGCCGTCACCGGCATTGTTGGCAATTACATTGCCGGTGATGGTGTTGTGGTTTGCGGGCCTGTCGGCGGTGGAGTATTCGTGGATGGAAATGCCCGCCTGCCCCTGGTTCCCCACAGGCCAGGGCTGGCTACCGGGATCGGTACCTTTGCCAATCCAGTTGTTTAGTACCAGGATAGAGCTGGACCCTTCCAGGTGTATTCCGCTGCCCGTGTTCCCGCTGACCACATTTCTTTGGACAGCCAGTGCCCCTCCGACCGTATTTGGGGCAGTGCATTCAGCGATGTAAATTCCATCGGAACCGTTGGGCAGCGCTAAATCGCCAGTCGCCCAGGTGCCGATGTAGTTACCGGCAATCTGATTCCCACTCACGTTGTCGCCCACGCACCAAATCATTATGCCTTTGTGTGTGTTCCCAGAAATCACATTGCGTTCCAGGTTGTCCGACACGCCATCCGCATTCGTGCCGATCACATTATTATAGGAAGAGTCCACCCAAATTCCATGGGTGGCGTTGGGCAGCGCGTTTCCATCGTCCAACTGGACTCCAATCCAGTTCCCCGAGACCCGACTGTTGATGACCTCTTGAAGATACACACCTTCTTTCCCATTGCCAGAAATAATATTTCTTTCCAGGTTATCGCTGATGCCATCACCATTTGTTCCAACCGTGCAGCTTTGAGAAAATTTGATAGCTACCCCGCCGTCGCTGTTGGCGATTGCATTGGTTCCATTCACGTTCGCACCAATGATGTTTCCAGCGATTCGGGTAGCGCCTTTATCGTTATCTACTTCCACGCCATAATCGCCGTTCCCCGAAATCACATTTCTTTCTGCGCTGTCGCCATTGCCATCGCCATTTGTGCCGACGATATTGCTTGCCCCAGACCGGAAGACTCGAACGCCGCTCTTGCCATTGGGTAGCGCGGCTGTGCGCGCGACGTTTACCCCAATAAAGTTCCCGGCAACCCTATTTCCATCTGGTTGGGGAAGGGTAGTGCTCCCGTGAATGTACACGCCATAATCCACATTGCCGGAGATCAGGTTCCACTCATCCGCGTCAATTTTTCCATCCCCATCCGTGCCGATGATGTTGTTGTCACCCTCAACGATAATGCCGTTTTCATTCGAGCTCAAGGTACCTACCGATGTGACGCCAATATAGTTGCCTGCGATGGTATTGCCGCTACCCTCTGCAGTAATATATATGGCCGCCTCAAGCAGGTTGGGGTCGGCGCTTTCGTTGTTAGAAACGAACGTACACGCTTCATTGTCGGAGGTTTCATCGTTATCATTCACTCCAACGGTGTTATTGTCGCCGCTAATCTTGACCCCATAGCTGAAATCTCGGATCGCAATCCCCTGAATCACGCTGGCGTTTCCGATCAATTCGAGGCCGATGGATCCACTGCCTGGAGTTAACGAGCTGCCGTCCAGGAATATGTCCTGTAGCCCGCCGGACAGGATAATCTTTCCCACAGCGCCGCCGCTGACGACCGGTAGCGGAGTCGCTGGAGAGATAGTCATTGCTTCGCTGAAAGTGATCGTGGTGGTTCCACCCGTGGAATTGGCCTGTTGGAGGGCAGCGCGCAGGGTGCACTGGCTACCTTCGGTGCCGGGGGCAACGTCACAGGTTGGATCAAGCAGGTTGGTGTCGCCTAAGTCGCGATTGTCATTCACAATGAACGTGGAAGCCGCAAGGACTGTTTGAGGTAAACCGGCGGATGCGAGCAGTAGCGCGCACAGGCAAAGCAGGGTCACCAGCCAGCGGGCATGCGGCTTGAAAGTAGTCATGTCATTTCCTCCTCAGGTTGACCATCCGAAACAGTTACGAGCTTATCTGGTAATTATATACTTGATAATTATTTAACACTCTTGCCGGGGAGTGATGAATAGGCAGATTAAATGAAAACGGGCGAGCACAAGGCTCGCCCGCACAAGAATGGGCAGGGAACGTTAGTCCAGCTTTCCGGTGCTGATGGCGCGCTTCACCTCGGCGATGGCCTGGGTTATCTTGATTTCTCGCGGGCAGGCCTCGGTGCAGTTGAAGGCGGTGCGGCAGCGCCACACGCCAAACTGCTGGTTGAGGATTTTGAGGCGCTTGGCGGCGGCGCGGTCGCGGCTGTCAAAGACGAAGCGGTGCGCGTTGATGATGGCCGCCGGGCCAATATACTTGCCGTCGGCCCAGAAGGACGGGCAGGAGGTGGTGCAGGCGGCGCAAAGGATGCACTTGGTGCTGTCCTCGTAGCGCAACACCTGCTCTTCGGTCTGGATGCGCTCTTTGCCGTCGGTGGGCAGGGGTTCTTCGTTGATCAGGTAGGGCAGGAGCGATTCGTAGTGCTCAAAGAACGGCTTCATATCCACAATCAGGTCGCGAATGACCTTGAGGCCCAGGAGCGGCTCGATGGTGATGTGGTCGCTGTTCAGGTCGCGGACCAGCTTCTTGCAGGCCAGGGCGTTTTTGCCGTTGATGCGCATGGCATCCGACCCGCACACGCCGTGGGCGCACGAGCGACGCAGGCCCAACGTGGCGTCATGCTCGTTGCGCACTTTCTCCAACAGGTCCAGAACGCGATCGGTGGGCTCGACTTGCAGTTCGAACGTGTCATAGTGGGGCGCTTTCTCTGTTTGGGGGTCAAAGCGGAATACTTTTAAGTGAATGAGCATCGCGGGCCTCCTCTAGTACGTGCGCTCTTTGGGCTGGTAGTTGGTGATGACGACCGGCTTATAGCCCAGGCGCACCTGCTCGCCGTCTAACCAGGCCAGAGTATGCTTGAGCCAGTTGGCGTCGTCGCGCTGGGGGAAGTCGTCGCGGGCATGGGCGCCGCGGCTTTCGGTGCGGGCCAGCGCTGATTGGGCCGTGACCAGGGCGAGGTCGAGCATGTTGCCCAGTTCCCAGGTTTGGAGCATTTCCATGTTGAAGACCTTGCCGGAATCGGCCACACGCACCTGTTTGAAACGCTCGCGCAGTTCCTGCACTTTGGCGACGGCATGCTGCAAGCCTTCGTCGGTGCGGAAGACGCCCACGTGGTCAAACATCTCCACGCGCATTTCCTTGCCCAGTGCCGCGGCACGCTCTTTGCCGCTGCCATTATGTAGATCTTCGATCTGGCGCATTACCTCGCCGGTGGGGTCATCAGGCAGAGGTTTGAGGTCGGCGCCTTGGGCGAACTCGGCGGCATTGATGCCGGCGTGCTTGCCAAACACCACCAGGTCGACCAGCGAGTTGGTGCCCAGGCGGTTGGCGCCGTGCACCGAAACACAGGCGCATTCACCGGCGGCATACAGGCCGGGCAAGACGGTGTTCTTCTCGTCGATGATCACCTGCCCGTACTTGTTGGTGGGAATGCCGCCCATGGCGTAGTGCGCGGTGGGCTGCACGGGGATGGGCTGCTTGGTGGGGTCCACGCCCAGGTAAGTGAGGCAGAAGTCGGCGATGTCGGGAATTTTGCTCATGATCTCGGCCGCGGTTACCTGGTAGGGCGAGCCGTCGGGGCGGGTGCGGCCGTCGATCTCGGCGTACTTGTTGACCGTCTCAGGGCGCACGTCCAGGTTGAAGAAGCGCTGCCCGTTGACGTCGTTGCCCGCGCGGGTTTCCAGGTACATGGCCCGGCTGACCACGTCGCGCGAAGCCAGGTCTTTGATGCGCGGGGCGTACTTCTCCATGAAGCGCTCGCCCTTATTATTGAAGAGGATGCCGCCTTCGCCGCGCACGGCTTCAGTGATGAGGATGCCCAGCTTGTAGATGCCGGTGGGGTGGAACTGGAAGAACTCCATGTCTTCCATGGGGATGCCGCGCCGGGCCAGGATGGCGGGGCCGTCGCCGGTGTAGGCATAGGCGTTGGAGGTGATTTCCCAGATGCGCCCGTGGCCGCCGGTGGCAAAGATGACTGCTTTGGAGCGGAAGGTGTGCAGCTCGCCGGTGGCCATTTCTACCGCCACCACGCCCGCCACAGCTCCATCCACGATGAGCAGGTCCATGACCTGGTACTCGTCGAAGAAGATGTTTTTGTTCTTGATGCACTGCTGGTAGAGGGTTTGCAGGATCATGTGCCCGGTGCGGTCGGCGGCATAGCACGAGCGGCGCACGGGTTTGCCGGAGGCGTTGTTGGTGTGGCCGCCAAAGGGGCGCTGGGCAATGCGGCCTTCGGGCGTGCGGTTGAAGGGCAGGCCCATGTGCTCCAGGTCGTAGACGGCCTGGACGGCTTCTTCGCACATGAAGGAGATGGCATCCTGATCGCCGAGGTAATCGCTGCCCTTGATGGTGTCAAAGGTGTGCCATTCGGGGTGGTCTTCCTCGTAGTTGCCCAGGGCCGCACCGATGCCGCCTTGGGCCGCGCCGGTGTGCGAGCGGATGGGGTACAGCTTGCTGATGACGGCGGTGCGCACCGATTTGGAGGCATACCAGGCGGCCATCAGCCCGGCGCCGCCGCCGCCGACCACGACCACGTCGAATTCATGGATATTGGACATACAGGCTCCTTGAGAGGGGTCAGGCCGGACGAGTGCCGGCGATAATGGCGACTGCGCCCATGGCGCTGATGAGGAACCACCCGATCAGCAGCAGGTAGCTGACCACGGTGAAGACCTTGGGGTTGTGGATGTAGTCGCGCAGCACCTGGCGCACGCCGTTCATGCCGTGGGCGAAGGCGAAAGCCAGCAGGAGGATGTCGTAGATGCGCCAGGCCAGCAAATCCCAGCGCATGGCCACGTAGTCCAGATCAATACTGTGGACACCAACAATGATGTCTTGCAGGATGAGGTGACCCCAGGCGAGAGGGATGAGCAGGAAGGCGCTATAGCGCATCATGTTCCAGGCGACGGTCTCGAAGCTCTTGGGCACGTCAACCCGGCGGGGAGCAGGTTTTTGGGTAGTAGTAGTCATGGGAGCCTCCTATCCGCCAAACAGGTCGTAGTTGTGGTGGAGGATGTTGTAACCCATCCAACCGGCAGCGGGAACCCACATGACCAGGGCCACAATCAAGGCGATTTTGGCCGAGCGGCGGGTCTTCTCGATGGTCCAATCTTTGGGAGCGAACTTGTCCAGGTAGGCGATGCGCAGACCATTCGTGCCGTGATAAAAAAGGCAGAAGACGAGGCCGATTTCGCCCAGGCCGAAGACGGTCGAGCGGTATAGCTGAATCACTTCATCGTACAAGTGCGGGGCGAAGTAGACGAAGGACGTGTCGATTATGTGGATGGCGAGAAAGAGTAGCACGCCCAACCCGGTGACACGGTGCAGCAAAAAGGCCCAATGCCCCTCGCGGCCGCGGTAGCCCGCATAGCCGGTGAGGGTGGTCTTGAGAGACGACATATCTACCTCCTGCGCTGGAAAAGTGCGGTTATGCGCCTGAAGAAGTCAGGCAGTATCCTAATTGTATCAATATTGGCTGAATACGCAACGTTCAGCCGGGTGAATTGTGGGTGATCTATAGTGACTGGGCAGATGGTGAGGAAATTCGCCCATCAAGTTTTGTAGTTGTTTTAAATCGTCTCTTGACGAAACTTCAGACATCTAGTAAGATAGGGGCACGCTAACCAATAGCCTTGCGGGCGTGGTTCAGTTGGTAGAATGTCTCCTTGCCAAGGAGAAGGTCGTGGGTTCGAGTCCCATCGCCCGCTCTCGAACCGCCAGAAATGGCGGTTTTTATAACCAGGATGGCGACGTGGCCAAGTGGCAAGGCAAGGGTCTGCAAAACCCTGATCGTGGGTTCGAATCTCACCGTCGCCTCTCTTTATTTAAAACCCTAAAGGTTTTCCTGAACCTTTAGGGTTTATTGTTACTGCATAAGAGGATCGTGGGTTTCCCCAAGGGGGGACGATGCGAATCTCACCGTCGCCTCTTCTTTCTTAAATAACCCTAAAGGTTTTCTTGAACCTTTAGAGACTGTTTAAAAACCCTCCGAAGCCTTGATACGTCGCAGACCAATGCCGA
>CAZMMI010000058.1:0-17477 GCA_964567255.1 uncultured Anaerolinea sp.
GCCAAACCTTTCCCCTGGTTCCTGGTAGCCATAGGTGGGGGCGTGCTGGCGGTGATGGCTACGCTCCTGGTGGTGGCGGCATTGTTCTTGCCGAAGCTGCTGAAAGGCAATGCAGCCGAGGCGCCTACTCCGACTCTGCCCCCCACGGTGGCGATCATGCCTACCGACACCGCCGCGGCGGCGCCGGTGGAAGCGCCCACGGATACGCCCACGCCGGAACCCAGCGCCACGCCCGAGCCGACTGCAACCGAATTACCTACCGAAACGGCCGTACCGCCGACGCCCACGTTTGTGCCCTTGGGCGGCAGTGGGGAGGTGGTTTTCTCCAGCGACCGGGAGGATGGGCAGACGCTGCAATTGTGGTCGATGAAGATCACTCTTTCCGATCAGGGGCAGGTGCAATCCTACGATCTGCGCCAGATAACTGATGGACCGGGTGACAAAACCCAGGCGGCCTGGTCGCCGGATGGAACCCAACTATTGTACGTGGCGCCGGGCGAAGAGGGCAACGGGCTGGACATTTGGAAGATGCCCGCCGATGGCAACGCCGAGCCGGTGAACCTGACCCAACGCAAGGGCGACGACTTTGCCCCGACCTGGTCGCCGGATGGGCAGTCGATTGTCTTTACCAGCGACAGCCGAGAAGATCGGATCTTGCAGCTCTATACCATGGGTCCGGATGGCGAAGATGTCATTCGTCTGAGCACTTTGCAGGAGGAGTTCGACGCTACCTGGTCGCCGGACATGAAGTATATGGCGTTTGTGCTGAAAGCCGGGTTCAACCGGATATTGTATTTACGCGAGGGTGTGAAGGTCGAATCTACGCCTGAACCTTCTTTCTATGTGACGCCGCAGGCCTTTGACCGCTCAACCCTGTTGGGCACGCTGGGGCAGGTGACGCAGCCGGCCTGGTCGCCGGACGGAAACTGGATTGCGTATGTGCGCCTGGATGGTTCGCGCGAGCAGATTTTCCTGGCCAAGTACCCCCTGCGCAACCCGGCACAAGATGTGATTCGCCTGACAACCAGCACTTCCAAAGATCATTCGCCCAACTGGTCGGCGGACTCGCAGTGGCTGGCCTTTACAACCAATCGGGATGGGAACACGGAGGTCTATATTGTGCGCTCGACGGGGCAGACGCTGACGAACCTGACCAATGGGGAAGGGCGGGACCAGGACCCGGCCTGGAGACCGTAGTTAAAACAAAAAACGTCATCCATTGTGCGAAGCGCAATGGATGACGTTTTTTGTTGTTTTAGGGGCGGCTGGGGCGGGGGTTTTTCTTGCTGGGAGATTTGTGCGGGATCTTACGGGCCCGGTGCGTGGGCTTGCCCGCATTGGGATTAAGCAGCAAGCTGAGCTGGTTGAGGGCATAGGCGTCGTAATTGCGGCGGCCGCAAACATCGCAGACCCACGCGGGAAAATCGGGCACGGTGATGAGCTCTTCGCCCAGCCAGGTGAAGTACGTGACATACTGGCGGTGCATTTGCCCGGCCTGACATTCGATGCAAGGGATGGTCTGGCGGTCGCCAACACTCATGGCGCGTCTAGGCTCCTAATTCCTGGAGAAGTTTCATGCCCGAGCTGGTACCCAGGCGGGTGGCTCCCACTGCCAGCATGGCGCGCGCATCGGCCAGCGAGCGGACGCCCCCGGCGGCTTTGACGCCCGTCACAGGGCCAACCACCCGGCGCATCCACTCCACGTCTTCCAACGTAGCGCCGCCGGTGCTGAAGCCGGTGGAAGTTTTGACGAAATCGGCCCCGGCAGCCACGCTGAGCAAGCAGGCGGCGGTCTTTTCGGGGCGGGTGAGCAGGGCGGTTTCCATGATCACTTTGACGATGGCGCCCTGGGCATGGCTGGTCTCGACGATGGCGAGGATGTCCTCATAGACAGGCTCGAACTGCCCGGCTTTCAACAGGCCAATGGGCAACACCATGTCAATTTCCTGTGCGCCGTCTTCCAGGCAGGCCAGAGTCTCGGCGACCTTGGCGCGGGTGATGGTGGCGCCCAGCGGGAAGCCCACCACCGTGCAGGTTTTGACCGGAGAGCCATCCAGCAGGCGAGCGGACATTTTGACGTAGACCGGGTTGACGCACACCGAGGCAAAGCTGGCCTGGCGCGCATCGGCGCAAAGTTGCTCGATCTGCGCAGGGGTGGCCTCGGGCTTCAGCAGGGTGTGGTCGATCCAGGAAGCCAGGGGGGCGTTGCCCGGGTGGCCTTCGGGGAGGATCAAGTCGGGGGCTTGAGTTTCATACTGTTCGACAAGCCGGCGGATTTCGGGGAGGGTTAGGTTTTGCATAGGATCAATTTGCCGCATTCACAACTGGAACCTGGTTGAGGATTTTCATTTCTTCTAACGGCCAGTAAACCACCAGGGCCCGGCCCACGACGTTCTCGTACGGGACAAAGCCCCAACTGTGCGAATCGGAGGATTGGTTGCGGTTGTCGCCGAGCACAAACACCTGTCCCTCGGGCACCGTCCATTCGCCGGTGTAACTGGGGTGTTCGGCAATATAGGCTTCTTCCAGGAGCTGGTCGTTGACGAATACCATCCTGTCCTGAATGCGCACGCGGTCGCCGGGCAGGCCGATGACGCGCTTGATGTAGTCTTCGGCTGGATTACGCGGGTAGTGGAAAACCACAATGTCGCCGCGATCGAAATCGCCGATGCGGTAGGCCATCTTGTTCACCAGCAGGAACTGGCCTTCACTCAAGGTGGGTTGCATGCTGATGTTTTCAACACGCACGCGCCCTAACATCAAGTCGATGATGAAATACAGCACCACCGCCATCAGAATAGTCTGGATGGTCTCTAGTAGAAATGAAACGATTGGGGAGCGTTTCTTCTGCTCGGGTTCTTCGGGAGGGAGAATAACCTCCGAACGGAATGAGTCCAAATATCCTCCACATTTCACCAGCGCCGCTAAAATCCTACCGATAAAGGCGCCAGGGAGTTACCGTGATTATAAAACTCCTTGAGGGTGAGGGCAAGGGCGTTTTGCGCGCCGCTCATTACACTTGCTTAACAGCACTCAGCACCCTGCTACCCTCTGCCTTGCAACTTCTAGGCCAGAAGAAGGCGGGTTAGTGCCTGCCCTTGAGCACAAAGCGGATGGGCGTGCCTGTAAAGGGGTACACCTTGCGGAAGCTGTTCTCCAGGAAGCGAACGTAGGAGAAGTGGGCCAGCTTTGGGTCGTTGCAGAAGAGCATGAAGGTGGGCGGGTCGCTACGCACCTGGGTGCCGTAGTAGATGTGCAACGGCTTGCCTGAGCGGGAAGCGGGCGCGTGATGGGCCTGGGCATCCTGCACAATGCGATTGATTTGCCCGGTAGACAGGCGGGCAATGCGCTCTTCCTGCACTTTCAGAGCCAGAGGCATGACCTGATCTACGCGCTGGCCGGTTTTGGCGGAGATGAACAGGATGGGAACGTAATCCATGAAGTTCAATTCCTGGCGGATTCGCGTGGTGAAATCCTGCATGGTGTAGTTGTCTTTTTCAACGGTGTCCCACTTGTTCACCAGCACCACGGTGCTTTTCCACTCTTCCAGGATATACCCGGCAATGTGGGTGTCCTGGGCGGTGATGCCGGTGGTGGCGTCGATCATCAGCAAGGCCACGTCGCAGCGTTCGATGGCGCGCATGGAGCGTAGCACGCTGTATTTTTCAACGCCCGGTTCAACCTTGCCGCGACGGCGAATCCCGGCAGTATCGATCAAGGTGACGGGCAGGCCGTTGACATCGATGAGCGTATCGACGGCATCGCGGGTGGTGCCGGGGATGGGGCTGACGATGGAGCGTTCTTCGCCGACCAGTTTGTTGAGCAGGCTGGACTTGCCCGCATTGGGCTTGCCGACTAGAGCAATTTTGATCGACTCGTCTTCTTCCGGCTCTTCTTGCTCGGGGAAGGCTCCCACCAGGTCGTCCAACAAGTCGCCGGTGCCGGTGCCGTGGATGGCGGAGATGGGGTAAGGCTCGCCCATGCCCAACTCGTAGAAGTCGGCGGCGTTGTTGCGCAGGTTTTGGGAATCGGCTTTGTTGACCACCAGGAAGATGGGCGGATAGGGCTTACCCTCTACTATGCGCTGGCTGCGGCGCAGGATTTCGGCTACCTCGCGGTCGGCGGGGGTGACCCCGGCAATTGCATCGACCAGAAAGAGGACGGCGTCGGCTTCCTGAATGGCAATTTTAGCCTGCAAGCGGATTTCGGCGATAAATTCAGCCGATCCGATGGAAAGCGGCTCTTTGCCGCTGCCGGCGGAAGAACTCGGGTCGATGCCGCCGGTGTCTACAACATCAAAGGAGATGCCGTTCCAATCGGCAGTGGAAAACAGCCGGTCGCGGGTGGTGCCGGGGGTCTCATCAACGATGGCCAGCGGTTCGCCGACCAGACGATTGAAGAAGGTGCTTTTGCCGACATTAGGCCGGCCAACTAACGCAACGATCAGGTTTGCCATAGGGAGTCATTTATACCACGAAAAGGTCTTCAATGACATAGCGGGTTGAAGGTGGAGGCACGCCTTTCTTAAAGTCGGGTTTGCCCGCGGCACGTACCCGGAGGGCGGGCGAAGCCCGCCCAAAAAAGAAGGAATGTGGGTTGTGAAAACGCGCCGCGTTTTCACAACCCACAAAAAAATCTTTTCTGGCTCCCGAAGGGAGCGATTTGCCGCTTTTGCTCGTCAGAGCCGGGAGGTGGGGGCCTGGCGGTTTCGACTTTAAGAAAGCCCTGGAAGGTGGAGGCAGGGCCTTTCGTAAAGACTACCAACGGCTCTGCCCTGGCGTGAAGAACCCACCCCCGGCGCTGCGCGCCACCCCCTCCCGGCGAAAAACCATCGCCGGGAGGGGAAAGCTATTTCTTTGGGGGATAGGCAGTCGCAGCGCGACTGCCTATCCCCCAAACCCCGGAAAAGGGCAAGATACTTTGCGAATCAGCGTGGAAGGTGGGGGTGGAAAAGTTGTCAGGGTTATCCACGGTCGCGCGGGACTGAAGTCCCTTGCTCAGTTCACGGAAACCCCGCGGGTTCAGAGGAGGCCTTGCTGGCTGTGCCTGTCTACCGGGTGGGGGTGGGGCGGGGGGTGCGGGTGGGCGTGGGCGAGGGTGTGGGCGTGCCCGTTTCCTTCACGATCACCTCGATGGACGATGGCAGCACCGATTGGACTCTCAGCTCAGAGATGGCCAGATCCACGCGCGGCACCAATTGATACGTCCCGGCGGTGACCCCGCCCAGGTCGATGACCACGCGAATATCGCCGGCAACGAGGTTGTCCAGCAGCGGCAAGGGGCCGGAGAGGATCAGGTTGAGAGTCTCGGGTGAGAGTTCTGCCGATAATCCTGGGGCAAGGTTGATTACTTCGATGTTCATATCGTTGAGGGCGATGCTGCCTTCGATGGCGGCTATGCCCACCACCACGTTTACGGTCTGGTCACCCACCACCGAGATGCCTGCCGGGAGGTTGAGGTTCAGGCGCGTGTCGATATCATCGCGCGCGCCGGTAAGGTCGACCGGGCTGGTTTCTACATAACCTGGGAGGCTGTCTACCAGGGAGGGGTCGTTGGCAAAGACGGTGACCGCGGCGGGTGAAACCGAGATGGTCGTCAGGCGATAGCCGTCGCTGACCAGGCCGGTGGTGACCACCTTGACCACCACGTTGCGGTAGCCGCCCATTTGAATGACGGGCTGGATGATGGTCACTTTGGACGGTTCGAGGGTCAGTCCGTTGAGGACCAGGCCGTTGGCGTCCACCGCCTGAATATCCAGCGAGCGGGTGATGGTATCGTTGGCCTTGGTCACATCCAGCACCACCTGCAACCCGGCGACTTGCTGCACCAGAGAAGCAGGGCCACTCACCAATGCTTCGGCGGCATCCAGTGTTGGGTCGCCGGTCTTGTAACCAATGGCGGGATCGCCACGGCGAACCAGGCGCACCGGCATTTGCAGGCTTTGCAGCCGCTCCATAGTTAAATTGATCTTCGCGGGAGAAAAGGAAATGATTCGCACCGGCGAAGTGTTGATTTGCACCTGCACTGGCAGTTCATACTCGCCGGGTTCCAGCCCAGAAAGATCCACCACTGCGCGCACCAGGCTGCGCTCGTTGGTCAGCCGGTCCCAAATGGAGGTGGGAGCGCTGAGGCGCATGGTGACCGTCGTCGAGCCCCCGGCAGTGAGGATGACCGAGGGGTCCTGGCCGATGAATTCAATTTCCACCTGGCGAGGGTATTGCCGTTCGGCGGTGGGGTCGGTGGAGGTGACAGCAGAGATCCATACCGTGACCGACAGGGCCAGGGCGAGCAGAAAGGTGGGGATGAGCTTAACAAACTGGCGTAGGAGGTTCATCCAGGGCCGTCCTTGCGCTCGGAGCGTTTGAAGAGAAAATCGAACAGGCGGCCCAGCCCGCTGCTGGTGGGGGGAGTCTGGAAAAAGGTGTTGAGGATATTTTCCAAACGGTCGGTGTCCAGCCGGCGAATCATGCGCCCGCCGTGCGACACCGAGATCATTCCGGTTTCTTCGGAGACAACCACCGCCACGGCGTCGCTGGACTCAGATGTGCCCAGGGCAGCGCGGTGACGCAGGCCCATTTGGCGGTCGGGGGTGCGATTGAGGATGCCGCTGGCGGAGAGAGGCATGACGCAGGCAGCCGCGGCGATCTTATCGCCGGTGATGATGACGGCGCCGTCGTGGAGGGGGGTGTTGGGGTAGAAGATTTGCAGCAGCAATTCAGGGGTGACTTTGGCATTCATCCGCACGCCGGTGGTGATGTATTCTTCTAGATTGTCGCCGCGTTGCATGACGATTAAGGCGCCATGTTCGCGGTTGGACAGGCGCGAACAGGCCACTACCACGGCCTGGATGGTGGCTTCCATGTTGCCCGTTTGGGCGCGCTGAAAGCCAAATGGGTTAGAACCGGCTCGGCCAATGCGTTCCAGACCGCGGCGGATTTCGGGCGCGAAGATGACCGGGATGGCCAGCAGCAGCGCCGGAAGGGTGGTATTGATTAGCCAGGAGAAGGCGGGCAGGTCGATGAGGCTGGTGAACAGGCTGATGAGAATGACCAGCAGGATGACACCGCGGAATAAAACGGTGGCCTGGGTGTCGCGGACCAGGACCAGCAGAATGAAGAAAACCACCGTCACCAGGGCCAGGTCAAGGAAACTGACCCAGGTCAGCCGTTGGAAGAGAAAAATCAATTCATTGAGCAGGTTGGTCACAATAGTTGGTAAGCCCTACAAAAGCTAGATGGGCCGGAGGATGCGATCCTGGCGCAACTGCTTGAAGAACAACACAGTGTTGGGTGTCATCGATTCGCGAGCTGCTTCCTGCCAGGCGGAAACAGACAGCGAATCGGGGGCGCGCTTTTCGTAGCCCATGCCCTTCCACAAGGCCTCATTGGCCAGGGCAGCCGGGACGAAAACCAGAGAGGCTTCGCACTGCAAGTTGCGTGAAGCCAGCTCCATTTCTTCCATCATGGGGGGCAGAACCTGGTTGGCGGGGATTTCGGGAATGAGGAGAATATCGACGGTGCGGGAGACTAGATTTTCCACCTGCCAGCCCAACACGCCGCCCAGATTCTCGCCGACCTTGAGCAGCAGGAAGGCTTTCTCGCCAAAAGCCGCCATGATGTCATCGTGGGCGAGTTTCGTTGTGGAAGGGCGCACGCGGTTGATGAGCGCGGCAATGGCCTGAGAGTCGCGGGGCTTGCCGCGCATTACACTGACTTCACCGAGGGAGATTTTTTGGGTGGCTACGGTTTTGACGGTGTCGGGCTCTTCGGTGGCGATGCCGATTTTCTGGTAGGCCGCGACGACCTGCTTCCAGGCGTCTTCAAAGCTGGTGTCGTTGCGGATGACCACGTTGGCGGCTTTGACTTTTTGATCCTGGGGCGGCTGTGAAGTGATGCGGGCCTTCACGTCAGCTTCGCTCATCTTGCGGTTGTGCAGCAGGCGGTTGTATTGGACAACCGGGGAGGACGTGACCACCCACACGCTGTCGCAGGATTTGTGCATGTTGGCTTCCAGCAGCTTGATGGCCTCGACGACGACCACTTTTTGCGTGGCGTGTTTAATCAGCCAATCGACGCCCTGAAGCACGAAGGGGTGGATGATCGATTCGAGCTGCTTGAGGGCTTCGGGGTTGCTGAAAACCAGGCGGGCCACCTTGCCTCGGTCAATGTCGCCCTCGGGGGTCAGGATCCACTTGCCGAAGCTGTCGATGACTTTTTGATAACCAGGGGCGCCTTTGGCAATGACCCGGTGGGTAAGCGAATCGGCGTCAATGGTGTAGGCGCCTAAATGTTCCAACATGCGCCGCACAACACTCTTCCCAGTGCCGATGTTTCCTGTTAATCCGATGACGTATTTTCCTGGCCAGATGCTCACGCCCGCTCCTTTTTCCCTGGTTGCCCCTTTACAGGTTCGAGTATCTGCCCAGCCTGTGGTTTACAAGATTGGTCACTGCTTGCTGCCGGGTAGCACTCGATGGCTCCACCTACCATTTTATGCAGAATAGGCGGTTTTGTAAACCGATTGAGATTAGTCTGGGAGCTGCTCGAGATACTTCAAGCCGGTGCCGGTGTTGAGGAGCAGGACGCGCTCATCAGCCGATACCCAGCCGCGCTGGCGGAGGATCTCCAGACCGGCCAAGGTGGCAGCGCCTTCGGGGGCTACGAATAAGCCTTCAACGGAGGCCAGTTCGAGCTGAGCAGCGGTGATGGCTTCTTCGCTGACGCCTACGGCTGTGCCATTACTTTCTTTGATGGTCTGCAGAATCAATTGGTCGGCGAAGCTTTTGGGCACGCGCAGCCCGGAGGCGTGCGTTTTGGCGCCCACAAAGAAATCGCAGAAGGGCATATTATTATCGACGGCACGCACCACCGGCGCGCAGCCTTCGGCCTGGACGGCCACCATGCGGGGGTAGGAGGTTGTATTCAGCCAACCCATCGCTTTCATTTCCTGAATAGCCTTCCAGATGCCAACCAGCCCGGTTCCGCCGCCGGTGGGGTACAAAATCACGTCGGGGAGGGTCCAGTTCAGGGCTTCGGCGATCTCATAGCCCATCACCTTTTTGCCTTCGGCGCGGTAGGGCTCTTTGAAGGTGGAAACGTCAAACCAGCCTTCGTTGCGGGCTTTTTCACCGGCCATACCGGCGGCCTCGCTGATCAGGCCCTGGATGAGGATGACGGTGGCGCCTGCAATGCGGCTCTCTTTGATATTGGCCACAGGGGTGTCGCGAGGCATGAAGATGTACGATTGCATCCCGCCGCGGCTGGCATAGGCAGCCATAGCGCCGCCGGCATTGCCCGCGGTAGGGATGACGACTTTGTCTACGCCTAATTCGTGCGCCCTGGAGATGGCGGCAGCCAGGCCACGAGCCTTAAAACTTCCCGTGGGGTTCAGGCTTTCGTCTTTGATCAACAGGTTGGAAAAGCCTTTTTGAGCCCCAAGGCGAGGAAGTTGGAGCAAGGGAGTGTCGCCTTCGCCCAGGGTGATGACGTGTTCTGGACTTTGCACGGGCAGCACGGCATGCCAGCGCCACATCCCACCGTGTTGGTGGCTGATGTAATCGCGGTCGACCTCGGCGCGGGCCTTTTCGAGATCATAATAGGCCACCAGGGGGGCCTGGCAGTCGGGGCAGTAAGTTTGGATGCGCCGGGGGTCAAAAACAGTCTGACAGGCGGAACATTTCAGGTGCGTTAAATAACTAAACTGTGACCCTTCAGCTTTTGTGGCGGGGCCGGTCATGCGTCGGTCTTTCCGCTGGTTTCGAGCAGCGCATCGACTCGAGCCCAAAGTTCGCGGATGTTGATGGGTTTGGACATGTACACGTCACAGCCGGCTTCCAGGGCTTTCTCGGCGTCCCCTTTCAATGCGTTGGCCGTGATGGCAATGATCGGCACATATTGTAGATGCTCAAGGTCGCTTGCTCGCAAGCGGCGGGCAATTTCATATCCATCGATATCGGGCAGGTTGATGTCCAGAAGGATTAGATCTGGTTTGGCCTCTGAAGCCAGGTCAATGCCCTTGAGACCGTTTTCGGCGGGGATGAAGTTGTGACCGATGGCCTCAATTGCTCGTTTGACGAGGGTCATATTATCAGGATTATCTTCAATATATAGGATCTTGGCTGCCATTATTTCTTCTCCTCAGTCTTTCCCTTCTGTTCGATGACCTCCACGACTTGATTGACAAAAGCGCGAACGGGCAAAGAACCCTTTTGATAAAGCCCTTCGATGTGGCCATTTAGACGTTTCAAATCCGCTTCCGAGATGTCCTTTGCGCTGACGACAATCACCGGGATGTTTTGCGTGCGGGCGTCGAGCTTGAGTTCTTCCACCACGCTGAAGCCGTCCATTTCCGGCATGGTCAAATCGGTGATGATCAAGTCGGGCAAACGCTGGCGAGCCTGCGTGAGGCCTTCCCAACCATCCTGCGCGTGGAACACCCGGTAGGATTTGCGGGCTTCCAGGAAGCGGCGCACCAGCAAAGCATCGTCTCCGTTGTCGTCAATGAGCAAAATAGTGGTGGTCTTCTCGTCCAGGTTTTCCAGGGCGGAGACAAGGCCTTCGCGGGGCGCGTTGCTGGCTTGTTCAGATATGCTAATGTCCACTCGCCATTGGTCGCCCAGGACGTGCTTCTCGACCGGGAAGGTGTGACCGGTGCAGTTGATCATCACCACATCGTCCGGGCGAATGACGCCTTCCTGGATCATCTTGCGCGTTCCGGCAAAGGCCACCGCAGAGGCCGGTTCGACGGCCATGCCTTCGGTTTTGGCCAGGCCCAGCATGGCCTGGAAAGCCTCGCTGTCGGACACTGCTTCCATTGTACCACCAGCTTGTTGGACGATACGCCATAAATAGGTGTAGGGTTTTCCGGGGTCGCCGGTGGAGAGGATGGCGATGCGTGTTTCGGGCACGACCGGATCGGCCGTATCTTTTCCGGCTTTGAAGGCCTTGACCATGGGGGCGCAGCCTTCTGCCTGGATGATACCCAGACGAGGCAGGCGGTCAATGAGGCCCATTTCGTACATTTCTTGGAAGCCGTGGTAAACCCCCAGCGGCCCAAGGCCGCCACTGACGGCCTGGATGTACCAATCGGGGGCGCGCCAGCCCATCTGTTCTACAATTTCGTAGGCGATGGTTTTCATGGATTCGCGGGCGGGAATGCTGCCGGCGCCGCGATCCAAAGTCAAACCGCGCCGCTGGGCAAACTCGGCGGCAATCTGCTTGGTTTGGTCGTAGGTGCCGCTGACTTTAATGACTTCGGCGCCGTAGAGCGCCGATTCGCGCAGTTTTTCCTGCGGTACCAGCGAGGTCATGAAGACCCACAGTTTGATCCCGGCGCGGGCGCAAGCGGCGGCATAGGCTACGGCTGCATTGCCGGTGGAGGCGATGACGCATTCTTTAATGCCATTCTCGACCATGGCAGCCACGGAGATGAACGCCTGGCGATCTTTGAAGGAGCTGGTTGGGCCGTAGCGCTCGTCTTTGACATACAGTTGTTCGTGCTGGTAGACGGCGGAAAGGCGCGTGGTGCGCTCGAGGGGCGTCCAGCCGACGTTGCCAAATTTGAGTTCTTTGGGTTCGGCCACCGGCAGCAAATCGTGGTAGCGCCAGATGTTGAGCGGGCGGCCGGGCAGCCCGCGGAAAAGCTCGCGCTTGAAAGCGGCGTAGTCGTAAACAGGTTCAATCCAGACGCATTTGCACTGATCGCACGAATTCGGCACGGCAGGCCGGTAATCCTGCTCGTGTCCGCATTCTTTACATTTGAGGTATAACGGTTTAGCCATGAACTCCTCGAGTTAGGTCGGTTTGACGGCGACAATGGGCAATTCGATGATGAAGGTTGAACCTTCGCCCGGAATGCCAGAGCTTTCAGCATATAATCTTCCACCGTGCATTTGCACCAGGCGGCGGCTGATGGGCAGGCCCAGGCCGGTTCCGCCCACTTTGCGGGTGGTGGAGGTATCGACCTGGCTAAAGGCTTCGAAGATCATCTCCAGTTTATCGGGCGGGATTCCCATGCCCGTGTCCTTGATGCGGACGCGGAAGTTTTCCTCGTTAATGCCATTGACATAGATGCTAATGCCGCCTTGCGGGGTGAATTTGACCGCGTTGGAGATGATGTTGATGATCACCTGGCGCAAACGGGTGCGGTCGGCGGTGATTTCGCCAACCCTCTCGTCGAAGTGATCAATACGGAAGTAGAGACCCTTTTGCTGAGCCAGCGATGCGGTAATTTCCATCGACTCAGTGATGAGATCGCGCAGGGCGAATTTCTCCAGACCCAGGCTCATCTTGCCCGCTTCGATCTTGGACATATCCAGAACTTCATTGATCAGGCCAAGCAAGTGCTTGCCATTCTTCTGAATCAGGTTGATGTCGTTGATCATCTGGTCGGTCAAGGGGCCGTCCAATTCGAGCAGCAGCACTTCAGCGAAGCCCAGGATCGAGTTGAGCGGGGTGCGCAGTTCATGGCTCATGTTGGACATGAAGGAGGACTTGAGGTGGTCCAGTTCGCGCAGGCGATCGACCGTGACGGCCTGTTCCGCGTACAATTCGGCGTTTTGCAGCGCGACCGAAACCTGGGAAGCCAGGGTTTGGAAGGTGCGCGCATCCTCGCGGGTGAAGCGGTTGGGGGTATCGGACATGGCGCTGAACACGCCCATCAAGCGCTCGCCGACCAGCAGGGGGATGTTGATCTCGGCGCGGACCTGGGGCAAGATTGGGTTGGGAGCAAAACCAGGGTCCAGTTGCGAGTCATTCATGATGACCATTTGGCGAGAGCGCACGGCCCGGCTGACGGGGGTTTGATTGTCTTCGATGCCGGTGAGGACGCCAGAGGCGACCAGCAAGCTGCCGGCAGTGCCCGAGCCGGCGGCAACTTCGAGGGCATTGAGCTCGTAGTCGTAGCGGTAGACCTGCACGTGGTACAGGTTGAAACTGGTGCGGGTCAAATCCACAACGGTTTGGAGCAGTTCTTGCGGATCGAGGATGGAAGAGGCCGCGGTGCTCACCTGGGCCACGGTTTGCAGCTCGGCGGCGCGTTTGCGGGTTTGTTCCAGCAACATGCGGTTGTTGACCACTACCGCGGCCTGGCGGGCCAGGGTGGAAAACAAGCGCTGCTCATGATCGGTGAATTGGTGGGGTTCATCCCAATGAATGAAGACGATTCCCACCCAGCGCCCGCTGATGGTGAGGGGCAGCGCCGCCAGAGATTTGGCTCCGCTCTTGTCGAGAATTTCGCGGGCCTGATCGTGGAACTGGCGCGAGGTTTCCAAATCTTGGATCAAGATTGGCTCGTTTAGTTCTTCCAGGAAGGCCGCGTAGGCGGGGTAATCGGCGAGGGCCAGGCGAGTCCCTTCGGGCATGATCTGGGTGCCTTCACCGGGATACCACACAGCGGCCAGAGAGAGCGATTCGGGCTGCCCGGCTTCGTCGAGGTTGATGATGAACAGGCGGCTGTCGCGCGCACCCGTTGATATGGCCGGTTCAGATACCGAGGTAAGGGCTTCGTCCAGGGATTGGGCCGTGCTCAAGCGGGCACTAATGCGGTAAAGCAGCTCGGTCTCGGAAAGCGCTTGCTCGCGTTGAGCTGCCAGGCGCAGTCCTTCGAGATGGGTGGACAGCCGGTCGCCGATGACGTTGACCAGGTTGTTGTCCTCGGGGGCCAGCTCCTGGTCGCTTTGAACACCGAACCAGCCAATGGGGTGGTCGCGGATGGTGAGCGGCTGAGAGACGATATCGGGGATGTTTTGGGCTTCTGTTTCGGGCAGTGGTTTGACCAGGCTGCGATCGTATTGATAGGTGAGGTGGGGCAGACCGGTGCTGGTGAAGTAGGCTTCCCAACCGCTGCGGGTCAAGTCTTGAATAGCGTGCTCGGATCGCTCGCGGTAGTGGCGCGACTCTTCCAGGAAGCGTAAGTTTTGTACTTGCTGCGACAGGCGCTGCGCCACGGTCTCGACCAGCGATGTATCGTCAGGGCTTAATTCCTGCCCGGGCGCGGGTTCGACCGCCAGTTGACCTTGGAATAACTCGCCGCTGTGCAGTGAAACGCGCAACCCGTTGATTTCATCGGGCGATGTCTCGGCCGGGCGCACGTCCTGCTGGTCAAACTCATAGCTGAGGCTGGCGCGGGTTGCGGAGGCAGAGCTGCCGGTGTCGCCGGATTCGGCTACTTCGGCGGTCGATTGTCGGGTGAGGCGGTTGACGGCTTGCTCGGCTTGCTCACGTGAGCGGTCGGCT
Organism: uncultured Anaerolinea sp.; assembly: GCA_964567255.1. Lineage (GTDB taxonomy): Bacteria > Chloroflexota > Anaerolineae > Anaerolineales > Anaerolineaceae > Anaerolinea. The sequence continues at coordinate 14,235 of CAZMMI010000058.1, forward strand.
TCGTCGATCAGTTGCAGTGTTTCGAGTTGTTGCGCCAGCCGGGCCAGCACATTCTTCACCAACTCTGCCTCGTTCTTGCTCCATTGCTTTCCGGCTTCCCGTTCCAGTTGCATGCTTCCCACGGGGCTGCCGCCAATTTTGACTGGAACGGTGAGTTGTGTCGTGGTCAGGTCGTTGTTTTGCCCCTGGCCATTGACCGGTTGAACCTGATCGGATTGGGCCTGGTAGGCAAATCCCAATTGTTCTGTGCGGTGAATGCCGTCGAGGAATTCGTTCCAGCCGGAATGAGCTCTGACGCGGAAAGGGGCAGCCCGGCGAATTGATCGAGGGCTTGGGCCGCGCGGCTTGAACTCATACGACTCGGGCAGGGCCGTTTGTACGGCCTCGGGCGCATCCTGAGCGTGCAAATCAGGCGGCGCGAAGGCCTCAAACATCTCTTTCAGTCGTTTCTCGAATTTTTTACCGGTCATGCCGTCGAACTCCTCTGAAACCCATGTGTGGGAGCGGCCTTTAGTTGTCCTGGCCGTCTTGCTGCTGCAAGCCCAACTGGATCACGGTGCGTTGGGCGCCGAGGGCGCGACCCAACTCTCGAACGGCCACCTGCAGGGCGTCTTCCACCGAGGTGGTAGATTGGATGCGTTCACTGATGGCATTGATCATCGACTCGCGTTCAGCCTGCTGCTGTGCGCGGATGTAGGAGCGGCTGTTTTGCAGCGAGACTGCAACCTGAGAGCCGAGGGTGGTGAGCACGTTAATGGTTTCTTCGGTGAACCGCTCAGCCTGGTCATCCTGGACGTCCAGCACGCCCATGAGTTGGTCGCCTGCCACCAACGGCACCGAGGCTTCCGCGGCGGTGTCGGGCAGAAGGGGATGAGGCAGGAAGTCAGGATCGACCAAGATGTCGTTCACAATTTCACCTTTGCGGTTACGGGCTGTGCGCGCCACCAGTGATTTTTCAGAGTTCAGCGAGATGGAGCGGCCTTCGGCCACCATTTTCCGGCCTACCTCGCCCGCGCCCGCGCGCAGGACCAGATTTTGGCCTTCCTCATCCAGCAGGTAGATGTGGGCATGGTAGAGGTTGAAGCGCTCTTTGGTCAGATCCACTACCTCTTGGAGCATCTTATCGGGATCGAGGAGGGTAGAAATGGTGGTGGACACTTCGGCAACGGTAGCCAGTTCGGCGGCGCGTTGGGCAATCAAATCTTGCTGGCGAACCTGTTCGGTCACGTCCTGGTTGGTGCCGACCACTTTAATGGAGCCGTCCGCGTTGGTTTCAATGCGGTAGCGAGAGAGCAGAGTCATGTTTTCGCCAGTGCCCTTGATGACCCGATAAACCAGTTCGCGCTGGCCGGCGGCTTCGGGATTGCGCGCGCTTTCTTGTAAAGCGCCCATCACATGTTGGCGGTCGGCGGGATGGATGTATTTGAGCAGCATGGTGGCAGCAGGCATTTCATAACTGCTCTCCTCTTCTTCGAAACTGGTACCATACATTTTGTAGACATCATCGTTCAACAGGAAACTTCCCTTGTTGAAATCATAGGTCCAGTAGGCCATCTTGGCTACATCCAAAGCCTCGGCCAGGCGCCGGCGCTCTGAGGCCAGCAGCTCTTGCTGGAGCACTTGCTCGGTTACGTCCTGGTTGGCGCCGTTGAGGCGAACTACATGACCCGTATCATCCATTTGAACGCGGGTACGAACCGTCACATAGATGATTTCGCCGTTGGCGCGGATCATGCGCGAGATGCCTTCGTATAGGTAATTGGGGTCTGTGGTTACCAGGGCTTCCCCAATCTTATCACCTACGATGTGCGCATCTTCGGGATGGACGAAGCGTTGTGAATAAACCATGGCCGGCATTTCGTAGGTGCCTTCTTGTTCGATGCTGGTGCCTGCCATGCGGTAGAACTCATCGTTGAAGGTGAAGTTGCCCGAGGCCACGTCAAAGGACCAACTGGCCATCTTGGCGGCCTGGTGGGCTTCGGCCAGGCGTTGGCGCTCAGTGGCGAGCAGTATCGACTGCTTATACTGATCGGTCACATCCTGGTTGGAGCCGTTGACACGGACAATTTTGCCTTCCGCGTTTGTTTCAGCGCGGGTACGAACCGTCACGTAGAGGATTTCGCCGTCAGCGCGGATCAGACGTGAGGTGCCCTCATATTCGTAATTGGGGTCGTCGCTTGCCAGCGCTCCCAAAATGTGCGCATCTTCGGGGTGGACAAAGCGCTGGGCGTAGACATGGGCGGGCATTTCGTAGGTGCCTTCTTGCTCGATGCTGGTGCCGACCAGGCGATAGAACTCATCGTTGAAGGTGAAGGTAGTAGTAGCCACGTCCAGGCTCCAACTGGCCAGCTTGGCGGCCTGTTGGGCTTCAGACAGGCGGGTCTCGGTGACGCGGCGTTCTTCCAATTCGCGTTGGGCGGTGTTGAACAGGCGCATATTTTCGAGGTGGGCGCTCAACTGTTCACTCACCGCTTTCACCAGGCCTTCATCCTCGCTGGAAAGCCATTCTTTTCCGGCAATCTGCAACATACCGATGGGCGTATCCTGAACCTTTAGATCGAAGGCCAGGTTTTCTTCCGCAGGCGCAGTCTCGGGTTCAGCCAATTTCACGATTTCTTGATCGTAGACGAAGCCGGTGCGGGCCAGGTCAAGGCTCTTCAGATATTCTTGCCAGCGCGTTCCGGTCATCTGCTTCAAGGTGTCTTCGGCCTCTTTGCGGTAACGCTGGGCTTGAGACAGCAGGCGCAGGTTTTCGAGTTGCTGGGCGGCCTGGTTGGCAACGGTTGCTACCAAAGCCTTGTCCTCGTTGGACCAGGACTGCTGGCCCAAAAATTGGAATGCGCCGATGGGTTGACTGGAAATTTCGATGGGCACTGCCAATAGGTTCTTTTCATCTGCCGGTACTACAGTCTCATCAGACATCGGCTGAACGGTACCAGCTTCGGCAACGTAAGCGATGCGCTCGCGCTGCTCGATGGCATCCAGGTAGTCTTCCCAACCGGCGCGGATAGCGCCTTGAGAGCGGGCTTCCGATTCTTTGAGGGCGTTCTCGGTTTTGGCCAGGAGAGAGGCGTTGTAGAGTGTAGCAGCCAACTGTCCGGCCAAAACCTCGTAAGCAGCCAGGTTTTCTTCAGACAGGCTGCCGGCAACCTTGCTTTGCAGGTTCAACACACCCAGAACTTGCTCGCCGGAAATGAGCGGGACGGCCATTTCGGAATGGGTTTCGGGGAGCAGGCGATTGGG
>CAZMMI010000059.1:0-17355 GCA_964567255.1 uncultured Anaerolinea sp.
TACGAAAAATAATTCCGGTGGTATGATTACCGCTTATCGTCATTCCAGTATAAAAACGGATCGCAATATGAATAAAGGTGTAGTGTACGGCGCGACGGCATATATTCTATGGGGCTTTTTCCCCATTTACTTCAAGGCTATTCAGGAAGTGCCTGCTTTTCAAATTACCCTTCACCGGGTGAGCTGGTCGTTCCTCCTGATGGCCCTGGTCATGCTCCTGCGGCGTGATTGGCGCGCCCTCATCAAAAACGCATCCAACCGGCGCACGCTGGCTATCTATGCCGCCGCGGCGATATTGCTGGGCTTGAACTGGCTGCTGTACGTATGGGGAGTCAATTCCGGGTTCGTAGTCGAAGCCAGCCTGGGGTATTTCATCAATCCGCTGGTCAACGTGCTGCTGGGCACGCTGTTCTTGCGTGAAAAGCTGCGCCCTGCCCAATGGATTCCCGTTGGATTGGCTGCCGCGGGTGTGTTGTACCTGACCGTGACCTATGGCCACCTGCCCTGGATTGCGTTGGGATTGGCCTTCAGCTTTGGCTTGTACGGACTGCTGAAAAAGGTTGCTCCGCTGGGCTCGTTGCAAGGTCTCACCTTGGAAACCGCCATCCTCTTCTTGCCTGCGCTTGGGTATTTGATCTTTGCGGAAACGCAGGGCATCGGCGCCTTTGGGCATGTGGCCTGGAGTACCAGCCTGCTGCTGGCGCTGACCGGTGTCATCACCACCATCCCCCTGCTGCTGTTCGCTTCCGGCGCGCGCCGCATTCCGCTCACGACTCTTGGGTTGCTTCAATATGTTGCGCCCACCCTGCAATTCTTGATTGGTGTGCTGCTCTATCACGAGCCTTTCACCCAAGATCGTATAATCGGCTTCAGCATCATCTGGTTGGCCTTAATTCTTTACTCTGCGGAAAGCTTCATGCAGTATCGAAAAAGGTCGGTTGCCGCCGCTGCCTGAAAACGTTCCTGCGAATTTACCGGATGAGAGAACAGTCGAGACCCTTTTTGGGAGAAATTACCGACTCAATTAACAGGAGAGTCTGTGCGCCGCGAAACATTTAGGCGCTTTCGGAATGGGGGCGGAAAATTTGCCTATCTCGACAACTTCCCATAAAGACCCCAGATATCATTTGTTGGTAATTTTTGTTAAAATACAATATAGTGTAATTGCAGGTGTTCGCCCAGCCTTCTGGTTGGGCAATGCGAGTACTTGCCTGATCCAGAAATATAAGTCTACTATTGATTGGGTTGGCGCGGCTGGGAGGATGAGTTTTTATGTTTTTTCGTCGTGGCAGCATCCTGATACTTTTCTTAATGATCGTTCAACTGATAACTGCTTGTGGGGTGCGCAACCCTCAGAGTCCGGTTGAGATCACCTTTTATAAGCGGGGTTATACGGAAGGTGGCACAGATATCACCTCTACCACCATCGCCCAGGCTGTGCAGGCCTTTCAAGTCGCCAACCCCCGTATCAAGGTCAACGTGGTGGGCGTGGATTGGACGCCCGAAGGTACCGCCTTGCTAGAGCAGGCCCTGGCAGAACGCAACGGAATCAACGTATTCAGCGTGGGCAGCAACGATCTCCTGCGTCTTTCGCGCGCGGGGATCCTTTCTGAGTTGGACCCCTACCTGACCGAAGACGACATCAGTGATTTTTATGCCAGCGGGCTAGATGCCGCTCGGGCGGACGGCAAAATCTATGCCTGGCCTGTTTGGGTGACGGCTGTTTCGGTAGTAGCCAACCCAGATCTCTTCGCCGAGCGCGGCGTGGAGATGCCCAGCCTGGAGGATCCCTGGACCTGGGATGAGTTCGTGGCAGCCTGCCGGGAACTGACCTTCACGCGCGCCGATGGCACGGCTTTGTACGGGTTCTCGGTTCCGGCGGCGACCGGCAATGTGGCTTACTTGCCACTTCTTTATAACGAAGGTGGCCGGGTGCTCAGCCCGGACGGCAGGCGCTTTGTGCAAAACGAGCCGGACGGGGTTTCGGCACTGCAGAAATTGGCCGACCTGTCTTTGGTGCACCATGTCACGCCGCCGGATTTTGGCCTGAGCAATCAGGCAGCCGTGCTGGCGCAGTTCAAAGAAGGCCATTTGGCAATGATGATGGTGACCCCCAGTATTGTCTCCGAGATAGAAAAATCGAACCTGCCCCTGGCCGTTTTCCCCCCGCCCATGGGCAGTCTGAGCCAGGTGGTCACCACCGGTGCTTTTGGCATGTACGGCGTCGTTCAGGTGGACGATCCGGCGGTTTTGGCTGCCTCGCATGAGTTTGCCCGCTACATCACCGGCAGCCAGGTGGCGGTGGATGTGCCTGGTTACCAACAGGCCCCGGGGCTGCGCCGCAGCAACACCGCTTACGCCACAACCCCCAACCGTGAGGTGATCGCCCGCCTGGTTAGCTTTGGCGTTTACGAAGCGCCGGTGGCAACCTCTTCGGATTTGCGTGTTGCCTGGGAAACGGCCATGCAAGATGTATTGTTAGGCAAGCAAACCGCTCAAGAGGCATTGGATGGCATTTCAACGACCTATCAGGCGGAACTGGATGCACAGTTTCCCTGATCTATAATTAGCAGGTATGTACCGATTACAAGGCCCCATTGCCCGTCGCTTGATCCGGACCTTTGCTGGTCTTGCGTTGATTGCTGTCGCGATTGCGGTGGGCGCCGTGATTGCCGTACGTTATACCGAAAACATGCTGCTGCAAGTGCAAATGCAGGCCGACCTGGCCGCGCACAGCGCACGCATCCGTTCCGAGAGTCTGGCTCTCACCGATCTGGTGCGGCGGTATATCGCGGATCCAACCCAAGAGCCCGATTTGCGTCAGCGGATTGCCATACAGCGTGAGTTGCTGGACGGCCTTGTCTTGGAGGCGATCGAGTCAACGGCGCCCAGCGATGTGGATCATAGTATGCAGGTCGGCGATATTCGCCAGTACCTGTTTGCTTTCAGTTCGCAAGCCAACCGGGTGATTCAATCGTATGACAGCGAGAATGGCGCGGGCGCGCAAACGCGCTATCAACTGACCATCCTGGTTCAAAATTATCAGGACCCCTTGATTCGGGCACTTGAAAAATTTGAGCGCACCGAAGCCAACCGTGCTGATCAAATTCGCGAGGAGACGCGCCAGGCGGTGCGATCAACAACTTATGTGCTGTGGGCCATCGGCATTGTTGTTCTGGTGGTTGCGTTTTTCCTGGCGCGCGAGGTTCTTACCAACATCGTCAAGCCGTTGAACTTGCTGCGCAAAGGGGTCGAAGAAATCCAGGAGGGGCACTTTGATGCGCCGGTGAACATTCGAACCAAGGACGAGATGGGGAATTTGGCCCGAGCGCTCAACAGCATGGCCGCCGAAGTGCGTGATTCGCGGGCCAAGCTGGAAACGCATGCCCGCACCCTAGAAGAGCAGGTGGAAAAGCGCACCCGCGAGGCTGAAACGCGCGCGCAACAGGCGGCAAAACTGTCGGAAATTGCACAGAACCGGGCGCGAGACCTGGAGCGGATGGCCGTTCAGGCGCAAACTGCCGCAGAAGTTTCTAGTTTTGCCAGCGGCACATTGGATCAGAACGTGCTGCTTCAACACAGTGTCAATTTAATCCGTGAGCGCTTCGATATGTATTACGTGGGGCTTTTCCTGTTGGATGAAGCGGGCCAGTATGCTTGCTTGCGATCGGGTACTGGTGAGGCCGGCAAGCAAATGATGGCCCGCCAGCACAAACTGCCCATTGATGGGACTTCGTTGGCGGGCTGGACGATTATGAATCGCCAATCGAAGATCGTCCTCGATGTGCAGAAGGAACCGCTGCATTACTCCAACCCGGCGTTGCCCGATACACGCTCCGAAGCGTCTTTACCGCTCATCAGTCGCGGCGAAGTGATAGGCTCACTCACCGTCCAATCGGAGCGGTTGAACGCCTTTCAAGAGCAGGATGTGACCGTTTTACAGACCATGTCTGCTCAGTTGGCCAATGCAATTACCAATGCCCGCTTGTATCAAGATTTACAGCGCGAGAAGCTGGCTGCTGAATCTGCTAACAACGCCAAATCGATCTTCCTGGCGAACATGAGCCACGAAATCCGCACGCCGCTGAATGCAATCCTGGGCTTCACCGAACTGCTGCAACGGGATGAAAATCTCAGCTCTTCTCAACGGGCGAATATCAACGTTATCCACCGTAGTGGCGATATGCTGCTTTCGCTCATCAACAATGTGCTGGATCTGTCCAAGATCGAGGCCGGCCGTATGATGATGAATGAGCAGGTTTTCTCGCTGCGCGCCTTGTTGAGTAATCTCCAAGAAATGTTCCGCTTGCGGGCTTCAGAGAAGGATGTGGACTTGATTTTTGAGTGCGATGAGAAGGTGCCAACATTGCTGCGCACCGACGAATCCAAGCTGCGCCAGGTGTTATTAAATCTGCTCAGCAACGCACTCAAGTTCACTTCTTTTGGTCAAGTGGCAGTCCGCGTTTCTGAGGCTGCCCCAGGTTCGCCCGCTTTGTTGCATTTCTCGGTGGAAGATACGGGCGCGGGTATATCTCCGGAAGAAATTAAGGGGATTTTCGAGCCGTTCACCCAGGCTTCCAGCGGGCGCAAGTTGCAACAAGGCACCGGCCTGGGATTGGCCATCAGCAGCCAGCTTGTCAACATGCTGGGGGGCGCACTGGATGTCGAGAGCAAGCTGGGCGAAGGCAGCAAATTCTCGTTCACCATCCCTGTTTATACCATCCAGGCTTCCGAGGCGCCTATGCGCCGCAGGCAATACCGCATTGCCCGCCTGGCGGATGGACAGCCCACCTACCGCTTACTGGTGGTAGACGACCAGCCCGAAGGCCGCCAGTGGATTTCGGGGGTGCTGGAGCGCCTCGGGTTCCAGGTGCGTGAGGCCTCTGATGGGCAGGAAGCCGTGCAAATTTGGGAGACCTGGCATCCGCATTTGATTTGGATGGACATGCGCATGCCTGGCGTGGACGGTCACGAAGCCACGCGTCAGATTAAATCTACACCGGAAGGCTGGCGCACGATTATAATTGCTTTAACCGCCAGCGCCTTTGAGGATGATCGAAGCCAGATACTGGCAGAAGGTTGTGACGATTTTCTGCTCAAGCCGGTGGGCAGCCAGGATTTAATTGACCGCCTCGAGCGTCATCTGGGTGTAATTTTTGTGGAAACTGGCGAAGTTCACGAGTACCTGCCGTTACAGCTTTCTGAAGATGACCTTGCTACGGTATGGGAGAGTCTGCCGAAAGATTGGCTGGCAGACATGCGAGTGGCGGCAGGGGACGCTGATTTTTCGCGGGCGCAGTTGCTGGTCAACGAAATTCGTCCGCAACATGCTAACCTGGCCGATACATTGGATATGCTGATTAATAACTTTGATGTGCGCGGGTTGCTCTCCATGCTCCCTCCGCCCGCTCCGGCATCTGAAGAGAAAGAGCAATGAATCCTACTTCCAACGCCAATACGCCTGTTCGCGCAAACATCCTCATCGTCGATGATGTTCCTGCCAACTTGCATGTATTGTCGCAGATGCTCTCTCTGGCCGGGTATAAGGCGCGCGCGGTGACGGATGGCGAACTGGCCATCGAAACGGCGCGCAAGACCCCCCCCGATCTGATCTTGATGGATATCAATATGCCGGGGATGGACGGGTATGAAACCTGCCGCCGCCTGAAGGCCGATGAGCAAACGCGTGCAATACCGATCATTTTCTTGAGCGCTTTGGGAGAGGTGGAAGATAAAGTGCGGGCTTTTTCAGTAGGCGGGGTGGACTATATGACCAAACCCTTCCATGCCGAAGAGGTGGTGGCGCGCGTCGAAACCCACCTGGCCATTCATCGCCTGCAATTGGAACTGGAACAGACCAACCAGGAGCTCTCTCTGCGCCTGGAAGAGTTGACTCGTTTGCAAGCTGCTGAACGTGGGCAGCGCATGTTGGCCGAGACCTTCCGCGACACCATCGCCGCCATCAACAGCACACTAAACTATGATGAGGTGCTGGATCTGATCCTGGAAAACCTATCTCGGGTTATGCCGCACGATACTGCGAACATTGCCCTGATGGATGAAGACGGTTTTGTGCAGATCAAACGCGCGCGTGGTTACCAAACCCGCGGCCAGCAGGAATATATTTTGTCCTTCCGGCAGCATTATGAAGTGTTTAGTTTTTGGCGGCAAGTGGTGGAATCCCGCCATCCGCTGATCGTGCCTGATATTGAGAATAATGAAAACTGGGCGCCTTCTTCTGAAATGTTCTGGGAGCGTTCGTACGCCTGTGCTCCCATTGTCAACCAGGACAAGGTGATTGGTTTATTGAATCTGGAAAGCTCCACGCCGGGATTTTTTCATCCCGATCAGGCCGGACGTTTGCAGACCTTTGCCGACCAGGCTGCGGTTGCCATTGAGAAAGCGCGCCTGTTCGAAGAAACACAGCGACTGGCCATCACCGATGGTTTGACCAATGTGTATAACCGCCGCCATTTGCTCAACCTGGCAGAGCGTCAGTTTCAGCGCTCTGTCCGCTACCAGGAACCCTTCTCGCTGCTCATGTTTGACCTGGATCACTTCAAACAAGTCAATGACCGGCACGGCCACCCGGTGGGTGACAAGGTGCTTTGCCAGGTAGTGCGCGCTTGTGAAGCGGCCATTCGCAAGGTAGATATTCTGGGTCGCTACGGCGGCGAGGAATTTCTCATCATCATGCCCCAAACGGGCTATTTCTGGGCCAAAGAAGCGGCCGAACGCCTGCACCGCGCTATCCAACAGATGGAAGTCGTCGTGGGCTCTGAGCCGGTAAAGGTGACTATCAGCATGGGGGTGGCGACCTTTGACGCGCAGATTGACGCCGACCTGGATGCGCTGATCAAACGGGCCGACGATGCGCTCTATGCAGCCAAGGCTGGCGGTCGCAACCGGGTCAGCCTGGCGCCCACGGGCACTGCTCCGTTGCTGGTTGGCGTGAAAAAGGAGAACCTGGTGAATAAACGAGATTTGATCTTTAATTTCCTGGAGAAGGATACTGCTCCCACGGGCATTCCCGCTGGTTTCTTTCTGCATTTCCCCCCCGAGTTTCACCGGGGACAGGCTGCCGTTGATAAACACATGGAATATTTTCGCTTTACCGGCATGGATTTTGTGAAAATCCAATACGAACATAAGTATCCCTTCCGCGAGGATATCCGCCGGCCGTCGGATTGGGCCAAGGTCAACGCTTTTTCCAAAGAGTTCTTTGAGGAACCGGTGCGCGTGGTGGAAGGGTTGGTGCGCGCCGCCAAAGCCGAGGCCCCGGTGATTGTCACGCTTTATTCACCATTCATGTGCGCCGGGCATATCGGCGGGAGCGATGTGCTGGTGGAGCATTTGAAGGAAGACCCCGAAGCCGTTAAAAAGGGCATGGAAGCCGTGACGGAAAGCGTGCTCACCTTTGCCCGCGAGTGCATCCGCGTGGGGGTGGATGGGTTCTATGCTTCTACCCAAGGCGGCGAGACCGACCGCTTTGAAGGCTCTCCGATTTTTGATCAATACATCAAGCCCTTTGATTTGGCGGTCATGGAAGAGATCAATCGCGCCTGCCCGTTCAACATCCTACACGTGTGCGATTATCACAGTAGTTACACAGATTTGACTCCCTTTGTGGATTATCCCGGCCAGGTGGTGAATTGCAGCCTGAGTTTGGGCGAAAAGCAGCTCACCCCGCGCAAGGTTGCCGAGTTGTTTGGCCGCCCCTACATGGGCGGAATGGAGCGTCAGGGTTTGATCGTGAATGGCAACAAGTCGGTGGTGCGGGCTGCGGTCGAAGGGCTGTTGCGGATTGCGCCCGATCGCTATATCCTGGGGGCCGATTGCACCTTGCCTGCGACCATCCCCTGGGAGAATATCCGCGCGGCGATCGATTTCGCCCACGCATGGAAGATGTAAGTAACTACTCAGAGGGTGGAGAAAGTCTCTGAATTTTAGGTGTATGTAGGGTGCGAAGCCCCCTACATACACCTAAAATTCAGACCTCTTCCTCCTCTAAAAAGATTATTCCGTGAGTATGTTAATTTAAAACTAAGATTCACATAGTAAGATAAGAGGAATCTTATTGTAAGAAATCCTACTTTCCTGGTCCTAGAGGTTGTCTATGATGGAATTAAAGAAGCGAACCTGGCTCAAGCAGATCGGCCTGGGGTTGATCACAGCCGTGTTAATTGGCGCAGCCTGGCTGCTGGTGAGCCAGCCCCGCCCTGTTTTGGCTGCCAACCCGGTGGTGATTTACTTCTTTTGGGGCGATGGTTGTCCGCACTGTGCCGAGGCGGAGCCTTTCCTGAAAAAACTCGCCAATCGATACCCCGAAGTGGAGATTCGCGATTACGAGGTGTGGAACAACGAGGAAAACCGCAACCTCATGTTTTCCATGGCAGAAGCTTATGGTTTTGAGGCCCAATACGTGCCGACGATCTTTGTCGGCGACCAGCACTGGGTAGGATACAGTGAGACCATTGGCGAGGAAATTGAAGCAGCGGTCAAGGCTTGCCGCGCGGATGGCTGCCGGGACGCTGGAGCGGGGATCATCCCCGGCATCGAAGCTCAGCCTACATCCGTGGCGCCGCCCGCCGGTCAACCGCAATCCTCCGATGTGGTCAAGCTGCCGATCTTTGGCGAAGTAGACCTTCAAGGCCAGTCTCTGCTGGTTAGCACGCTGCTCATCTCCTTTGTGGATGGCTTCAACCCTTGCTCGGTGTGGGTGTTGTCCATGCTTCTGGCTCTGACACTGCACACCGGTTCGCGCAAAAAAGTGCTGCTCATTGGGCTGGTGTTCCTCACCGTCACCGCCTTGATCTACGCCTTGTTCATTGCCGGACTGTTCACCGTGCTTTCCATCATGAGCTTCGTCGGCTGGATTCAAGCTGTGGTGGCGCTGGTGTCGTTCTTCTTCGGATTGGTCAACATCAAAGACTACTTCTGGTACAAAGAGGGCCTGTCTTTCACCATCGCCGACGACAAGAAACCGGGCATCTTCCAGCGCATGCGCAAGGTTATGGATGCCAGCCAGTCGTTTTGGGGCTTGATGGGCGCAACGGTCGTGTTGGCAGCGGGTGTTTCGCTGGTCGAGTTTTCTTGCACGGCGGGTTTCCCGGTGTTGTGGAGCAACCTGGTCAGCGCGCAACAGGTGAGCACAACCACCTTTGTGCTGTTGCTTTTAGTCTACATGATCGTTTACCAGTTGGATGAGCTGGCAATCTTTGGCACCGCGGTGGTCACCCTGCGCGCCAGCAAGCTGGAGGAAAAGCAAGGTCGCATCCTCAAGCTGATCGGCGGCACGCTGATGCTGACCCTGGCTGTGGTGATGATTGTCAACCCTTCCTTGATGAGCCAATTGAGCAGTTCATTAATCATCTTCGGCGCAGCATTTGCGGCGGCGCTTCTGATCTTGCTCTTGCACCGGGTGGTTCTGCCCCGCTTTGGAATTCGCATTGGCTCCGAATATCAGGCCGGCCGCAAAACACGTAGGAAGCGCTAGAATTCGGCTAAGATGAATCAAAAAAGAGCCGGCGCGTGCCGGCTCTTTTGCATTCTTCTTTGGGTGACAACCTTCTGGCAAGTTGTCCAATCCAGTTAGTTGCCTCCGCCGCCTCCGTCACCCCCACCTCCACCGTTGTTGCCATTGCTGCCGTTGCCATTGTCAACGCCGTTGGTGCTGCCGCTGCCGTTATCATCGCCGCCCTGTCCTGGTTGGGCCTGGGGGGTCTTGGGCGGATTCGGCTCACCTGGGCCGGGGCCATAACCGCTGCCCGGTGTTGGGGTGCCTTCAAGGCATTGGTCGTTGCCGCCATTCTCGCTGCCGTTGGGGCTGCATCCACCCTCGCCGGGGCCGTAGCCGGCGTTAGGCGTGCCGGTCATTTGCTCGGTAGGAGTGCCGCTCGCCACGGGGGTTTCCTCGCTCTGCTTCCCAGCACGCATTTGCTGCCGGAAGGTTTCGGGATCGGCCAGGCCGTCCTCAGTCAACCCGGCCTGGTGCTGGAGCATGGTTTGGATCATCTGCATGGCCGGTTCCAAGTCTTCGCCGTGAGCCATTTGAGTCATCATTTGTGTCTGGCTGCGGATTTGCGCTTGAATTTGTAGCAAGGCCTGGGGTTGCTTCTCTTCATCCATGCCGGCTGCCAGTTGGAGGGCGGTTTGCAGGTGCTGCTGCCAACGCGTGATCACCGGCGCAGGGGCTGCTTCGCCCGCTTTGACGGCCTCGGCAATTTCCTCGGCGCGCTCATCCGCAAACTTCAATGCCAGATTCAAGCGGGTTTGGTCCTGGGTTGCCAGCGCAAAGCGCATGTCTTCCCCGGCCAGCTTGATCGAATACAAGGCGTCATCTGGCCCGCTATTTTGGGCCGCAGCCACCGTCACGCCGGTTCCTCCTAAAAGGAGGGAAACAATCACAAGAATAGTCGATAGGATGGACATATTTAGCTTTCCTTTTCTCGAAGTAGGAATGTTCCATCCTATATGACGCGCTCGGGGTGTCTGCGATACGCCCTCTGTCACGCCGAGCTGTCCTTTGGCGCGCGCGGCTTGTTCCATGAAGCGAGCCCGTCCCAGAGCGGCAGCCTGCGGGTTACGTTCCTTTACCTGGTTCAAGGTCTTCAATCGTTTTTCCAGGCGGGAGTCAATTTCACTGGACGTCATTCATTTATCTCCTTGGGTAACAGGATGCGCTGGAGCGCTTCGACTGCCCGGTGCTGCAATGCCTTGATGGCGTTGACTTGCTTTTGCAGTGTGTGGGCAATTTCCTCGTTATCCCATCCTTCTATAAACTTCAACACAATCACCTGCTGCTGGTCGGGCGTCAGGCATCTCAGCGCCCGCCGCACTTCGGCACGCACGATTTTCTCTTCGGCGGCTTCGGCTGTGCCGGGAATATCACCGGTCAGGCTTTCGGCCAATTCTTCCTGCACCGGATTCCGGCGGTAAAAGTCCGTAATCCAATTGTGCGCGATCCGATATAGATACGCTTGCAGATGATCCGCCGGGCCGCCCCCGTTCTTTAGAGCCGCCAGAAAGCGACTGAACGTTTCTGCTGTACACTCTTCAGCGTGAGCGGGGTCGCCGGTCAGGCGCAAGGCATAGCGATAAATGCCCGGGCTGTAGCGATCGTAGATAGCAGCCAGGGCATCTAGATCGAAACGTTTTGCCCGATCCAGCGAGATTTGCTCCGGTGAAGTCATTTGCACTTATTATGACGCAATCCTCTCCAGAAGGATACGGGCAGAGCCGATTAATTTGAATCGGCGTTACTACTCAGCCAGAGGTGGAAAAAACCTGAATATGAGGTGTATGGTGGGGTGCCAAGCACCCCACATACACCTCATATTCAGGAACTTTCACCACCCTCTGAGCAGTTACGAATCGGCTTTATCTACTTCTTCCTGGAGCCGGTTTTTGATATCAGAGAAGGTTAGGCCTTTTTGCGAGCAGTAATCGCGGATGACCGTGTTTGTTGGGGGCAGCGGGGTTTCAAGGATCGCTTCGATGGTTTCTTTCGGTACGCCCCAATCCAGCACATCCTGGAAGGTAGTTTTGCCGGCGACCTTGCGCTCTTCGGGCGAGTGTTCGGTGGCTTGAGGTGTGCTTACTTGAGTGGCTTGCGGCGTGGCTTCCTGAGCGACCAGTGGCGTTGTGTTCAGGACGGGATCGGGAAGCACCGGCTGCGCTTCCGCATCGTGGGCGGTATGCTGTTCCAGGTAATCGATTTGCTCTGGGGAGAGGCGCCCTTGCTGTTTCAGGATTTCAATGGCTTCGGCAAATAAGTAGGTTTCTTCGCTGGGTTCGAAGGGCAACCCCTTGTAATACGCCGCAAACATGCGCACTGAGGCGGTGCCAATCTCGACCGATAGATCCCCGTACTGGGCTTCCAGGTCTTTGAGCGCCACGCCGGCGGGATCAGAATCGGTTGGCAATCGAAACGCGATTTGCAGATCGCTGATTGGGATTTCGAAATGACTGCTGACGTCGCCGAAGGTATAGGATCCACGAATATCTGCCGGGTCGTACTGTCCGGCGAATTCACCTTCATCGTACTTTGCAGGTTCGCGTGTTGTTTCGGTCTGCCACCAGCCCATCCAGGTAGTGAAAGCGATTCCGCCAAACAAAATGACGAAGAGGATTAAAGCGAGGGGTTTCGAAGAGAGTCTCATCTTATTTCCCTCCGGCAACGAATTCCACCACGCCGGCTGCAGGGCAGGAGGCTTCGGTAGTGCATTCCAGACAGGAGATGCATTGGTGATCGCGAACGATGTGAAGTTCGCTGACCGGGATGTTCATGGGGCAGGCCCGGTTGCAAGCCAGGTCCAGCTTGCAGCCCAGGGTGCTGCGCCGGATGCGAAAGATGCGAAACAAGTTGCTCACGCCGAGCACCGCTCCGTACGGGCAGGCGTACTTGCACCACGGGCGTTCAACGAACAAGGTCGCCGCCAGAGTTAATCCGAGCACGACGAGCCCGCCAGTGGCTACTTCATCGCTCCAGAAGTTGAACAAGGCGAAATAGGGGTCAAATTCGGCAAACACCAGGGTTGCGCTGGCGGCAGTCATGTAGACGACCCAGGCCAGAACCAGATAACGCGCATAGCGCAGCACCCGGTCGATTTTTTCTGGGATAAAGCGGTTGTAGCGGCGCTTGAACAGCTTTCTGCCCAATTTGCCAAACCATTCTTGCACGGTTCCCAATGGGCAAACCCACCCGCAAAACACCGGGCCGAACAGGATTGCCAGCAAGAAGCCGATGGACATAAGGATGAAGGCCGATTCGTGAATCTTCTTTACAAAGGTACCCGAGGTGGCATACTGGTAAATTGTCACCACGCCGCCAAATGGGCAAAGCGAGTGGAGCGAGGCGGATGAAAGAAATGGAATGCCCTTGCCGGCTTCAACCAACCCGTGATTAACTGAGATGAGGGCGATCAACAACAAAAAGAACCCCTGAACCAACGGGCGGATCCAAATTTTACGCCGAAAATATTTCTTTACTGATTGAAGCATGTATCCTCCACATCATTACCAAACGAATACCTATAAACTTTGTCGTAACTGCTCAGGGGGCAGGGAAAGCGACTGAATTTGAGGTGTAAGTGGGGTGGGTGCTTCGCACCCCACTTACACCTCAAATTCAGGCTTCTTCCACCATTAGCTGAGCAGTTGCGATTTGCCTATCTTACCGCCCGGTTGTGAAGATTTTGTGAATTTGTGGATAAGATTTGATGTAATTATCCAATTTTGCTGCTAAAAAATGCGAAACTTACAAAATAGTAAAGAATTCCCCCATACTCACCCCATAATTTTGGCAATATTCAGTATAATAAGCGTATGCCAAATAAAGAGATAACCTTGTCGATTATGCCGGCCGCCCGGGAAGAGGCGATGCGTCTTGTCCTCGACGAATTCGAGGCCGAAAAACGGATCAAGGTCAACCTGGTGATGATCGATTGGGTCAACTACCGCACTCGTCTGGTGGATATTGCGGTGCACAGTCGCGGCGCAGACGTGTCCGCAGTCACTGTGCCGAGCACCAGCGACATGATTGGAATGAACGCGCTGCGGCCCTTTTCCCCGATTGAGATTATTGAACTGGGTGGGGCTTCCTCTTACATTCCCAGCGCGTGGAACTCCGTGGTCGACAGTGAAAACCAACGGGCATGGGCCATTCCGTGGATGATTGACTGCCGCTATATCTTTTACTGGCCCGAAATGCTGCAAGCGGCTGGGATTGATGAAAGCACGGCTTTTAGCACCCGTAAGCATGTGAGTGAAACTGCTCGAAAGCTAATGGAGACGGGACTGGATGTACCTTATGCTGTGCCGACGGAGGCTTACCAAATCCTGCATGTTGTCTCCAGTTATATTTGGGAGACGGGCGGAGATGTGATTAAGCCGGACGGGTCGGAAGTTACCTTCCACAAACCCGAGGCATTGAGCGCCATTAGCGAATATTTTGACATGATCCGTCCGCTTCCTCAGCAAGCCTATGGGCCAACCGGGGCCAATTTGTTTTTTGAAAAGAAAGCGGCTTTTACCATCTCGGGTGGTTGGTTTTTGAATCGTGCACAAGGTTTGGTGACGGGTTGCGTAGGTATGCCAGGCGGTTCGTACCTGGGCGGAACAAATCTGGTCATTTGGAAACACACTCAAAACACAAGCGCCTCTTTAGAATTGGTCAAATGGCTTTCCCGCCCCGATGTGCAACGAAAATTGAGCTTCCCGAACGGCTATTTGCCTTCACGGATGAGTTTGTTGACCGACCCGGAATTATTGGCTGGCCCAGTTACTGGTCCGCGCATCCGGGCTTCTGAAACCGGGCGTATTTACCCCTGTGTTCCCATGATTGGCCTGGTAGAAGATCGCTTTAGCCAGGAGTTGGCTCGGGTTCAACGCGAACTACCCAATCGAGCAGGCCAGGACACAGCCGAAGTGGTTCGTTCGATTATTGATCCGTTGGGCCGGCGATTGAATTTGGCCTTGGGTTCGGGTAAGGCGACCCCCTAAATGTAGGGCGGTCTAACTTCAAGGCGCCATCGCACCCTCCCCTAGAATTTTAGGGCAGACACTAAGGAATATTTATGGCGGCTGAGGTTAATTTTGTCATGGTTCCTATCAGCTCCGGGGCCCCCGAACTGATGCGCCGCATATTGGATGAGTTTGAATCCAATTCCCGGATTAAAGTCAATGTGCGCCTCATTAGCTGGTTGGAACAGAGAACCGTTATGGTGGACACAGCGGTTCATGGTCGCGGCGCCGATGTGTTTCTGGTGGCTGTGCCACAGACCAGCGACTTGATTGGCATGAATGCCTTGCGGCCTTTCACCGCCGCTGAAGTGGCCGAATTGGGCGGCGCAGAGTCCTTCCTATCGGCCAGCCTCCGTTCGGGCATGCGCCCTGGCGAGGATCAGATCTGGGCCATTCCGTGGCTGGTAGATACGCGCGTTTTGTTCTACTGGCGCGACTTGTTGGAATCGGCTGGACTGGATGGCGCCACGGCTTTTAAAACCTGCCGTCAGTTTGACGAATCCTTCGATGTCCTGAAGCAGCATGGCTTCGATGTCCCCTTTGCCCCACCCTATGAAAACTACATGGTGCTGCACACCATTTCAAGCTGGATCTGGGAAAACGGCGGCGACCTGTTTTCTTTGGATGGGAAAGAAGTCACTTTCCATTACCCCGATGCGCTGGCTGGTGTGCGAGCGTACATGGAAATGATACTGCGCATGCCTCCTGGCGTGACGAGCAGTGAGCAGCAGGATCAATTCCATGCTCGGGTCAACCCCGTCACCATCAACGGCGGGTGGATGGGCGTGGACGCCGATCCACGCCTGGCGTGCGTGGTGCCCCCCGGCGGGGCTTACCTGGGCGGTACCAATCTGGTTGTGTTCAAGCACACTCGCCAGGTTGGACCAGCGCTGGAATTGGTCCGCTTTCTGTGCAGCCCCGAAACGCAAATGCGCATGGCGTTTTCCCACGGTTTCCTCCCCTCTCGGATGAGCGTTTTGACCGATCCGGAACAACAGCAGCACTCTATCCGCGGAGATCAGATCAAGGCAGCGCTGGCAGGGCGAACCTACCCATGCGTGCCGATGATCGGGTTGGTGGAAGACCGTCTCAGCCAGGAGTTGGCCCGCCTGCAGCGGCAAATTCATGCCAGTGGGCTGCCCGCCGACCAGGCCGTGCGTGAAGTGCTTGTGCCACTCGGCAAGCGTTTGAACCTGGCCCTGGGATCCATCAACGAAGATTAGTGCTTTTCCTTAAAAACGCTTTTCTTCAAAATTTCCGCAGGTCGGAGTCTCCCGTGTGCCGAACCGGTGACTCCAGCCCCCGGCGGAGCAGAATGCCCCGGGCAGCGTGTATAATGAGGTTTGTGTACGCACGAACCCTATTGTTATTCCTCATCCTGGCTCTGTTGAGCGCCTGTTCCGCGCTGCCAACCCGCCTGCCTGAAGCCTCGCCTTCTCCCCAGCCTTCGCCCACGGCAGAAGCGCAGCCTACGCCGACCATGACCCCTGAACCGGGCCCTCCCGAGCCGGTATTTACGGTCACGCCAACCATTTCCCAATTACCCGCGCCGGTGTATACCATCACAGCCTCCCTGGACGATGCTGCCCACGCAGTCTCGGTGGTAGAGCAGATTGTGTACTTCAACCGCAGCAGCGACTCTCTCAGCGAAATTCCGTTGATTGCCGGGCCAACCATGTACCCGGGTAATTTCCAGTTGGGCGAGGTTTCCTCTTCTGCAGGGCCTGCATTGAAGAATGTGACCACCGAAACCGGTGTGATCCGCCTGGAATTGGCCGAGCCGCTTCAGCCGGGGCAATCCATCACCCTCGAGGTGACATTCGGCTTGTATTTGCCGGCGCGCGTCGAAAGTACGTACCAGCGCCCGATGGTTTTTGGTTGGTCAGATCGCCAGGTTAATCTGGTGGACTGGTATGCGTACATCCCGCCCTACGTTGACGGTTCAGGCTGGTTGTATCATCAACCCGCGCCGTACGGCGAGCATCAGGTGTATGAAACCGCCGATTTCAATGTGCAGTTTCAGTTGCTCAATGCCCGGCCGGGATTGGTGGTGGCGGCATCCACGCCTGGGCAGGAATTGAACGGTTGGTACCAGTATGAGATGCTGGGCGCGCGGGCATTTGTGCTTTCCATCAGCCCCGACTATGTGGTGCAATCCAAACAGGTGGGCAGCACAATGGTGACCACCTACACCTTCCCGCTGCATGCTTTGGCCGGCGAGCGCGTTTTGCAGACCACCGCTGAGTCGTTGGAATTGTTTTCCCGGTTGTTCGGGCCGTACCCTCACCCAGGATTGTCAGTAGTGGAGGCCGATTTC
This sequence comes from uncultured Anaerolinea sp., assembly GCA_964567255.1. Lineage (GTDB taxonomy): Bacteria > Chloroflexota > Anaerolineae > Anaerolineales > Anaerolineaceae > Anaerolinea. Next base: position 16,841 of record CAZMMI010000059.1, read on the forward strand.
ATGGATGGCATGGAATTCAGCGGCTTGTTCTTTCTCAGCAACGGCTTTTATAACCTATCCAATGGAACTCAGGCGGATTACATGATCGCGCTGGCGGCTCACGAGACGGCTCACCAATGGTGGTTTGACCTGGTGGGCAATGATCAAGCTTTGGAACCCTGGCTGGATGAGGCCTTGTGCACCTATTCGGAATACATTTACTACGATGAGCTACACCCCGAGGGGCTGCCCTGGTGGTGGGATTACCGGGTGAATTACTACGAGCCGCGCGGACCGGTGAACGATACGATCTACAATCCGCGCCATGAAGTTTATGCTTATCGCGCTTACCGCGATGCGGTTTACCTCAACGGAGCCATCTTTTTGCACGAGTTGCGCGGTTTGGTTGGCGACGAGGCCTTCTTTGCCTTCCTGGCCGATTATGCCACCCAGAATCGCGAGAAAATCGCCACTTCCGAGGGCTTTTTTGCCTTGTTGTCTGAGCATACCAGCGCCGACCTGACCGACATCCGCAA
>CAZMMI010000060.1:0-17341 GCA_964567255.1 uncultured Anaerolinea sp.
CCTATTTTTCCAGGCTGTTTTTACAGGAGACCGGCATTACACCTTCGGCATACCAACGTGGAGAGCGGGGAAAGCAATAATCGGGAACTGGCTACAAAAGTACACGAGCAGGTTGTTTCTGTAAATGACTTGCCCGGTGTTCCCTGGTATTAATAAAACGTGCCCGCTGGGAATTCCTGAGAACCTTTCCGAAAATTCGGAAGGAAAGCGGTTTTGAGGTTTTTGCAGGTAGTTCGCTCCCGTAAAACCTCAAAACCGTGACTTCCCTATGAATTTTTGGATAGGCACTCGAGGCATAGACGACCTGTGATGGTTTAGAGGCAAACGATGCTGCGAACCTGCCTGATTGCCGCTCATGACCCGTGGTTTATCCAGCTTCTCAGAGTGTATTCTGAAGAAAGCGGATTCAGGGTGGTTCAAGCCTATGAGGGGCAGGATGTGCTGCCGGTCATCCACCAAGAATCACCTCAGGTGATCTTGATGCAAGTTGATTTGCCGGGACAGGTGCAAACTGAAGAGGTGTTACAGTCAATCTGCAATGACCCGCAGGCAATGTCGATCCCGCTGCTGGTCTTTTCTTGGGAAGGACACGAGTCGCTGATCAGCGGGCAAGGGGGCGTTGCGGCGCATTTGACCGAGCCTGTGACGTATGATGCCTTTGTGGAGGCGTTGAATCAGGCCGGAATCAGCCTTTGAAGTGTTTTATTGGCAGCGAAATGATTGTAATATCGGTTGAAAGAGGCTTTCATTCTCACCAAGCTGGTAAAATAAGGGGTATCTTAACCCCCTTGGAGTTGGAATGCAGGCTCAAGACAAATCCACACCCTGGTACATTCGCTTTGCCAAATATTTCATTTTTAAGGTGCTGGTGTTTGACCTGGCACTGGTTGCATTGACGGCGGCATCATTTTGGTTTGTCGGGCAGTGGAGCGCGTTAGCTTACAGCGACCGCCTGTTTTGGGTGGGGGTGGTTGTGATTTTGGCGGGCGGGTTGGTGTTGATGGTGATGTCGTTTGTCCGGCGAGACGAGCGGACGCAGATGATGCCCGGACCAGGTGAGCCGGCAAACGTTCTCCGGCGGACCCCAAGTATGCTTTCGGGAACGGATAAGCGGTATAATATTTCCACTCAATTATGGTTGATCGGTTTAGGCTGTATAGGTTTCAGTATCTTGATGTACAACCTTCTCTCATAAAAAAGAATTCAAATAGCTCAGACTGAGACAAATGAAGCCGATTGCGAAAGCGAATCGCACGCAATTCCAGTGAAATCGGCACACTTCTCAACCCCTGAGAACTTGCGAATTTGGAATACAAGCCGGTTTTCCGGTTGGAATTTTCAGAGGAATCCTTATCGTAAGGAGAGGCCAAGTTGAAAATCAGACTTCCTATATTAATTTTGTCCGTGGTGGTTATGTTAACGCTCTCAGCCTGTGGCAGCGGGGGAAGCGGGAAGGCGACACCCACACCCGTGCCCGAGATTGTTAGTTATGAGAAGTCGCTCTTCACTGTTGAGCGCGGGTCGATTGTGTCACTGGATAGCCTGATGGGCGAGATTGTCCCCTCCAAGCAAGACGAACTATTCTTCCGATCGTCGGGATTTGTCACCCGGATTGCCGTGAAACAGGGCGATCAGGTGAAGCAAGGAGATATCCTGGCGGAGATGCAAGTGGAAGATCTGGTGAGCCAGCTTCAACAAGCCCAGATTGATCTGGAGGTGGCACAGGCGAACCTGGCCAGTTCTCAAGCACAGCGGGAGTTTGACCTCAAACAGGCGGAAGCCAACGTAGTGATCCTGCGGGCGCGCATGGAAATGGCAAAGATGGATGTTGAACAGTCCACCGGCTCGGGGCGCGTGCGAGCCGAGTTGAACTTGCAGATTGCCGAGCAGAATTTGCTTCTGGCTGAGGAAACGTTGAAGCTGAAGACCGAAGGCGAAGATTCTTACATGGAACAAGCGGTGAAGCGCAGCGAGCTTTCGGTAGAGCGATTGGAGCGCTTGCTTTCTGAGCGACAGATTGTGGCTCCATATGATGGAATCGTCCTGCGCATGTCTTTGCGGGCTGCCCAGCAGATGAATGCCTATGAAGTGGCGATTGTGGTGGGCGACCCAACCGATCTGATTGTTCGCGGTCCCTATGATTACGATCTGGCTGATATTTTGAATGAAGACACTGAGGTGAATTTCTATCTGACCAGAGATGCGAAAGACTCCTATCCGGTAACGTATTTGCCCAATTTCCTGGCTGTCACGGCTTCGACGGAGCGGAGCACAAGTGGCATGTCTGCAACCAGTTACTTCTATTTCAGCGTTCCTGAAGAGCTTCCAAAGGAAGAAATTCGGGTTGGGCGATCGGTGCAGTTGGAAATTGTATTGGGCAGGAAAGATGATGTCCTCCTGCTGCCCCCCGCTGCGATTCGCGAATATAAGGGGTTGCAGTTTGTCATCGTTCAAGACGGTGACACCCGGCGCCGGGTGGAAATTAGTGAAGTGGGATTGAAATCCCTGGATAAATGGGAAGTTGTAGCGGACTTGCAAGAGGGCGACCAGGTTGTCGGGCCTTGATTGGAGCCTGAACAATGCAAAAAACATCGACAAATTTGCTCCAGTCCATTAAGAACCTTCCCCGCAAGGCGATTGGATGCTTGGGGCTGGTGATCTTTGCACTGCCAGGTTTGATTGGAGTGCTGTCGGCAAGATTATGGGATTGGTTGTCGAGTTCGACGTCCCTTTTCATGGTGGTTTTCAAGCGCCTGCGCCACAATGTGGGGCTGGCGATCAGCGCGGTGGTGGGTATTGTTGCGGTTTTGGGAATGGTGGTGTGCGTCCCTGTATTCTCCCATGCAGTGTCTGGCAAGGTATTGCAAGCTCAGTTGGAGGAACGGGCGTATAGTTCTCACCGCAGGTTGTTTAGCCTGCACATGTATTCCATGAGCCAGGGCTCTGCCCCGGAGCTTACCCTTGCCGATGCTGCCAAGGTCGAAAACTATATTGAAACGGCGTTCCCCGAATTGGTTGGGGTTAACGTTGACCGGGTTGTGACCGAACTTCAATCCAGCGCGCTAGGCTGGAAACCGGTCGCGATGCAGACCGGGCAAGTGCCTAAAGAGACCTGGTTACAAATGGGTTTTGTGGGGATCGACACGGTCCCGGATAACAGTGTGCTCATTGAGGGGCAGTGGCCTGACCTGGAGGCATCCCTGACCGGGCCTGTGCAGGTCGCAGTGATGGCTTCGGCGGCAGATGAAGCTTTCCTCAATGTGGGCGACCGGTTCCGATACAACGACCTGGAAATTGTTATTTCGGGGTTATGGGAGCCGATCAACGAAACGGATACCATTTGGTTTGCGCTCCCATCGGTCAGTTATTCAAATATGCTGTGGGTTCCGCCAGAGATATTTGAGGCGCGGTTATCCAGCGCAATCAACCGGCCGGTTTTCTATGCCTCCTGGTACGTGATGACGGATGATGAGGATCTGAAATACGCGGGCGCGAATGATTACGCCAAGGGTTTAGTTCGGCTGGATCTCGAACTTAGCAGGATCCTGCCCGGTATCATCACCGACTACACGCCGATTGAGCAATTGCAGGCTTACCAAAAGAGAGCAGATTCGCTGACCACGCTGTTTTATGCGGTAGGCGGGCCGATGGTGATTTTGGCGTTATTGTTCATCGGCTTGACGGCGACCATCGCGGTGCAACAATACCAGCAGGAAACAGCGACGATGCGGGGGCGCGGTACCAGTTGGGGCCAGATTGTCACGTTGAATATTCTGGAAAGTGTGCTGTTGATTCTGGCGGCGGTCATCCCATCGATTCTTGTGGGATTGGGCGCGGCTTCGCTCATGGGGCGGACTCTGTCGTTCTTGAAGTTCACCAATCGCGAGGGGCTGGTCTTGACCCTACAGGGGATCAATCTGACCTGGTTCTTGCTGGCGGCGGTCGCGATCATCCTGGCGCGGCTGTTCCCAACGATGGGCATTTCCCGCACTTCAATCATCCGGGTGAAGCAAGAACAATCGCGCGCGACCAGTAAGCCTTTCTGGCAGCGCTTCTACCTGGACTTCATCTTGCTGCTGCCGGGGATTTATTCCTACGTGACGATGAGCGGGTTGGCGAAACCTTCTCGCTTCATGCCGCGGTTACAGATCGAAGGAGTGGAACAGTACCGGGATCCGCTGCTATTTGTCGCGCCAGCGTTGTTTGCGATGGCGGTTTGCATGATCTCTTTGCGGGTACTGCCGTGGGTATTGAAACTACTCACACGCCTGGCCGACCATATACCCGGAGTGTGGGCTTATCTCTCGGTGCAGCAAATTGCGCGCCGCCCGCAAGATCATTCCAGCGCGCTGTTGTTGATTATGATGTCGTTGAGCATCTCGATTTTCTCGGCGTCAACGGCGAAGACGCTGGATAAATGGCTGCATGACTCGATTTACTATCGATCCGGGGCCGACCTGGTGGTGCACGAGTACGTGGTAGAGGGAGGTTCGACGAGCTTATCTGGCCCGCCCGCTGATCCTTCTTCGCGACCGACCATCTCGGAAGCCGATTTGAACGTCGAGGGATATTTGACCATCGAAGAGCACATGAAGCTGCCCAGCATCGAAGGGGTGGCCCGGGTGGGCAGATATGAAACCAACTTCTCGTACGGCGCGGGAGAGCAGCGGGCGATCCTGTTGGGTATCGACCGCCTGGAGTTTCCCAACGCCGCGTTCTATCGCGAGGATTTCGCGGGACAATCGCTGGGCGGTTTGATGAACCTGTTGGGCATGGATCCGATGGGGGTGTTGGTCCCGCGGGATTTGGCTGAACAGTATGGTTTGCAGGTGGGTGACCGGCTGAACATTGCGGCGTTCATCCTGGATCAGTCAGTTGAGCGCGAGCTGGTGATTGTAGGGATGTACGATTACTTCCCGACGATTTATCCTGACGGGCGCACGACCTTAATCGTCAATCTAGGCGCGTTGTTTGATAACCCCGATACGGCGATTGGTTATGATTTGTGGCTCAATGTCCGCGAAGACACCGATGTGCCGCTGCTGTTGGAGCAGATCAAGCAGTTGATCCGCAGTCCGGGCGCGGTGGTTGAGGTGCGTGGAGACGCGCTCCGAGAAGTGCGCGAGATGATGGATCAGCCTGAGCGCGTGGGCCTGTTTGGCGTTTTGAATGTGGGTTTCCTGGCGACCGGATTGATGCCAGGCATCGGCTTTGTGCTGTATTCTTACGCTTCGCTGCGGCGCAGGTTCATCCAGTTGGGCATTTTGCAAGCGATTGGTTTGTCCGTCAAGCAATTGATTGGCTACCTGGCTTTGGAGCAGTTTATCTTGATGGGGCTGGCCATTGGTCTGGGCGCAGTCATTGGCTTGGTGACCAGTAAGTTGTTTGTGCCGTTCTTGCAAATCAGCACGGAAACCGGCACGCCCATTCCACCGTTTGAAGTGTTGATTGGCTGGGCCGAATCGGCCTGGTTGAGCCTGGCTTTTGGGTTGGTGTTGTTCATGACCATGATCGGGACGATCTATTACCTGGCTCAGATGAAGGTTTTCCAGGCTGTGAAGATGGGCGAAGCGGGTTAAAGGTGAGGTGAGCAATGAATATGCAAAGCGAAAAGAAGCCCATTATCATTTGCGAAAACCTGGTCAAGATCTATAAGGTTGTGGATCTTGAAGTGGTGGCCTTGCAAGGCCTGGACCTGATTGTGGAGCGCGGGGAGATGCTGGGGATTGTGGGTACTTCGGGGTCGGGAAAATCGACCTTGATGAACACACTGGGCGGGTTGGACCGCCCCTCGGCTGGGCGCGTGCTGGTGGATGGGATCGATTTATTGAGTCTTTCCGACCAGGCCATGAACCAATACCAGCGCTCTAAGGTTGGATTTGTGTGGCAGCAAACCTCACGTAACCTGATCCCTTACCTGACCGCGCAGGAAAACGTTGAACTGCCAATGACGATGGCCTGGGTGACCGACCGGCGAGCGCGGCGAGAGTGGTCGGAGTGGCTGTTGAATGAGGTTGGATTGTATGACCGCCGCGAGCACAAGCTGTCTCAGCTTTCAGGCGGACAGCAGCAACGCGTAGCCATTGCGGTAGCGCTGGCGAATAAGCCGGTACTGCTGTTGGGCGACGAACCCACCGGCGAGGTAGATTCGGTGACAGCGCAGTCGATCATGGATACCTTCCGCAAGCTGCGGGAGGACATGGATTTGACGGTGATCATCGTCACCCATGATCCGCGTATTGCCGAGCAGGTGGACCGCGTGGTTGCGATTCGCGACGGGAAGATCAGCACCGAGACGATCCGACAGGTGAGCCAGTTGGAGCAAGTTATGGCGCACCCCGACGGGGAAGAAGCCGGGCAGGCTGCGGGCGAAGAACTGGCTGAGAAGTTGAAAGAACAGGTGAGCTTCCAGGAGTTTGTGGTGTTGGATTCGGCCGGGCGGTTGCAGATACCCAAAGAATTGCGTGAACAGTTGGGAATTGGCAAGCGAGCGCAGCTTGAACTTGGCGAAAATTCGATCATCATCCGGCCTGTGGAAGGTCAGGGAGATGATAAGCCGAAGCATCTGTCGATTGAGGAGCAGATCGGTCTACTGTTTGCCCAAGAGACAGGACCGCAGGATAAGGCCGGCAGCGTGAAGCGGCTGAAGGGATCCCGAGGAAAGTAGGAAGGAAACCATGATGGCAGACCAAAATTTTCCAGAAGAGACCACCGCCGGAACCCCTGTGAATGAGGCAGATGTTGTGACAGCAGAAGCGGAAGACAGTCAGACCGCGGTGCGCGTGGACAATGTGTCTCGCGTTTACCAGGTTGGAACGAACGAAGTGGCGGCGCTGAGCGATCTATCCATCGAAATCCCCAAGGGCGTGCTGGCGGCATTGAAAGGCCGCTCGGGGTCGGGCAAAACAACCCTGCTGAATATCATTGGCGGGTTGGACAAACCCACACGTGGCGAGGTGTATCTGTTCGAACGGACGCTTTCAAAAATGACGCAGGAGGAACTGACCGATCTCCGCAGGCATCAACTTGGATTTGTGTTCCAGTCCTTTGCAATCATGCCGACCTTCTCGGCAGTGGAAAATGTGGAGTTGATGCTGCGCATTGCCGGGATCACCGCCGACCGGCGCAAGATGGCGCTGCGAGCCCTGGAGATTGTGGGGCTGGGGCCGTGGGCGGATCACAGACCGTGGGAGCTTTCGGGCGGGCAGCAGCAACGCGTGGCTATTGCCAGGGCGTTGTCGACCCACCCAGATCTGATCCTGGCGGATGAGCCGACCGGCGAACTGGATAGCGGTACGGGGCGACAGATTATGGCGTTGTTTCGCTATATCGTCGAAAAAGAGGGTATCACCATTGTGATGGCGACGCACGACCCGATGGTGGAGGAGTATGCGCATCTGGTGGTTGACCTGGCGGATGGCCGGGTGAAAGATGTGCGGCATCCCCAGCATCCCTGATCCAAGATCGGAGGTGTCCACTCATGAAAATTAGCAAGCTGGTAATGGCAGGACTGGCGATTCTTGCGCTGGTCGGCTGTTCTGTGAATGGTCCAACAGCGACGTCTGCTCCGCAGCAGGTTGACATGGCTACTGCAACAGCGCTGCCATTGAAAGTGCCCACGACGCGGGTGTTCCCGACGTTTACACCCAAACCGACGCCGATCCCGCGAGCCTTGTCGGATGCGGACATGTATACATTTGAGCAAGCTCGGAAGATTGGGCGTGGCGTGAACCTGGGAAATGCATTGGAAGCGCCCAACGAAGGCGAGTGGGGCGTGACGCTGGAAGAGCGCTTTTTTGATTTGATTCAAGACGCCGGGTTTAATTCGGTGCGTGTTCCCATTCGCTGGTCAAACCACGCCCTGGCCGAAACACCCTACACGATTGACGAAGCCTTCTTTGAGCGGGTGGATTGGGTGGTGGAAAACGCCTTGGAGCGGGGGTTGGTGGTGATTATCAATATGCACCACTATGAGGAGATCTTTAAAGAACCCGAAAAGCACAAGGAGCGTTACCTGGCAATGTGGGCGCAGATCGCAGAGCGCTATCAAGGCCAGCCGGAGGGATTGTACTTTGAGCCATTGAATGAGCCGAACGGCCAGCTCAATTTTTACTGGAATACTTATCTGACTGAGGTGCTGGCAGTCATCCGGGCGAGTAACCCGCAGCGAATGGTGGTGCTGGGGCCGACGGATTGGAACAGCCTGTTCACGCTGGCGTCGCTGCGGCTGCCTGAAGACGATCGCAACATCATCGTCACGTTCCACTACTACCTGCCCTTTGAGTTCACGCATCAAGGCGCGGAGTGGTCGGAGGGCTCGGATGCCTGGCTGGGGACGAAATGGCCCGAGTCGGACAAGGCCGGGGATATAATCCGCGCGAATTTTAGGGCGGCGGACAATTGGAGCAAGATCAATGGGCGGCCCATCTTCTTGGGTGAGTTTGGGGCATACAGCAAGGCGGATATGGAATCACGGGCGCTGTGGACGGCGCACGTGGCCCGGACAGCAGAGGAATTTGAGTTTGGTTGGGCCTATTGGGAGTTCTGCTCGGGTTTTGGGGTGTATGACCTGGCTGGGAACGATTGGAACAAGGCCCTGCTAACCGCGCTTTTGCCGTAGTGGTGCGAGATTGGAGACTGGTCTATAATCAAAGCAGCAAGTAATCCTGATTAAGGAGACATGCATGGCTACAATCACGATCCGGGATGTGCAAACTTTCCTGGTGCAAACCGCTGGGCCAGGAACGCGGTTTGTGGTGGTGAAGGTGCTGACATCGGAGCCGGGGCTGTATGGCTTAGGCTGTGCGACTTTTACGCAGCGTTACGCGGCAGTAGCGGGGGCATTGAAGCATCACGTCATTCCGTTTGTGCTGGGCAAGGATGTTCTGCGAAGCGAAGAGCTGTTCCAGATGAACCTGGTCCAGGGTTACTGGCGGAACGGCCCCGTTCTCAATAACGCCATCTCGGGCATCGACCAGGCGCTGTGGGACATCAAGGGCAAGCTGGCGAACATGCCCGTCTACGACCTGCTGGGGGGCAAGTGCCGGGAAGGTGCGGCGGTGTATACGCACGCGGACGGGCGCGACCCGCAAGAAGTGCTGGAGAATGTGCAGAAGTTCCGCGAACAAGGTTACCGCTATGTGCGCATTCAGATGGGCGGGTACGGCGGTAAGCAAGACGCCCTGCCTAAACCGGAAGGCGCGCCGGAGGGGGCCTATTTTGACCCGCGAGCTTATACGCGCAACATGCTGCGCATGATGGAATATGTGCGCGGGCACGTGGGCGATGAAGTGGAGTTGCTGCATGACGTGCATGAGCGGCTTTCACCGATCGACACGGTCAAATTCGCCAAGGACGTGGAGCCGTTCAACTTGTTCTTCCTGGAAGATTCACTGGCGCCGGAGGATATCGAGTACTTCCGCATGATCCGGCAGCAGTGCGCCACGCCGATTGCGATGGGTGAGCTGCTGAATAATCCGCGCGAGTGGCGATTGATGATTGAGGAGAGGCTGGTGGACTTCTTGCGGATGCACGTCAGCCAGATGGGCGGGATCACCGCTGCCAGGAATGCCGCGCTGCACGCCCAGGTTTACGGCATTCGCACCGCCTGGCACGGCCCGGGTGACACCTCGCCGGTGGGACACGCGGCGAACCTGCACCTGGATCTGTGGGCGCCGAATTTCGGTATTCAGGAGTGGTGCCGGTTTGACAACCTGGTTTATGATATGTTCCCTGGGCTACCGGTCGTGCGGAATGGGTATATGTACCCCAGCGACAGGCCCGGCTTGGGGATCGATTTTGATGAAGCATTAGCCGCCAAATACCCGGTCAAGGACGAGGTGGATTGGTGGACTCAGACTCGTTTGCCTGATGGGAGCCCGACAAGACCATGACACGCTTTGCATATGTTGGAACCTATACATCTACTGAAAAAGACCAGCCGCACCGCAAGGAAGGCATCTACGTCTTTCATGTGAACCCTGCGGATGGGAAGTTAACTTTGTCGTCGACCGCCGAGAGCGGGAGGAACCCTTCGTTTTTGGCCATTCATCCCAGCCGCAAGTATCTTTACTCGGTGAACGAACTGATGGAAGGCGAGGTGAGTTCGTTTGTGATTGAAGATGTGCACGGCACGTTAACACGCATGAACAGCCAGCCCACTCACGGCGCGCACCCCTGCTATATCAGCGTGGCCCCCACAGGAAAGTGGGTGATGACATCCAATTACTCCAGCGGGAGCGTGGCCGTATACCCAGTGCTGGAAGACGGGCAGTTGGGTGCACCGAGTGACTTTGTGGAGCACAGCGGAAAGCTGGGGCCTAACGCGCAGCGGCAAGAACGCGCCCATGCCCATTCGATTGACTTTGACCCCAGCGGGCAGTTCGTGCTGGCGGCGGATTTGGGACTGGACAAGGTGATTGTGTACCGTCTGGATGAAGCCACGGGCAAGCTGATGGCGCACGGGACGGGGATTCCGACCGAGCCGGGGGCGGGGCCGCGGCACTTCACCTTTCATCCCAATGGGCGGTTCTTGTACGTGGCGAATGAGCTGAATTGTACGGTGGCAGCTTATGAATGGGACGCCCGGACGGGGACAGCCGACCCGGTGCAGACGGTGAACACCCTGCCGGCGGGATTTGATCAATTCAACCTGGTGGCGGACATTCATTTTGACGGCTCAGGGCGCTACCTGCTGGTTTCGAACCGCGGGCACAACAGCCTGGCAATCTACGAAGTGGAACCGGACGGCGGGGGCATGGTGGCGCTGGGGCATGTACTTAGCGGAGGTAATTGGCCGCGCAATTTTGGCTTTGAGCCATCCGGGGCCAATCTGTACGCTGCCAATGAAATCTCCGGTGATCTGGCGGCTTTTCGCTTCGATCGGGAGAGCGGAGCGGTGACTGCAGGGGCCGTGTACAAAGTGCCCGCTCCGGTATGTGTTAAGTTTTTGGACTTATAGGAAGTGACATGCTAGATCGCGATGTGCTGGTGACCTTTGGAGAACAGGCCGAACAAGAGGTTCGGGAGAACATCCTGCAGTTTTGGATGGAGAAGGTGATGGATCGGGAGAACGGGGGCTTTTACGGGGAGGTTTCGTTTGAGGGCGTAGTCAAACCGCAGGCCAAGAAGGGCGGCATCCTGACCAGCCGGATTGTGTGGACGTTCTCGCATGCTTTCCTCCAGTTTGGCGATCCGAAGTACCTGGAGGCGGCGACTCATGCCTTCCGTTTCCTGGCGGATCATTTGTGGGACGCAGAATATGGCGGGATTTACTTCAGCGTGGATTACCAGGGACGGCCGGTGGATGTGATGAAGCACGTGTATGCCAACTCTTTTGCCATGTACGGGTTGGCGGAATACTACCGGGCGTCGAAGGATCCGCAAGCCTTGGACATGGCGATCAAGATCTTTGAGTTGTTCGAAGAGCACTGCCGGGACGCCCGATGGGGCGGGTATCTGGAGGCATTCAGCCGGGAGTGGGGCTTGATCAACGATGCGCGCCTGTCGGATAAAGAGGCTTTCAATATCCCTAAATCGATGAACACGCACCTGCACTTGATGGAAGCGTTCACCTGCCTGCTGCGGGTGTGGGATGCGCCCCTGCTGAAGCAGCGGGCCAAAGAGATGATTGAAGTTTTCTTGGAGAAGATTATCGATCCGAAGAACGCGCACTTTTTGCTGTTCTTTGGGGAAGACTGGACGCCGACGGCGAGAGAGCTTTCTTACGGGCATGATATTGAGGGCAGTTGGCTGCTGACCGAGGCGGCGGACGTGTTGGGCGACCCGGAGGTGATTGAGCGGGTGCGACCGGTGGCGGTGCGCATGGCCGAAGCGGTTTTCGCGGAAGCGCTGGATTCTGACGGGGCCATTCTTTACGAGGCGACGCCCGAACGAATAACCCACGATTTCAAAGAGTGGTGGGCAGAGGCAGAGTCAGTGGTGGGCTTTTTGAACGCCTACCAACTGACCGGCGACGAGAAGTTCTGGCGAGCGGCGCTGAACGCCTGGGAGTGGATACAACTGTATCTGGTAAATCGCCAGGATGGCGAATGGTATGCCCGGCGCACCCGGGATTTGCAGGTGGTGGAGCAGTCTATGACGAGCTTCTGGAAGTGCCCCTATCACAACAGCCGCTGCTGCTTTGAAGTGCTGGAACGGGTTGAAAAGTTGGAGCAGGGGGCATGAAAGCAGTTTTGGTGCTGTTCGACTCGTTGAACCGGCGATTCCTGCCGCCTTATGGGGCAGAGGGGGTTCATGCACCGAACTTTCAGCGCCTGGCGGAACACAGTGTGACCTTTGACAACTGCTATGTGGGCAGTATGCCGTGCATGCCTGCGCGGCGGGAATTACACACCGGGCGGTATAACTTTTTACACCGCAGTTGGGGCCCGTTGGAGCCGTTCGATGTGTCTATGCCGGAGTTGCTGCGCAAGCATGGTGTTTATACCCACCTGGTTAGTGATCATTTTCATTATTGGGAAGACGGGGGCGGCTCGTACCATACCCGATACAGTTCGTGGGAAGGAGTGCGCGGGCAAGAGGGTGACCTGTGGAAGGGAGAAGTGCGCGACCCGGAAATTCCGCAGACGCTGCGCACGAACCGAACTGGCTCACGAAACTGGCGGCAGGACTGGATCAACCGGAAGTATATGGGTGAGGAGAAGCTCCACCCGCAACATCTGACCTTTGAATTGGGGCAGGAATTCATCCGCACCAACGCCGGCGAGGACAACTGGTTCTTGCAAATCGAGGCCTTTGACCCGCATGAGCCGTTCTTCACCCCACAAAAATACAAAGACCTGTACCCGCACGAGTACGACGGCCCGCACTTCGACTGGCCGGATTACGACCAGGTGCGCCAGTCGCCGCTGGAGGTGCAGCACATGCGTTTTGAGTACGCAGCGCTGGTGAGCATGTGCGATGCGCATTTGGGTAAAGTGTTGGATTTGATGGATGAACTGAGGTTGTGGGACGATACGATGCTGATTGTGGGCACCGATCACGGCTTCTTGCTGGGAGAACACGATTGGTGGGGAAAGAACATGCAGCCCTTCTATGATGAAGTGGCGCACACGCCGCTGTTCATCTGGGATCCGCGCAGCAAGCGAAAAGGCGAGCGCTGTGCCAGCCTGGCGCAGATGATCGATCTGCCGGCAACGCTGCTGGAGTACTTCGGGGTAGAGCGCCCGGCGGAAATGCAGGGCATTTCGCTGCGCGAGGCGCTTGCCAACGGGGCGGTAACCCGCGAGGCGGCGCTGTTTGGAATGCACGGCGGGCATATCAATGTGACGGATGGACGCTACGTGTATATGCGAGCGCCGGTTTCGCCCGAAAACACACCATTGTATGAGTACACGCTGATGCCCGCGCACATGAACCGCCTGTTCGGCCTGGAAGAAATGCGCGGGGCGGAGATGACCGGGCCGCTGGCCTTCACGCAGGGCTGCCCGGTGATGCGCATCCCGGGAAGAGGATCGAGCGGGCCGCATTCGTTTGGCACCTTGCTGTTTGACCTGCAAAACGACCCGCGCCAGGAGTCGCCGGTGGAAGACGTAGAGGTAGAAAAGCGCATGCTGGCGCATCTGCTGCGGCTGATGCAAGCGAACGATGCGCCCGGCGAGCAGTATGTGCGGGTGGGGCTGCCCGTGCCGGGGTAAAGGAGCTGTTATGAATCAGCCTGCCGGAAAACGAACAGTGGTGGAACCGGGCTGCGCAGTGGAAGTGGAATTTGTGTATGAGGGCGGCGAGCGCGAAACACAGGTTCTAAGCCTGGTGCCGGATGAAGAAGCCGATTTCCTGCAGGGGTTGCTGGGCGTGGGAACGCCGATGGCGAAGGCGCTGATGGGTTACCCGGAAGGGGAGCGGGTGTTTTACCGCCAGGCAGACTTGCTGGAGGTGCGCATCCTGAAGATTGTGTCGGGAGGCGGAAAACGCGGCGAGGGCGTGGCGGAACGCCGGGAAGAGAATTTGCGCAAGGCCCAGCACCACGCAGAGTTGGGCAACGCGATTGCCTTCGCGGCTTCTTTCAGCGGGAAGTGGGGCGATTATGACCCCTCTAAGCTGACGGAGGAGTGGGAAGAGGGAGATGAGAAGAATCACGATGCGCAGTAAGGTCGTTCCCTCACCCGCGCCGCCAACCTTAGCCTGGCGAGCAATGTTAGGGAAGTACGGCGCGACCTCTCCCAGAGGGAGAGGTGAGGGCGAAGATTGACAGGAGGTCTTCGATGATGGCGTAGCCGGTGGCGAGGCGCCCGGCGCCGGGGCCGACCAGGGTGACTTCATCGAGCAGTTGGGTGGTGTAGGTGATGGCGTTGGTTGCGCCGGAGACGCGCGCCAGCGGGTGGGCGAGCGGCAGGCGCTGAGGACGCACGGAAGCGGACAGCGTACCGTCAATCATCTCCAGCGCGCCGATCAGCTTCCAGACCTGCCCGGAAGAAGCGGCTTCTTGGATGTCCGCGGGTGTCAGCGCGGTGATGCCGGTGCGGTCGATTTGATTGAGCGCCAGGGGCGTGCCAAAGAGCAGGCGAGCCAGGATGGCGACCTTGGCGGCGGCGTCGAAGCCTTCTACGTCGCCGGTGGGGTCGGCCTCGGCATAGCCCAGAACTTGAGCCTCGCCCAGCGCTTCAGCGTAGGCGGCCCCGGCTTCCATTTTGGTGAGGATGTAGTTGGTGGTGCCGTTGAAGATGCCCTGGACGCGCTGGATGCCGGCGGCGGATAGAATCTCACGCCCCAGACGGATGGCAGGCGTGCCGCTCATGACGGTACCTTCGACGCCGATTTGGACGCCGTGTTCGGCTGCCAGAGCGGTCAAGCGGTCGTAGTGCAGGGCGATGGGGCCTTTGTTGGAGGTGACCACATGCTTGCCGCTGCGGATAGCTTCGGTGAGGTAGCCGGTGGCGGGTTCGCCGGTTTGCAGGTTGGTGAAGCTGAGCTCAACAACCGCATCGCTGGGAGCAGAATGGATCATATCGGCAACGTCCCAGGAAGGACGGAAATTGGGCAGTTGGGACAGCGTGCCGGTCTGCTGAATGGATGTAAGCAGGGCGGCAGGGGCGAGGCCGTTGGGGTCCATTGCGCCGCCTTTGAGTGCGTCTGTAACTGCGGTGATGGTGAAGCGCACGCCATAATCCTGCGCATAGCGAGCGAAGTGATCGATTAAGATGGATGCCAGGCCTTGACCGACGTTGCCAAAACCGATGACCGCTAAACGAATATGTTGCATGATGCCCTCCTAGGAAACAGAATGCCCGGATCAATTCACCGAGGTTGAAAATAATTCCCGCATTTGAGGTATTTGTGGGTGTTTTACACCCACAAATACCTCAAATGCGGGTCTTTTTTCCTCCGGGTGTGTAGTTACGAGTTCTCCATTGTAAACCGGACTTGGACTAAAATAAAGGTACGATCAGGAAAGATCATCCAAGGAGAATTCCAATGAAAAAAGTGCTGATACTGATGGGGGGAACGTGGCATGATTTTGAGGGCTTTACGAAGGCCTTCACGCCGGTTCTTGAGTCGGCGGGGTACGCAGTGGAAGCGACCTACGATATGGATCGCTTGCTGACGCTGAAGCGTGATGGTGTGGACTGCGTGTTGAGCAATACCTGTTTCACCAAGCACCGCGAAGGGTACAACGACACGGGGCCGGAAGGCCTGACCGGCGCGCAGGTGGATGGGTTGAGCGGCTGGGTGCAGGCGGGCGGCGCTTTGCTGGCGGTGCATGCGGCGACGGTGGCGGGCGATTCAAAACCCGAGTATAAGCGCTTGCTGGGGGGCGAGTTCATTGAGCACCCGCCGGCTTACGCCTTCCAGGTATTCCCGATGTACAACGAGCACCCTATCACCGAGGGCGTGCCGGCTTTCAGCGTGTTTGATGAGTTTTACATGGAAAAGCTGACCACGCCGGTGGATGTGCACATGGCGGCGTTTGACCGGGGCAAAGCTTACCCGATGGTGTGGAGCAAGGCTGAGGGTAAAGGGCGCGTGGCGCACGTGGCCATGGGGCATTCGCTGGAGGTGTGGGTGCTGCCACAATATCAGCGGTTGGTTGTGCAGGCGCTGAAGTGGGTGAATCAATAAATAAATCCAGAATTTGGCCAATAAATTCTTGAGCCGCTCTATTCTTCTTTAACCTGGAAAAGGCTAGGGTGAGGGTTTCTTGATATGAGTAAAACCACCATTTTCCCTCACCCGCGCCGTCAAAGCCCGGCGCGACCTCTCCCACAGGGAGAGGTGAACTCCGGTTGACAAAAAAGCAAAAAACCAGATTGTCGAAAAATCGAAATCAGACTCTCCGGGAAAGAACTTTCATCTCGTAGACGCGGATTTCGTCGAGGTACTGCGTGCCGACGGGGGCGGAGCTGGTCAGGCAGTAGTAATCCCAGATGGCATTGAGGGGCATGGATTTTAATTCTTCGAGCAAAGCCAGGCGTCCGGTGAAATCGCCGTTGATTTCCATCTGGCGCAGGGTGTCAATGGGTTCGAGAAGGGCGGCGAGCAAGGCGCGCAGAGTGTTGCGTGAACCAATGGTCCAGGCGGCGACCCGGTTGATACTGGCGTCGAAGTAATCCAGGCCGATGTGAGTGCGCTGGAGGAAGCCGCCGCGCACCAACTCCTGGCCGATGGCTTGCAGGTCGTCGGTGTAGGTGACCACGTGATCGGAATCCCAGCGGACGCCGCGGCTGACGTGGAGGAGCAGTTCGGGCACATAGAGCATGACGGCGGAAATCTTGTCGGCGATGCCTTCAGTGGGGTGGAAGTGCCCGGCATCCAGGCAGAGCAGGGTCTGACGGGTGACGGCATAGCCCATGTAGAATTCGTGCGAACCAACAACGTAGGCTTCGGAGCCGATGCCAAACAATTTGGGTTCGACGGCATCCAGGTGGTAACGCGGGTCGATTTTTTCGGCCAGGATTTCATCGAGCGAGGCTTCGAGGAATTTGCGCGGGGCAAGGCGGTCGGCGGGGGTGTCCTTGTAGCCGTCGGGGATCCAGATGTTGGTCACGCAAGGCGTGCCGAGCGCGCGGCCAAAGGATTCGCCCACTTTGCGGCAGGCGATGCAGTGGTCGATCCAGAAGCGACGGATGGCGGGGTCGTGGCTGGCAAGGGTGAGGCCGCTTTCGGCTTTGGGATGAGAGAAGAGGGTGGGGTTGAAATCCAGGCCGTGGTGGTTGGCTTTGGCCCAATCGATCCAGGCTGAGAAGTGCTCGGGGAGAAGCTGGTCGCGATCCACCCGGGCAGAGCCGGTTTCGGCGTAAATGGCGTGCAGGTTGAGGCGGTGGCTGCCGGGGATGAGGCGATAGGCCTGATCGAGGTCGCCGCGCAGTTCGTCCGCGGTGCG
>CAZMMI010000061.1:0-17207 GCA_964567255.1 uncultured Anaerolinea sp.
CTAAGGGTCTTTAAGACGCTTAGGGTTTAACACCACGACTCATAGGGTTGAGAAAGTATAAAAACAGGAGTAAAAAATGCCTCGAGCAGTCAAAATTGGGAATCGATTTGTGGGAGATGGCTACCCCACCTATATCACCGCCGAAATCGGCATTAACCACAACGGCGACCTGAACATCGCCAAGAAGATGATCTTCGAATCGCACCGCAACGGCCTCGATTCGGTCAAATTCCAGAAGCGCACCCCCGAGATTTGCGTGCCCCGCGACCAGTGGGACATCATGCGCGAAACCCCTTGGGGCTATATCAGCTACATTGAGTACCGCCGCAAGATGGAATTCGGGCAGGAAGAATACGCCGAGATCGACCGCTACTGCAAAGAGCTGGGCATCGACTGGTTTGCCTCGGTGTGGGACGAGCCCTCGGTAGATTTCCTCGAGCAGTTCAACCCGTTGGCCTACAAGGTGCCTTCGGCAGCCCTGACCGACACCAATCTGCTCAAGAAACTGCGCGCCTCGGGCCGCCCCATCATCCTCTCCACAGGCATGTCCACCATGGAGCAAATCCGCGAAGGGGTGCAGGCTACCGGAACCGACAACCTGATCCTCACCCACGCCACCAGCACCTACCCGTGTGACCCGCACGAATTGAACCTGAAGGTCATCCAGAAGCTGCGCGACGAGTTCCCCGTGCCCGTCGGTTACTCAGGACACGAGGTGGGCCTGATTCCTTCGGTGGTGGCAGTGGCGATGGGCGCGTGCCTCATCGAACGGCACATCACCCTCGACCGGGCCATGTGGGGTTCCGACCAGGCGGCCTCGGTAGAACCGCAGGGCTTTGAACGGCTGGTGAAGTACATTCGCACCACCGAAGCCTCGTTGGGCGACGGCGAAAAGCGCGTGTACGAGTCCGAGCTTTCCTCACTCAAGAAGCTGCGCCGCTACCAATAATGGCTGATGATTTGCTGACCCGCGCCAGCCGGGGTTTGAAACGTCGTTGGATTCACAGCCAGGGCAATGCGCGCATTAACGCGTTGGCCGAGCAGGTGGTCCGCTACGCGCCGCTGCAAGCAGGGGCCCGGCCGGTGCTGTTCTTCAACGCCTCCACCCGCCTGCTGGGCATGAGCCTCAACGCTGCCTACCAACTGCTGGCCAGTTGGGCGATGCAGTTGGCGGGCGTGCCCACCGTGCACCTGGCTTGCCAGGGCGGGTTGTCGCGCTGCGTGTTGGGCACCGACCGAGACAACCCGGCGGTTCTGCCGCCCTGCGAAGGCTGCATTGCCCAATCGCGTGTCGTTTATCGCAACGCCGATACGCGCTGGTTCGTCTCAAAACTCAACCCGGCTCTGGAATCCACTCTGAACAGTCTGGATCTGTCCGGGCTGATGGACTTCACCTGGCAGGATATCCCCCTGGGGCGGCTGTGTTTGCCCGCGCTGCGCTGGGCGCTGCGCCGCCATACCCTGGCGGATGACGACTCCACCCGCTTCTTGCTGCGCCAGTACATCCTCTCGGCGGCGCGGGTGGCGGAAGAATTCGAGGCCCTGGTGGAGCAAAGCAACCCCCAGGCGGCGGTGATTTTCAACGGGCAGTTTTACCCCGAGGCCACTGCCCGCTGGCTGGCCTTGCGCCGCGGCCTGCGCGTCATCACCCACGAGGTGGGCCTGCAACCCTTCACCGCCTACTTCACCCCCGGCGAGGCCACGGCCTATCCCATTGATATCCCCGAGTCGTTTGAACTGAACGACTCGCAGAACGCCCGCCTGGACGGCTACCTGGAACAGCGCATGCAGGGCAACTTCAGCATGGCTGGGGTGCGCTTTTGGCCGCAGATGCGCGGGCTGGAGGCGGCCTTCCTGGAGAAAGCCGCCCGGTTCCGCCAGATTGTGCCTGTGTTCACCAACGTGATCTTTGACACCAGCCAGCCGCATTCCAATGTGGTCTTCCCGCACATGTTTGCCTGGCTGGACCAGGTGCTGGAGACGGCCCGCGCCCACCCAGAGACGTTGTTCGTCATCCGCGCGCACCCCGACGAATCCCGCCCGGGCAAATCCAGCCGCGAAAGCGTGTCCGATTGGGCCGCCGACCGCCAGGTTTCAGCCCTGCCCAATGTGGTCTTTGTGGATTCGAGCGAATATTTAAGTTCCTACGAATTGATTCAGCGCTCCAAGTTTGTCATGGTCTATAATTCCACTATTGGGTTAGAGGCTTCGCTGATGGGCGCGGCGGTATTGTGCGCGGGCAAAGCTCGCTTCACGCAACTGCCCACAGTGTTCTTCCCCGAGACGCCCGAAGGCCATCGCGCCCAGGCCGAGCAATTCCTGGCGGCTCAGTCAATCGAAGTGCCTGCCGAATTCCGCCGCAATGCCCGCCGCTTTCTCTATTACCAACTGTATAAGACCTCGCTGCCGTTCAGCGCTTTCCTGGAAGAGGACGGCGTCTGGCAGGGCTACGTCAAACTGAAAGACTTGCCCTACACGGCTTTCGCCCCGTGCAATTCTGAGACCTTGCGGGTGATCGTGGACGGCATTTTGACCGAGGAACCCTTTTTAATCGAGGGCTGAAGCATGAAACAACTGCCAAAGATTGTCGCGCTGGTACCCATGCGCCACCACTCCGAGCGAGTGCCGGGCAAGAACTACCGCCTGCTGAACGGCAAACCACTTTATGCGCACATCATCGAGACGCTGCTCAGCGTTCCGGAGGTGTCTAAGATCGTAGTGGATACCGACAGCCCGGTGATTCTGGAAGGCCTGCGCAAGGATTATCCCCAGGTAGGCACGATCGAGCGCCCCGAGCATTTGCGCGCCGGGACCATCCCCATGAACGAGATTCTCCTGCATGACACCGCCCTGGAGCCTGCCGACCTGTATCTGCAAACCCACTCAACCAACCCGCTGCTGCGCGCCGAGACCCTTTCGGCGGCGATCAAGGCTTTGCGCGACAATTACCCGGCTTATGACTCGCTGTTTGGGGTGACGCGTCTGCAAACCCGTCTGTGGGATCAGTTGGCCCGGCCCATCAATCACAACCCGGCCATTTTGCTGCGCACCCAGGACCTACCGCCCACCTACATGGAAAATTCCTGCGTGTACCTGTTCACGCGCCAGACGCTGGAACAACGCCGCAATCGCCTGGGCAAGCGCCCCTATATGTTCGAGGTCAGCGCGGCTGAGGCCTGGGACATCGACGAGGAATTGACCTTCCAGATTGTGGATTTGCTGCTGAAACAACGCGAGGCGTAACTACGCCCGGAGGACTACATGCCTACCGTTTTACTTTCTGCTCCTTACATGATTCCCTACGTCGAGCGCTTTCGCCCGGTCTTTGAGCATTACGGCCTGGAGGTGATCGTTCCCGAGGTGCACGAGCGCATGTCCGAGGAAGAACTGCTGGCTTACGCCGGGCAGTTTGACGGGGCTTTGTGCGGCGACGATCGCTACACCTTGCGCGTGCTGCAAGCCTGCCTGCCGCGCCTGAAGGTCATCTCCAAATGGGGCACGGGCATTGATTCGATCGACAAGGTTTCGGCCACCCAACTGGGTATCCAGGTACGCAACACCCCCAACGCCTTCACCCTGCCCGTTTCAGACAGCGTGCTGGGTTACATCCTGGCTTTTGCCCGCCGCCAACCGTGGATGGATCGCGCCGTGAAGGCCGGCATTTGGGAAAAGCTGCCCGGACGTTCGCTCAGCGAGTGTACGTTGGGTGTGATCGGTGTAGGCAACATTGGCAAGGCAGTCATGCGCCGGGCGCGCGCTTTTGGCATGAAGCTGTTGGGCAATGACATCATTCCCATGCCGCCCGAGCTCATCGCCGAGTTTGGCGTGGAAATGACCTCGCTGCCCGATTTGCTCTCGCGGGCCGATTTTGTCTCGGTCAACTGCGACCTGAACCCGACCAGCTTCCACATCATCAACGCCGAGACGCTGGCAATGATGAAGCCCGGCGCCGTGCTCATCAATACCGCCCGCGGGCCGTTGGTGGACGAAAAAGCATTGGTGGAAGCGTTGCAGCAGGGGCGGATTGCCGGGGCAGCGCTGGACGTGTTTGAAGTCGAGCCGCTGCCCGCCGAGTCACCCCTGCGCGGCATGGACCAGGTCATGCTGGCGGCGCATAACACCAACTCCAGCCCGGCGGCCTGGGAGCGGGTGCATTGGAATACCATTCGCAACCTGTTAGACGGGTTGGGCATGGACATGAATGGTTTGAGTGCATTTCAAGGCTAAATCTTCGTAGGTCGGGTTGAGGGGCAATCGTTGAGCTAACTAATGACCAGATGCTTGCCCCGAAACCCGACAAACCTTTCACTTTATCTTGAGAGAAGATCCCACTTTCTAACTTCACGTTGATTGGAGCACAAGCATGACACAAGAATCTCGAACCATGTTAATCACCGGCGCGGGCGGCGGCATTGGCCGCGCCACGGTCAAAGTTTTTGCCGAAGCGGGCTGGCGTGTCATCGGCGTGGATCGCCGCGAGTTCGGCGAGCCTTTCCCGACCAATGGCCTGTATATTGTCGCGGACATTTCCCAGCCGGAAGAGCTAGAGCGAATTTATCAACAAGCTGGACAGTTTACCCACACCCTCGACGCCTTGATCAACAACGCCGCTATTCAAATTGCCAAGCCCTTAATTGAAACCACTCCCGAAGAGTGGGATGCCGTCATGGCCTCCAACCTGCGTTCGGTCTTTTTGGGCATCAAGCTGGCTTACCCCCTGCTCAAAGCGGGTGGCGGCGGAGCCATTGTCAATACCTCCTCGGTGCATGCCATAGCTACTTCGGCCAACATTTCCTCGTATGCTGCCAGCAAGGGCGGCCTGCTGGCTCTCACTCGCGCGGCAGCCATTGAATTCGCCGCCGACAACATCCGCGTCAACGCGGTGCTGCCCGGCGCGGTGGATACACCCATGCTGCGCGCCAGTATGGAGCGCGGCAGCCTGACGGGCGGGGATGTGCTGGACCGGTTGGAAAACCTGGCCCGCAAGACCGTCAACGGGCGTGTGGGCCAGCCCGAAGAGATTGCCCGGGCCATTTACTTCCTGGCTGATAACCACCAGTCGTCCTTCATGACCGGGCAGGCCCTGGTCGTGGATGGCGGCGCGACGGCCCGCTTGAGCACTGAATGAGCACCACCGAAGCCTTGAAAAAGGCCCTTCCAGCGCCGGTCAAACGGGCCATCGGCGAAACGCTAGACGCCGTGGACCGCGCCAAACAGTGGCCTTCCGCTGCCCTGCATCCCTGGCGGCAGGAGTCCATTCGCCGCATCCGCGCGTTGAAAGACATTCACCGCGGCGAGCGCTGCTTTTTGATTGGCAACGGGCCCAGCTTGCGCAACACCGACATGAGCAAGCTCAAGGGCGAGTTCACCATCGGTTTGAACCGCATCTTCTTGATGTTCGCCGAGATCGGTTTCCAAACCACTTACCTGGTGTCGATCAACGACCTGGTCATTGAGCAGAGCGCTGCCGAGCTGCAAACGCTGGACATACCGCGCTTTTTCTCCTGGCGGGCACGCAAATGGTTGCAACCGGCCGAAAACCTGCACTTCCTGTGGACCACCTATACCGGCCCGCGTTTCTCCACCGACCTGACGGCCCGCTTGTGGGAGGGGGCCACGGTGACCAACGTGGCCTTGCAGGCGGCCTACTACATGGGTTTTCAGGAGGTTGTGCTGATTGGGGTGGACCATAACTTTGTCACCCAGGGTAAGCCCAACACTACCATCACCTCCACCGGCGACGACCCCAACCATTTCTCCGGGGCCTACTTTGGCCAGGGTTTCCGTTGGCAGTTACCCGATTTGGAAACCTCCGAGCGCGGCTACCGCCTGGCTAAAGAAGCCTATGAGTCTGCCGGGCGGCGCGTGCTGGATGCCACCGTGGGCGGCAAACTGGACATCTTCCCTAAGGTTGACTATAACAGCCTGTTCTAAGCCATGACTCCGCGTGTATCGATCGTCACCCCATCTTTCCAACAGGCCGCTTATCTCGAGCAGACCCTGAAATCGGTGCTCGATCAGGAGTATCCTGAGCTGGAATACTGGGTGATGGATGGCGGCTCGACCGACGGCAGTCTGGAAATCATCCAGCGCTACGCCGGGCGGTTGGCTGGCTGGGTTTCGGAGAAGGACAACGGCCAGGGTGACGCGATCAACAAAGGCTTTGCCCGCGCCACCGGCGAGATTGTGGCCTGGATCAATTCCGACGACTACTACCTGCCCGGCGCAATTGCCGAGGCCGTACGCATTTTGGAGGCTAACCCCCGTGCCGGGATGGTCTTTGGGGATGTGCTGGCGGTGGATGGGGCCGGGCAGCCGATCAACCTGATGCGCTACGGTACCTGGGGGTTGGAAGAGTTGATGCGCTTTGAAATTATCGGCCAGCCTAGCGTGTTCATGCGCCGCTCGGTGCTGGAGCAGGCTGGATATTTGGACACCAACTACCACCTGCTGCTCGATCATCACCTGTGGCTGCGCATGGCTCAACACGGCGAGATGGTCTATCTTCCCCGGCGCTGGTCGGCGGCACGCTATCACGCCGCGGCCAAAAACCTGGCCCAGGCTCCGCGCTTTGCTGCGGAGGTCTTCCGCCTGGTGGATTGGATGCAATCGGAACCGGGCCTAAGCGAGGTCTACCGGCGCGATCAACGGCGTATTCAAGCCGGGGCGCACCGCCTGGCAGCTTTTTATCTGCTGGACGGCGGTCTGCCTAAGGCAGCTTTGGGTGAGTATTTTAAGAGCCTGGCGGCCCACCCGCAGCCCGCCCTCAAGGATGCCCGCAGGATTCTTTACGCCATAGCCAGCCTGGTGTTCGATGTGGAGCGCTTGAAGAAAGCCTATTTGGAGAGGCGGCGCAAGAATTTGCGCTTGTGAAACCGATGAAGCGCTCGGGTGCGGGATGGTGGCTGGCGGTAACGGCGCTGTGCCTGTTGGGCAGCGTGCTGCTCTCGGCGGGCGGGTGGCTGCCCTTTGAGCGTATCAAAGCCCTGGCCGATGGGCTTACGCCGGACGGCAACTTCAAAATTCTCACGCCTTTTGCCATGGACCAATTGCGGCTGCCACTGCGTTTGGGCGGGACGCTGTTGGTGCTGGCTGCGGCGGGTTTACTGGCCTTTCGCCGCAAAACCCAGCCCTTTCTGGCGAAAATCACCGCGGCACTGCGCGGTCTGACCGGCGAGCTGCGCGAATTGGCGGGCATCTTCCGCCCGCGCCCCGGCGAATGGCCCTACTTGCTGGGGCTGCTGCTGGTGACCGTTGGAGCGGTGCTGGTGCGGCTGTTGTTCACCAGCGACCCCATGGTGCATGACGAGACCTATACCTACATCGCCTTTGCCGCCCGCCCGTGGTGGGATCTGCTTTCCGATTACCACCTGCCCAATAATCACATCTTTCACACGGTGCTGGTCAAGCTCTCCACGGGCATCTTTGGCATGCAGCCCTGGGCGGTGCGCTTGCCTGCCCTGATCACCGGGGTGCTGTGCGTCCCGGCGGTCTACTGCCTGGGCAAGCGCCTTTACAGCCGCCCGACCGGGCTGCTGGCGGCGGGCCTGCTGGCGGCTTTGCCTACCTGGATCGACTATAACACCAACGCTCGCGGCTACAGCCCCATGGCACTCTTTAGCGTGCTGTTGTTCGGTCTGGCGATTTTTCTGCGCGAGCATAAAAATTGGGCCGGGTGGCTGCTGTTTTCCGGGTTGGGAGTGCTTGGTTTTTTTACCCTGCCGGTGTTTTTGTATCCCTTTGGCATGACTCTCGCCTGGCTGGTGGCATCGGCATTGGTGCAAGGCGCACCGGCCTATGGCGGGCGTTGGAAACTGTTGGCTTACGCGGGGGCATTTGCTGCTCTGACCGTGTTACTGACTGGATTGTGCTACCTGCCGGTGGTCATGGGCAGCGGCCTGGATGCGCTCATTGCCAACCCTTACGTGCAGCGCCTGGATGCTGGTGCTTTTGGGGAGCGCCTGGGCGACCGTCTGGGCGGGGCGTGGTACGAGTGGAACAAAGACCTGCCCCTCTGGTTGGAGATCACCCTGGCGCTGGGCTTTGCTGCCGGGCTGGTCCTGCACCGCAAGGTGTCGCGTGTGCGCATTCCGCCGCAGTTGACCACCCTGGCCTGGCTGGCGTTCGTGCTGCTCATTCAACGTCCCGACCCCAACGCCCGACTGTGGACCTTCCTGATTCCCTTCTGGTTGATCTGGTCGGCGGCGGGGTTGGTGGAGGGGCTGCGCCTGTTGCGCGTGCCGCCTCGTTGGCGCAGCGGGCTGCTGATCCTGGCCCTGGTGGGGCTGGCGGTATTCTCCTATCAGCGCACCCTGCGTTACTTCCCTTCGTTGGCGCCCGGGCCGGGCAATGTGGAAGCCATGGCCCTTTATCTGCAACCGTTGCTCGAACCCGGCGACGGTGTCATCATCACCTCTGACGACGGTCCGGCCCTGTGGTATTACCTGCGTTTGTACGGCACCGATGACCGCTATTATGTTCAGCAGTTGGACGAGCGCACCCTGGAGCGAGTCTACATCCTGGTCGACGAAAGCATGGGGCAAACCCTGGAAAGCTCGGCGGAAGACCGCCGCCTGGAAGGTGTGACGTTTGACTTTGCTGGGGCGCAGCGCCTGACGCGCATTGGCAGTACGACCATTTATCTGTGCGACGTGGGGTACAATCGGTAAAGATGGCTATGACTTCGACCGGATCACGATTGCGAAATCTGAGCAGCTTCTGGCAGTGGGTCCTGGCGGCGATGTTACTGCTGGGCGGGCTGGGGCTGCGCCTGGTAGCCCTGGATAACCCTCCGCTGGACCTGCACACCTGGCGGCAGTTGCGCTCGGCCAACATTGCCCGGGCGGTGTACTACCGCGCCCTGCCCGATGCCGACCCCGCTGTCCGCGCGCTGGCCAATTATCTGGGCTCCACCTATCAGGTACTCGAGCCGAATATCTTTGAGCATTTGGTCGGTTACACATACTTGCTGGTAGGCGAAGATGACCTGGCCATCCCCCGCCTGTACAGCATCCTCTTCTGGCTGGGTGGGGGGTTGGCGCTGTTCGACCTGATGCGCCGTCTGACCGGCAGCGGAGCACTGCTGGGGCTGGCTTATTATCTGTTTCTGCCCTTTGGTGTGCAGCACAGCCGGGCCTTTTTACCCGAGCCGCTCATGATCTTGTTCATTCTTCTGGCGCTGTGGGCCGCTTACCGCTGGACCGAACGCGGTGGAGGGTGGTCCTGGGCACTGGCAGCCGGGTTGTTTGCCGGGATAGCCATCCTGATCAAAGTCTATGCCGTCTTCACCCTGATTCCAGGCGCGGGATTGCTGCTGCTCGCCACGTTTGGGCTGCGCCGCCTGCTGACGCAAAAGCCATTTTGGGCTGCGCTGGCCCTGGCGATCATCGTGCCATCCATTTACTACGTCATCCTTGCGCCGGGCGGAGGGGGAGCGAGCTACCTGCAAACCTGGAGTCTGCCTTACCTGCACATGCTCAAAGACCCCACCTTCTACCTGGCCTGGCTGCACAAACTTACCGGCGCGTTGAACCCGGTGTTTCTCTATGCCGGGTTGCTGGGCGTGCTGCTGCTGCCCAAACCGGGGCGCTGGCTGGCCCTGGGGTTGTGGGTGGGCTACGTGATTGAAGGCGCCACCGTGCCGTCCTTGATCCGTTCGCACAGTTATTACAACCTCCCATTGGTAGCAGCCGTGGCGCTGGGCCTGGCTCCCCTGGGCGCGGAGGTGTTTGGTGCCCTGCGGCGGCAGGGTGCCTTCTGGCGACTGCTTGCGGCGGGCGTGCTGCTGTTGGGGCTGGCGGATACGGCCTTTATCGCCCGCAAGCCGCTCACCGCCCAGGATTATCGCAGCGAACCGGCCTTCTGGCTGGAGTTAGGCCGCGCCCTGCCCACCGACGGAAACATCATCGCCCTGACCGAGGATTACAACACCCGCCTGCACTATTACGGCTGGCGCTATGCCAAAGCCTATCTCTACGCCGACGATTTCGCCATGATGTCACAGGGCGGCAATGAGGTGGACCTGAGCGGCGAAAACATTGATGTGTTCCGCGAGCAGACCGAAGGCATGGCATACTTCCTGATCACCAAGATGGACGAGTTGGAGCGCCAGCCGTATCTGAGCAAGATTCTCGGCGAATATTACCCCCTGGTGATGCAGTCGGAGCGCGTGTTGTTGTACGATTTGCGCAATCCGCTCAAGCCTTTGGAGCCTTAGGGGATGAAAGCCAAAAGCGGGTCTTTCAAAGCCTTTCTGGCATCGCAAAATTGGGTTGCCCTGGCGATTTTACTCGTGCTGGTCGTAGCGGTCAGCGCGCCGATCTATTACCGCCGAATCCTGGTCCCCCCCGCCGACACCGACTACGGCGCGCATATCCAATACACCATGCAATTTTTGCATCGGCAGCCGGTTCCGCCCCACGCCCTGAGTCATCCCCTTTTGCAGTGGTGTGTTGGTTTTATCTATTGGGCTTCTCGCAACCGCATCGGGTTGTGGGAAAGCATGATCATTGTGCTGGTGGCTGCCCAAGCCGCCGCCGCGATGATTTTCTATTATTGGCTGGGTAAACTTTCAGGGCGGCTGGGCGAGTTTTGGCGGGTGTTCTGGTCGCTCACCCTCACCCTGGTCGCGCCGGTGATGCTCCTGGCTCCGCTAGATGGATCTTTCTACTTTGGTTACATCGGGCTGGCTAGCTATCACAACCCCACTGTACACATTTTGCGCCCGCTGGCCTTGGTCAGTTTCATCCTTGTGCTGCGCGCCTTTGAATCGCAAAAAAATGCTTGGGGGTGGGTGGTGCTGTCAGCCCTGGTGATCATTTTTTCTGCATTAGCCAAACAGAATTATGTCATGAGCGTCCTGCCTGCGTTGGTCTGCCTAGCAGTATTGTATCGGCTAGCTAAAACTCCCGTAGATTGGCGAATGCTGCTCGGTGGAGCCGTTGTTCCCGGTTTGGTTGTATTAGGGACGCTAACGTTTGTTTTGTATAATTCTCCCGAAGCGGATTCCACGGGTATTGTGTTTGCTCCCTTCAGGGTCGAGAGCGCTTTTTCAGACCATCTGCTGTGGAAGTTCCTGCTGTCGGCGCTGTTTCCCCTGACGCTGCTGGTCGTGGATTTTCGCCGCGTAATCCAATCGCCCGCCCTGCAACTGGCCTGGATTGCCTTTTTGGGCGGCGCGGCGCAGATTTATCTCCTGGCGGAAAGCGGGGAGCGCGAAATGCACGCCAACTTCCGCTGGAGCGCACAGATCACCCTGTTCTTGCTCTTCGCCGCTTCCATTCGCCATTTTGCCCGCGCACTCCCAATGGATTGGAAGGCCCGCGCCGGAGTGTGGGTCGCTTACCTGGCCCACCTGGCCGGGGGCATTGCATATTACATCTATTGTTTTACCCAGGCAGGTTATGGCTAAATCCAAACTTTTTTCATTCCTGGCCCTGGCGGGCAGCGCTGTCATAACGTTCATGCTGGGCATGTACGCCTGGGCGGGCACATTTGCCCGTTACTGGGCCGATGATTATTGCTACAGCGGCACGCTGCGCGAAT
Organism: uncultured Anaerolinea sp.; assembly: GCA_964567255.1. Taxonomy (GTDB): domain Bacteria; phylum Chloroflexota; class Anaerolineae; order Anaerolineales; family Anaerolineaceae; genus Anaerolinea. The sequence goes on from CAZMMI010000061.1 coordinate 11,545, forward strand.
TCGGCCTGATCGGTGGAATCGCCAACTGGTACGTCGAATCGGGCAACCGCTTCTCCACTTTGATCCCCGTATGGATCAGCGAGCGGTTTGGTGAAGGGGCCATCCGCTGGCTGCCTGCACTGATCTTGCTGCTGCTGCTGGTCGGTTGGGTCTACGCGCTTTCGGGGGCGGCTCGCCTGGCGCGTGTCACCGTTCGCCCGGTTTGGATTGGGCTGGCGGCGCTGCTGCTGGTGTACTTCAATATGCTGCTGGCCGTGGACCGCTTGCAATCGCTCTACTGGCGCATGGGTACCCTGCACTATACCCTGCCGCTGGCGCTGTTGTTGTTTGCCGCCGGTTGGATTGTCCGCGCGCTGGCGACGTCAAGACGACACCCGAAGATTGGCTGGGCGCTGGGCCTGGGGCTGTTTGCTTTCCTGGCGGCAGGTCTTTCGGAGACTTTTGCGGCGGCCCAGGCCGGGCTGATGATCCTGGCCGCTCTGCTGGGCTTCCTGTTCGCTTCCGGCGACCGTTTCCGCGTGCTGCGCTTCACCGCGGCCCCGCTGGTTGGCTCGCTGCTGGCAATGGCTGTGATGATGGGCTCGCCTTCCAACGAGTGGCGTATGGCCGCTATCGCTCCGGCGCCCGGCCCGCTCGATTTGGTGTTGATCACCTTGCGCTATGCCTTTGACTTCACCTTCTTCTCCTTCCGCGGGCAGCCGGTTCCGCTGGCGGCCTTCGCGGTGGGGATGGGCGCGCTGGCGTATCTGGGCGTGTGGAAGGATCGTGCCGCTCTGGGCGCGGGCAGGGCTTTCGTGTATGCGGGATTAGCAGCTTTGATGGGGTTTGCATTCCTGTGCTGCGCTATCGCGCCCAGCGTCTATGCCGGTGGGCAGTACCCCGCCGGGCGGGCCATGATGGTGGGGCGTTTCGCCTTTCTGGCGGGTTGGGGCGGGGCGTTTTTCTTCGCCGCCGCGGCGCTGGCAAGTTTGCGTTGGAGGGTTCTGCCCTGGCTGGCGGCAGCCGGGCTGGCCCTGGCCTGCCTGTACCCGCTGCGCGGGCTGCCTGCCCTGCAAGCGGAAGCCCACGAGTTGCAAATCCGCGCCGTGCGTTGGGATGCCCGCACCGCTGAAATTCACACACAAATCGAGGCCGGAGAGCGCGACCTGTTTGTGCGCGAGATTGATGTGGCCCAAGGGCATTTCGATATGGGCCCCGACTCGTCTTTTTGGGTCAACCGCTGTGTGGCCGAGTTCTACGGCGTTGATTCGATTACAGCCAATCCGTGAGGTTGCCTATGCGCGTTTCGGTAATCACCCCCTCGTATAACCAGGCTCGCTACCTCGAAACCACCATCTGCTCGGTGCTGGAGCAGGATTACCCCGACCTAGAATACATTGTCGTGGACGGCGGTTCAGAGGATGGCAGCGCCGACATCATCCGCCGTTATGCCGACCGGCTGGGGTGGTGGGTTTCGGAGAAGGACCGCGGGCAGACGGACGCGTTGAACAAAGGCTTTGCCCGCGCCACGGGTGACGTACTGGCCTGGATCAATTCTGACGATACCCTCGAACCGGGCGCAGTGCGCGAAGCCGTAGCAGCTTTGCAAGCCCATCCCGAATCTGCAATGGTCTACGGCGATGCCAATTACATCGATGAAAATGGGCGCGTGATCGGGCGCTTCCCCGCCGCCCAAACCGATTACCGCCGCTTGCGGCAAGGGTACGTCCACGTGCCGCAGCAGTCCTCGTTTTTTCGGGCCGATCTCTGGCGCAAGGTGGGGCCGCTGGACCCCAACTTCTACTTCGCTATGGACTACGACCTGTGGGTGCGGCTGGCAGCCGAAGCCCCCTTGGTCTATTTGCCTGGCAAAGTGTGGGGCAACTTCCGCTTGCATCGCGACGCCAAAACCATTGCTGCCGACGACCGCTGCTGGCCGGAAATGCTCAAGGTGCACAAGCGGTTGGGCGGGTCACCGCTGTCGATCATTTATGCCAAATATTACCTGCGCAAGCTGGTCGCGCCCCTCATTCGCCGTCGCCGTGAGAAGATGTTTGAGCAGCCCGGCGATTGAAACCATTTCTGTGGTTTAAACGTATACTTAACAACATGTGCTTTCAGAAAACGCTAACTGCGAACGTGAATTTATCTGTTCAAACTGGTATAATCGTGGAGATCGGAGGTAAATGATGGCCGATAATTCTCGTAGCCTTACCAATCAGGGCGGCTTTTTTCAGGGGATCAGCGACCGCGCCCGCTTAATCATCCGCTTGATGGGGGATAAGCGGGTTTCGCCCCTGCTCAAACTGCTGCCACTCGGCACGCTGGTCTATCTGGTGGTGCCTACCGATTTGATGCCCATTGTGCCGCTGGATGACGCAGCGGTGATCTGGTTGGGAACCTACCTGTTCGTGGAATTATGCCCGCCCGACGTGGTGCAGGAGCATACCGATAACATTGACCACGCCCGCCAAAAGGATATTCTGACAGACGAATCCGACCCGCAGGCGAACGACGATGTGATTGACGCGGAGTTCCACGAGACAGATCGTAATTGACCTGTAGGAGAAAAATGAAACAAAAGACAACGACCACAATTCAACTGGCCGGGCTATTCATGATTGTTGCGCTGGCTCTGTCTGCTTGTAATGGCACAGCCACTCCAACGGCAAACGCTACCCAGCCGCCAGTTCCGGCGGAACCAACCGTCACCAGCCAACCTGGGTACCCGGCGCCGACCAGCCAGCCAGGCGATCCCGCCTATCCAGCTCCGACCGAAGCGCAGCCCGGCAGCGACCCGGCCTATCCTGCTCCGCAAGCTGAAGGGGGTGAGCCTTCCGCCAACGCTGCTTACCCTGCCCCGCAGCAACCGGTTGTCCCGGCCAACAACGTTGCTACCTTGCCCGACCCGGCAAGTTATACCTGGCAGACGGTCTTTTCCGGCCTGACCAAACCCACCGATCTGATCGGCCTGGGCGATGGTTCGGGGCGTTTGTTGGTGCTGGATCAGCCCGGCGTGATTTACCTGGTGGATAATTACCAGTTACAACCCACACCGTTCCTGGATATTCGCGACCGGGTGGGCTCTTCGGCGACCGAACAGGGTCTGCTGGGCATCACTTTGCACCCCGATTTTACGAACAACGGCTATTTCTACGTGAATTACACCCGCCAGGACGGTGCCACCGCCATTGCGCGCTTCACCGCTGCGCCGGAGCGCACCAATGCGGGCACGGACAGTGAGAAGATCCTGCTGACTCAAGCTCAGCCCGCTGAAAACCACAACGCCGGGCAACTGGCTTTTGGGCCGGATGGCTACCTGTACTTTGGCCTGGGTGACGGCGGCTCGGGTGAGGAGATTCGCACCAACGGGCAGAACCCGGACGTGCTGCTGGGTAAGTTGCTGCGCATCGACGTGAACAACGGCGACCCGTACGCCATTCCAGCGGGGAACGTGTTTGCCAATGGCGGCGGCGCGGCAGAGATTTATGCGCTCGGCCTGCGCAACCCCTGGCGCTTCTCCTTTGATCGGGCCACCGGCGACCTGTACCTGGCAGATGTGGGCCGCAACGTGTGGGAAGAAGTGAACTTCTTGCCCGCCGGAACACCCGCGGGGGTCAACTTTGGCTGGAATTATCGCGAGGGGGCCAACCCACATGAGGGCAACCCGCCGGCTGATTTGGTGATGACCGACCCGGTGGCTCAATATGACCACCCCACGGGTTGCTCGATTACGGGTGGGTATGTGTATCGTGGCGAGGCGCTGCCCGACTTCCAGGGCGTTTACCTGTATGGTGATTACTGCACCGGGCGCATTTGGGGCTTGCTGCGCCTGGCCGATGGAAGCTGGCAGAATCAGGTACTGTTCGAGACGGGCTTGAACATCAGTTCGTTTGGGCAGGACGACGCGGGCGAGTTGTATCTGCTGGATCATTCCAGCGGGTCGGTGCTCAAGCTGGTCAAGCGCTAGAGGTTCATTGGGAATCGGCGTGATGAAATCCGCATTTTGAGGTGTGATAGCGGCGAAGCCGCTATCACACCTCAAAATGCGGTACTTATCACAAAGACTCCTAAAGAGCCGCGCTAGACTCGAAGTCTCAAATCGGAGTATAATAGTCTTAACGAGAGATCGTCAGGAGGTATGAGATGGCAGTAAAGGTATGGCAAGAGATAAAAGTGCAATACTGCGAGCATGCCGGGGGCGAAGTCGCCCTGGAAGCCGAGGTGCTCTATCCCGACGAGGTGATACCTGAATCGGGTCCGCGAATTGTGGCTCATCGCTGCTCGCGCGGTGCAGAATGTGGCCTGCTAGAGGAAGCATCCTGCGTGTGGGCCGGAACCAACCCTAACTACGATCCGTTCGCCGAAAAACCAGCATAATTGCGAACCATTATCGCGAGATAGAAACAGAGGCCGTGCGAAGCACGGCCTCTGTTTCTATCTCGCGGTTATTTTTCTTTGTTAGGCAATGACACCCAGCTTGCGACCCACTGAGGCGAAAGTTTCCAGACCTTGCTCCAGGTCGGTGGGCGTGTGGGCGGCAGAGATCATCACCCGGATGCGAGCTTTGCCACGCGGCACAGTGGGAAAGCCCAGGGCCATAGCAAAGATGCCTTCATCGAACAGCGCGCGGCTAAACTGCTGCGCCAGGGGCGCCTCGCCCAACATGATAGGCGTGATGGGGGTCACGGATTGGCCGGTGTCGAAGCCCAGGTTGGCCATTTCCTTCTTAAACCAACGCGCGTTTTCCCACAGGCGGTCGACCAACTCGGTCGACTCCTCCAACAGGTCTACAGCCGCCAGACAGGCGGCTGCATCGGCGGCGGGCATGGCCGAGGAGAAGAGGAAGGGCCGCCCGCGCTGGCGCAGCCAATCGACGACCAGCGGGCTGCCCGCCGAAACGCCGCCCACCACACCGAAAGCTTTGGAGAGCGTGCCGACTTCGATGTCGACCTTCCCGTGCAGGTGGAAGTGGTCGACAATGCCGCGCCCACCGTGCCCCAGCACACCTTCACCGTGAGCATCGTCCACCATCAACATCACGCCGTGCGCTGCGGTGACCTCGTAGATTTTGTCCAGCGGGGCAATGTCGCCGTCCATGCTGAACACGCCGTCGGTGATGCACAAGGCCCGGCGGTAGCTGCCGGCATTGGCATTGATTTGAGCTTCCAGGTCGGCGGGGTTGGCGTGGGCGTAGCGCACGATGCGCGCCCCCGAAAGCCGCGAACCGTCGATGATGCTGGCGTGATTGAGTTCGTCGGAGAAGATCACGTCCTCTTTGCCCACCAGGGCGGGGATGGTGGCCAGGTTGGCGGTGAAGCCGGACTGGAAGCTGATGGCCGCTTCGACGCCTTTGAAGGCCGCCAGGCGGCGCTCCAGTTCCAGGTGCAAGTCCAGCGTCCCGGCAATCGAGCGCACCGCCGCCGGGCCAACGCCGTATTTATCCAGGTTTTCGTGGGCTTTGGCCACCAGGCGGGGGTGGTTGGCCAGGCCGAGATAATTGTTGGAGCAGAAGTTCAGGACGTGTTTGCCGTCCACAGTCAGCCATGCGCCTTGCGGCGAGCTGATTGTGCGAATTCGGTTCAACAGACCGGCCTCCTTCAGGCCGTCAAGCTCTTGCTGGATCCAGTCTAATCGCGCAGGCATAGTCACCTCGGGGAAAAGAGTAGGGGGAACAGATATGT
>CAZMMI010000062.1:0-2052 GCA_964567255.1 uncultured Anaerolinea sp.
CGAATTTGAGGTGTGTGTGGGGTGCGAAGCACCCCACACACACCTCAAATTCGGGGACTTTCCTCACCCTCTGAGCAGTTACCCAAAAAGAACCTTCCCGCCAATAGCTACGGGCCGCGCTTCACGCGGCCCGTAGCAAAAAGGTTTGAGAGGAAGACGATCTTACGGCAGGCAGTTAGGATCGTCTGGCGAACATGACGTTGGCCTTGGCGTTCGGGTTGGCGTACGCGTGGGCGTGCGCGTGAACGTTGGTGTAACGTTATCCGTTGGCCTGCGGGTGAACGTGCTGGTTGGCGTGCGCGTGCGCGTGGGCGTGCGTGTGATTGTGGGTGTCAATGTGCGCGTGGGGGTCAACGTGCGTGTGGGCGTGAGGGTACGCGTGGGTGTGAGGGTGCGCGTGGGCGTGCGCGTCGCGGTGGGAGTCGGCAAATTCTGATTGACCCGAAGCACATAGAGGATGCGAGTGGCGTAAGAGCCCGTCAGACCACTTCCGTCATTGTTGGGGCTGAAGCCAGTATCAGCTGCGACGACATAGACATTATAGTTGCCTGTAGTGATACCAATGTCATCATTGGTATTAATGGTGCCCATGTTCCAGGCATAACTGGTGAAATTGGTCGGGCAGGTGGTTGCGCTGGTATCAAATAGGCAGTACGGTGCGGTGGTGTCGACTTCATGATGCACGGCTGTCCCAGAACTGTTATAGACGGTGAAGTGCACTTCTCGAACTCTCCGGTACCAGGCGGTGGAAACGTTGACGTCGGCGCGCAAGTTGAAGCGATTATTCGTGCCATCCAGGCGGGTGACGGCGATAACGGGACCGTTAACCCCGGTGGTTTCCAGAGTGCAGTCCAGGGTGGTGCCGACACGGTAGTGAACCGTCAAGACGAAATCGTCTCCGTGGAAGTAATTGGAGTTCTTCTGGTAGTCGCTGAATTTTGACGTGATGTACGTATCGAAGGGATCGAAGCCGTTACTGACCCTAAAGTTCCTGTTCCAATTCAAACGCAAGTTACCATAGCTAATCGTGTCCATCTCACCGGATGTGGTGAAGGGGTCGTGGTCCCAGTTTTGGGTGGCGGCGCCGAGAGTCATATTGGGCGTGTGCAGGGTGACAGCACCTTCATCGGGGTAGTTTTGATCCCAGGTGTAATTGCTGAGCGTCATGGAGGGCGGTGAAGCGTTTACTCGATGGTACGCGTCAATGTAACTTCCGGTAACCCCCAGGAGTGTGATGGGGTAATCGATACTGGTGTTGCGCAGGTAAAGATCGATGTAGCTGCCTTGCAAGTAGAGCTGGTCTGGGGCAACGTTGCCGCTGCTGTCCACACGGGTTTGCAGGAAGTCGCACCGGGCCTGACTGGAAGGCGTGGCAGTGGCCACCGGGGTGTAGGGAACCAGGTAGCGTTCCTGGATGACGACGGGGGTTTGGGCCATGAAGGGGCCGGTCCATCCGACCGACATATTGTCGCCGCCGCCGCCTTCGCGGTGCACGCTCTCGATGAAGTAGCGCTGGCCGCCTACCAAATCCTGTTCCACGGATTTTTGGCTCGCCTGTTCACCAAACTCCTGATCGCCTGTCCAGCCGGAAACGAAGGCGATAAGTGTTTTATTCTGGGGGTCGGTATCGGAGCTCAGATACAATTGGCTGTCGTCATCGCTGGCAATCCAGAAGGTGTAATTACCCGTGCGCGGCGGGCAGAGATACGCACGGTAGCGCTGCCCGTACTGCTCTCCCCAGTCAACCGGTGCGATGAAATCACCAGGGTATTCATTGCCTTGGGGAGCAATGGTGGGCGGGTTGCCGGCGATCTTGGTGGCGAAGGTGCGGAAATTGCTGATCGGCGTGCTGAGCAGGTTGAGGCGAGTCCAGTACTCGCGCAGCGGGCCGCCTGCGTCGGCGCAGAGGATTTCGGGAGGAACCGTCTCGCGCACTACCGGGTAGAGGTTCCTTTGGGGGATCACGGTAGGAACGGATTGCGCCGGAATGCCTTCTGCGTTCCAGGTCCATGCCACCGCCGAATGATCGCTGCCACTCCCCTCTTTGAAATG
>CAZMMI010000062.1:2152-8199 GCA_964567255.1 uncultured Anaerolinea sp.
CCGGTCAAACCGGTGACGCGCGAGTTGCGGAACTTCTCGACCAGCCCTTCACGTTGGGCTTCCAGGCGCAAGGTGGGCCACCAGGAGCTGAGGAAGGGGGTGATCATGGGATGACGGTAGGTGAGCGTGACGCGAACACGATCGCCAGGGCCGCCGGCGTCATCGGTGAAAGAACGGATGCTGAAGTCGGATGAATTGGCTTCGCCGCAGACAAGGGGGAAGCGATGATCATTATCCGCAATATCATCGTAGTAGTAAATGGGGTCTCCGGATACACCACTGCCATTCAAACGGAAGTAGGAGTCCTGGTCGCCGCGCGTTGAGCAAATCGAGATGTTCAAATAGCCGGGCAAGCTTGGATTGCCGCGGTAAGTATCCACGAAGGTTGCGTTGGGGTTGGAAAGGTAATCGACATAATCGCCTGAGGAGGCGGAGTTCCAGGCAATGCCCATGGCGCCTGCCATAACCGTATCGCGAATGGAAGGCATGCGTGCCCAATCTTGAAGGGCAGCCATTTTTTCTTCCCAATCGTCAACGGTGGTGGACACGCGGCAGTCCAGATTGCCATCCACCTGATCCTGTGCTATGAGTTGCGCAGCGGTCAAGCTAAAGGATGGCGCTATTACGGCGGCGGCCTCGTCGCAGTAATTGGGATTATACTCGCCTGTGATGGCATAGCGGACACCAAAGCGGGCGCCGTTTTCAAGCGCCAGCCAGGCTTGCAGAAGACGGCCAAACTCGATGATGCCGAACACGAGGAGGAGCAAAATGGGCAAGGCAAGGGCAAATTCCAGCAAGCCCTGGGCCTTATGACGTGACTTGTGCAGAAAAACTAAGTGCTGCATATGAAACCTCATTACTGCGTAATCCGAGTATAAATACGGCTGGCGATATCTTCGAAAACTGGCAAAAGATCAGCGCCGGTCGCAGCATAATAATAATTGCCACAAGATTTTTTATCTGGAGTGTTTTTACAGGGGTCCGTATTCCGGTCGCCATCATCACCGACGGCAGCCATGTAACGCAGCAACGGTTCTCCAAAAGAGAGCGCATCGCCCAGGCCGATTGAATAAATGGCGATGTCGTTACCGAGAGGTTCATCCGGGTTATAATGTGGATCGGAATGGGTAGATTCGTCATTGATGGTTAGTGCGGCTTCATCGATCATATCGAGCGCATAATCGTAGACGGAGTAATCGGTGGTGGGATTGGGCACTTGGTGTTCGGAGCCTGGGGGGCAGGTATCGGGATCATCGTCGATACAATATCTAACGTCAATATCACGATCAAAACAGTTATCAGCCCAATACTGTTGGGTGCAGAAGCCGTTGGGGAAGGCCGCAGGGATGACGGGGGAGCCATCCGGGCGGGTGCCGCCTGTCATGTGCGTGTCGCTCATGTTAGCCGCGCCGTCGGAGAGGAAGATGATGACCCAAACCGCGCCAGGTCGCCCGTATGCTTTGAGCTGATTGGCAGCTTCGCGAATGCCGCAGCCTGTGCAGGTGGAAACAACGCTGAACTTATCATTCTCACCGCGCTCATCCTTCCATGCCACCGCAAGGGCCTGGTCGGGGTCAGTGAACAAATCGTCGGGGTCCTTATCCCAGTTGAAGGCGTCGTATTTGTCGTCCTGGTCGCAAGGTACATCTTTACTTGTATCCCACCAGCCATTGATTGCGTAGTCGCAGAGCATGCCGGGGTCAGCATCAACGCCATTGCCGTCCCGGTCGTCGGGGTAAACAGGGTTGTAGCGGCGGTGGTTCTCATCGTCCATTGCCCAAAGGGGCCACATCCGAGCGAAGGGCGCGTCATCGTGGGGGGCAATGGTATCGATGTTGTCGAGGATGATTGCTTTCTTTTCGGTAGTGAGATCGCCGGAAGAAAGAGGCACCCGCACGGTGGCTTTGGAATCAAAGGTGATGACCGAAACACGATCATAACCTTCGTAGAGGTTATTGACCAAATCGCCGGCGGCGGCCTTGGCATTTTTCAAAGGATAGCATTCGTCATAGTTGAGATAGTTACAGTTTCCCGGCGCTTGAGGGTCATAATCCGCTGCCATCGACGAATCGTAATTATATGATTTCCACTCTATGCACTGATTAGCAGCATTTCGCGTTTTACATTCCTGAACCATCGATTCGGAGATGTCGATCACCAAAACAAGGTCGACGGCGGCCGCTTCGGCGGTGGCGTGGGTTTCAAGGTTGACATAATGAAAACCGATCAGCGATAGGAAGTAGAGGGGCGTGCGTTGATGCGCTTCGACCCAAATTAGCTTGCGTGGTGCATCATGTTCGGTGTTAGGGCAGGCGGCGAAAAACATGGGTTCTTCGGTTTCCAAAGAGGCGTCACGGATACCATCGGAATTGGCATCACAAACGCGCACATCAAGCTGCAGCAGGGCTGGGTCGGAGTCGACATTATGAAGAATCAGCGTTTCGAGGACTGCCGCTTTCATTTCAGCGAGGGTTTTATTTCGTTTAAAATTGGTGGCAGCGGATACGGCCGCGGAATCAACCGCGCGCTTGAGCTGACCATAGGAAACATAGATGATCCCCGCATCAATGGCGAGGCCGACAAATAGTAAGAGCGCCACCAACGAGACAGCGAAGATGACAACTATCTGTCCGCGAGAGCGGGCAGGACGGGGATTAGGGCTTTGGCGTCGGGGTTGGCGCAGCAGCTGGGAGAGGCATAATTGTGTACGCATGGATCATTAGGGGGTCGGGAACAAAAATGGTGAATATTGGGAGACTGAGGACTTGGTCGTAGCAGTAATAAACTTCTACAGCGACGAATCCTTTGCTGGCGGGCGCGGCAACGCGTGTCGAACCGTGAGCAGCAGGATCAACGATTTCTTGGATGTGGGTTAACGTATAATAGGGATGGTCGCGCACGACACTCCCTTTACAATCTTTAGACCAGTTGTTGGTGTCTGGGCCACCGCCCCAACTGGTGTTTGAAAGCGCCCAGAAATTTGTTGTTTTGCTCCCTTCATCTGTTGCGGAATCGCTGCCGCTGCCCGATTTTGGGTGGGTATCGGAAACAATTCTATCGCCTTTGACTGTGAAAACAGAGATCACTACATCATCCGTGGCAGGGTCCAGAATGATGTAAGGGTTGAGGCCGTTGCAAAATGGGTCGTCTGCAGCCAGGCAATCCAGGGTTTGGGGGGGGGAGAAAATACAGCCAGTATCGAAATAAAAGTCGAACGATTCCGGGGTTGAACAATCTTCATCTGAGGCGGTGAGGGCAAATGGATCACGGACAGAGGCAAACCGCGCGGCTTCACGGGTGAGGTCGACGGCGTCGAGATACCGCCCGATATAATTGGCGACTTCGATCAGGCCTAGTAGAATGAGAAGCAGGATAGGCAAAACAAGCGCCAGTTCAAGGAACGACTGTCCCTTTGGACGGCGCCGCATTATCGGCCGAAACTGTGATAACTTAACCAACCATTGCATACCGGTTTTCCTATTTTAACCTAGATTCATTCGCTGGATTCCCCTAATATATAAGATATTCATAACGAATTAATAAGTCAAGCATTCCAGCATAATTGTAATTTCATTGCAACGTTATTATAGTTTTATAGAGTCGCTTATGGCACACATTGTAAGGGGCTTGTAAGGTTGTGGTTAGAATACTGGGGGTTTTCGGAGCAATAATCCTCAATTCGGGCAGCGCGGAGCCTGCGACGGCAACTCCCAAAGGGCCCCAATAAAGGTATAATAATTGCAACTGAATCTTGGTACGGGTAACTCATATTAACGCTCAGGATTAGCTCCGACTTGTTCAACCTCACCACCTATCCCATTCTGCTTGAAGCCGGCCAGACTCGCCCGGATTTCCCCGGTTTTTTGGCAGCGAGCGCGCCGCGGAAATCTGCCCGCCTGCGCGGCCAGGACCAGGTGATCCTCTTCTTCAGCCAATCGGGGAGCATGCCGCTGGCGGCCAATGCGCAGCGCGAGATGCTCAATCGCCTGGCTGAAACCTATTTTACCTCGAGCGGATCGGTGACAGCCGGAATGCGGGCGATGGCTGAGCGCTTGAACGATTTTTTGCTGGCGCGAAATGTGCGCAGCGCCCGCACGGGTGGTCAGATGGTGGGCTTAATCAGCCTGGCAGTGGTCCACGGCGGGCGGTTATATCTGGCGCAAGGCGGCCCATTGCACACCTACCGGCTGAGTGGCTCGACAGTGGAGCATTTTCAAGATGCGGAAGGAATGAGCCGCGGGATGGGCGTGGCGAAAGTGATCAGCCTGCGTTATTACCAGGCGGAGATTACGGCAGGGGATACGCTGATCTGGACAGCAGAGCATTTGGGAGACCTCCCAGATGAATCGGTGTCCATGCCGGTTGCAGATCTGGCCCGGCGGTTGAGCGGTGAAGTGCTGGATATGCAAGGCGGAGTGGTGCGGCTGAGCGAAGGCAAGGGAGAAATCATCCCTGTTGCGCCTCCCGCTTCCATTTCGGCGTCTTCGGTTGGGTATACGCCCGTGCCCGAAGGCGTGTATCTGAGCGGAAAAATCGCGGTTTCCGAACCCCCGACGACCGAGACGCGGGAGGAAATTCCTCAAGCAGGGATGCCGGAGCCCGCGGTAGTGGCGCAAGCTCAGCCGCCAGTAGTGGAAACAGCCAGGGTTGAGCGTCCTCGCCGGTCTGCGCCCGTTGAGGAAGAGGAGCCCGAGCCCGAGGGGCCTTCTCCAGCGGCTGCGGCTGCTGCCCGCGCGGCAGTGGATGGGATTGGAAAGATGCGCAAGGCTGGAAATTCTATCAGCCGAGGGCTGGAGCGCTTATTTGAGCGAGCGATGCCGGGAAATCCAGATCGCGGTTTGAATGTTTCACCGGGGAATATGTTGTTTGTGGCGATTATGATCCCGCTGGTGATTGTAGCCGTTGCAATGACGGTATATTATCAGCGCGGACGGAGCGAGCAGCACCAATTGTATCTGCAATCGGCGCAGTACTTCTTTGAACAATCCAATAATAAGGACGACCTGGGCTTGCGTCGCGATGATTGGAACCAGGCGCTTTACTGGCTGGATAAAGCCTCGGATTATGGCAGTTCAGAAGAAGCGGATGCGCTGTATGATTCGGTGCAGGCCAAGATCGACGAGGCGGATGGCGTTGAACGCCTGGTTTACCGGCCGGTCGCGGCAGGGGATTTGCCCACAGACGCCAAAATCACCCGCATGATGGTTTATCTCAACGACATCTACATGCTGGACTCCACGCAAGGGCGCATCCTGCGCCTGAGACGATCGGGCCAGGATTATGAGTACGACGGTTCCTTTGTGTGCGGTCCGGGGATGGCGGGTGGCACGGTGATTGGCCCGCTCCTCGATTTTGTCACGTTGCTGCCGGGGAACGATTTTGATGCGGCGGTGATGGCCATCGATGGCGGCGGCAATTTGGTACTCTGCACGCCCAACGTGGCCGGGTTCAGCAGCATGGCGCTGCCTGTTCCTGAAACCAATTGGGGCACGATCGAAGCGATCAGCTATGCACAAGGCAGCCTGTACGTTCTGGACCCGGCGGTGAATCGGGTGTGGCGCTTCGATCCAGCGGCAGAAGGCCCAGGCTTCGAGGGATTGCCGCATCTGTATTTCACGGATAGCGTCCCGAACCTGAACAATGTGTTGGATATGATTTTGTACGAAGATTACCTGTACATCTTAAATGAGGATGGCACGATGACAACCTGCCGATCAAACGGCGAGTCAACCGATTGCACCGAGCCAACCCCTTATGGCGATGGACGCGCCGGGCGGGAGAGTTCGCCGCTGTCGTTCGCCGATGCGACCTTCCTGCAGCTTCAAGTCACCGAGCCGCCCGACCCTTCTCTGTATGTGCTGGATGCGCAGAACAAATCGATTTACCAGTTTAGCCAGCGCAAGCTGAATTTGCAGGGGCAATACCGGCCCGACAACCGCCTGAGCAGTTTTATCCCTGACGGCGAGCCGACCTCGTTTGTAGTTACACCGAACCGGCGGGCGCTGCTGGCGTTTGGTAACCAGGTGTTCTTCGCTCCGATGGAGTAG
>CAZMMI010000062.1:8299-17193 GCA_964567255.1 uncultured Anaerolinea sp.
CCGGCGGGCGCTGCTGGCGTTTGGTAACCAGGTGTTCTTCGCTCCGATGGAGTAGACTCGGTCTCCGAGCCCGTCTTATTAAGAATTCCGAATTTGCGAGTTGTGGGGGTGCGAAGCACCCCCACAACTCGCAAATTCGGAATAGATACAATTTGCGTTCCTACCTGGTAAGGCCAAAAGACGCGGGTAAGAAACCCGCGCTACGAAATACTAATGGCTTTTCAACCACGCCATAATGCGTTCGGATTCCCAGGTGTTGATCACGGCGTCTTTTTCCAACCCGGCGCGGCGCGCCACCGACACGCCGTAGAAAGCTTGATCCAGGTCGGCGGCGGAGTGGGCGTCGGTGTTGATGGTGATGGGGATGCCCAACGAGACGGCATGGCGGGTGTGAATGTCATCCGTGTCCAGGCGCTGAGGCGCGGCATTGATCTCGAGCGACGTGCCACATTCCTGGACGGCCTGGAAGACCGCTTGCCAATCCAGGTCGGCCCCGGCGCGGTCGGGCAGCAGCCGCCCGGTGGGGTGGGCAATGATGTCAACGTGCGGGTTGTGGATGGCATTCAGCAGACGGGCGGTGATTTGTTCACGGGGCTGGCGCAGCGAGGCGTGCAGCGAGGCGATGACGATATCCAGTTGCGCCAGGGCTTCGTCGGGGTAATCGAGCACGCCGTCGGCGCGGATGTCCACCTCGGCGCCGTGCAGGATGAGGATGCGGTCGCCCAGGCGTTTGCGGGCGGCTTCGATCTCAGCGCGCTGGCGGGGGAGGTCTTCGGGCTTCATCCCGCGGGTAATGCCCAGGTAGCTGGAATGATCGGTAACCGCCAGCACCTTGTGCCCGCGCTGGATGGCCGCCAGGGCCATGTCTTCGATGCTGAGCAGGCCGTCGCTCCAGGTGGAGTGCGAATGCAGTTCGGCGCGCAGGTCGCTGGTTTCGATCAGGCGCGGCAGGCGGTGGTTGAGGGCGGCGTCAATCTCGCCGCGATCTTCGCGCAGCTCAGGGGGGACCCAATCCAGGCCAAGGGCGGTGTAAACTTCTTCTTCGGTGGGGTAGCGCAGTAAATTCCCCGCTTCATCGGTCAGGCCGCGCTCAGAGAGGGACAACTTGCGGCGCTGGGCCAGCTCGCGCAGGCGCACGTTGTGGTCTTTGGAGCCGGTGGCATACATCCACAGCGCGCCAAACGATTCGGGCGGCTGGGCCCATAATTGGATGCGCAAACCGTCGTGCAGTTCGACGCTGGATTTGTTTTCGCCCTGCCCCAGCACGCGAACCACGTTGGGGTGGCTGGTAAAAGCGGCCATCAAGGCTGGAGAGTCGGCGCAAGCCACCACCAAATCCAAATCGCCGACCGTCTCTTTGAAGCGGCGCAGGCTTCCGGCGGCCTCGGCGCGCTGCACGCCGGGAAATTCACGAAGCCAGGCCAGCCAGCGCTGCCCGGCGGTATACGCTTTTCCCAGGGACATGCGCGATCCGCGCGCGGCCAGCCCGGCGATGCCTGCCAGGATGTTGGCT
Source organism: uncultured Anaerolinea sp. (assembly GCA_964567255.1). GTDB lineage: Bacteria > Chloroflexota > Anaerolineae > Anaerolineales > Anaerolineaceae > Anaerolinea. Next base: position 9,813 of record CAZMMI010000062.1, read on the forward strand.
TCGGTCTTCGCGCCCATGCCCGGCAGCGTAGCAATTTTCCCGGCTTTGGCCGCGGCTTCCAGGTCGGTCAGGGTGAGAAGGCCTAATTCTTTCCAAAACAGAGCCACTTTCTTGGGCCCTACTCCTGAGACGCGCAGCAGATCCAACAGGGAGGGGGGCACTTCTTCTTCGAGGCGGTTGAGGAACTCGAGCTTGCCGGTGCTGAGCAGTTCCTGAATCTTTTCGGTGATGGCTTTGCCGATGCCGGGCACGTTGGGCAGTTCGCCGCGCGCATCGAGGGCGGCGGCTTCTTCGGGCAGGTCGCGCAGGCTCTCGGCAGCACGTTGATAGGCGCGCACTTTGAAGACCAGCTCGCCCTTGATTTCCATCAGGTTGGCGATACGCTCGAAGACCTCAGCGATCTCGATATTGGTTAATGCATCGGGGGTTTGCGGCATAAGTGATTTCTCCTTATGAGGCGGTTCCTTGCGCGGGCAACTGGGCCAGAATCCAGATGTGTTCGGTGGGGAAGGCAGCGCCGGGGGTTTCGATCTGCACAACGTTATTCCATTTCTCATCGTTCATGGTGAGGGTGCGCAGCTCGAGGATTTTGAGTCCAACCTGGGCAAAGGCCTGGCGGAACTCGCTCTCGGTGAAGTACTGGTAGCTTTCCAGTTGTTCGGTCTTCCACAGGTCTTTTCCCAAGAAGATAGATTTGGTGATGTAGCGAGTGAAATGCCGCCGCGAAAGCTCCACGGTGAAGGGATCGCCGGCGGAGGTATAGGCGATTTTGAAGGGGCGGTACTCGCGGGCAAACACGCGGAACAACTCACGGGCGCGTGGGTTGAGAAAGCGCACCCGCAGGCGTTCGTCGGGGTCGCCGGGCGGTTCCAGGCCGTCGAAGAGAGCCAGATAGCCTCCGGGGAGCATGCAGCCGGTGATATCCTGGAGGGTTTGCCGCACTTGGGCTTTGGCAGCGGGTACGTCCACCTCGCCCAACTTGGGAGAGTACCCGGCGGAGAAAACTTCATGGAGAGCGTTGACCAGTAAGACAATGTCGAATTGGCCCAGCCCAGCCAGCAGGGTGGGATCGGTGAAGTTTCCTTCCAGAAATTTCATGCGCGGGTAGTCGCGGCGGCAAACAGCCAGCGAGCGGGGGAGATAGTCGACGCCGAGGGAATTTTCAATGTCTGGGACTCGGGCATGGTTTTCGACCAACGGGCCGATGATTTGGGCTTCGCCGCAGCCCAGCTCCAGCAGGCGCAGAGAGCGCTGCGGGTTCGAATCGGTCAGGCGGCGGATGAGACGCGAAATGCCCAGGATGGCCTCGCGCTTGCCCAAATTGCGCAGCTCTTGCAGGCGCGATTCCCATAACATTTCCCAAAATTGTTCGCTTTCCGCCATGCCATCCTCATTTCACCGGAATTGGTGAAATCCCCCGAATTTGTGGGTTATGTGGGTGCGAAGCACCCACATAACCCACAAATTCGGATTTCTTGAATTCCCGGTGGTTGTTAAATTTGGAGTGATTAAATCGAAATTATTATAATCCGATTGTACCAACTCTGATGGTGAAGAAAGACCGAATTTTAGGTGCACGTAGGGGGGGGCGAAGCCCCCCCACGTGCACCTAAAATTCGGATATTTTCATTTAATGCCGCTTGCGCCCGGTTTTGGCGGGCAGATCCTGCATGATGTCGGCGGGCGGGCGGCGTTGGTGCAGCAGTTCGGCCATGCGGCGCATGGGGCCGTCGACGTGGGTGAAAAAGGCTTTGTACCCTTCACACAGGTAGTTGAGGCCCGCCTCGCCACGTGGGGTGGTCAGGATGCGATCCTTGGGGCAGGCGCCGCGACAGGCAAACAGCACCGGACATTCCCAGCACTGCCTGGGCAGGGTAGTCTTTTTGTCCTGGCCAAATTGTGCCTGGCGTGGGGAGGCGACCAGATCAGTCAGCGGGGTTTCCAGAATGTTGCCCAGATGGTACTGTTCTGTGACGTAGTGGTCGCAAGCGTACAGGTCGCCGGTGTGCTCGAGGGCCAGGCCGGCGCCGCAGGTGGGGGCAAACACGCACAACCCGGCGGGCTGCCCGCTCCAGATACCCAGGGCGGTGTCGAAGAGCTGCACATACACCCGGCCTACGTCGCGGCGCACCCATTCGTCAAAAATGGTGTTGAGGAAGCGCCCGTAAGCCCGACCACTGACCGAGCGCGGGCCGGCTTTACCCGCGGCGGCATCTTCAACTTCAACGATGGGGATGAACTGGATGAACTGCGCGCCGATCTCGTCGCGGAGATACCGGTAAACCTCCAGCGGGTGCTGAGCGGTCTGGTCGTTGACGCAGGCCAGGATGTTGAACTGCACGCCGCGGCGCTTGAGGTGCTCGATCCCAGCCAGGACGCGGGCGTGAGTGGGCTGGCCGCCTTTGTCGCGCCGGTAGAGGTCGTGTAGATCGGCGGGGCCATCCAGACTGAAGCCCAGGAGGAAGTTGTTATTGCGGAAGAAGAGCGCCCAATCATCATCGATGAGGGTGGCGTTGGTCTGAAAGCTGTTAGAGATTTTCATCCCCGGCGGGCAGTACTGCTGCTGGAGCGCCACGGCACGCTCGAAGAACTCCAGGCCCATGAGGGTGGGCTCGCCGCCCTGCCAGGCGAAGGTCACTTCGGGGACCCGCTGGGCCTGGATGTACTGGCGGGTGAATGAGTCCAGCACGGCGTCGCTCATGCGGAAGCTGCCTTCAGGAAACAGATGCTCTTTGGTCAGGTAGAAACAGTAGGCGCAGTCCAGGTTGCAGATTGCGCCGCGGGGCTTGACCATGACGTGAAAGGCAGGCGGAGGTGTGGGCATGACGGGAATGCCGGCCTCATCCCTCCTGTGGTTTGGGGTTGATTTCCTTGAGCGGGAGCATCTTCAAGAAGGTCTGGATCTTCTCGTCCCAATATTTCCACTGGTGGTCGCCGGGGCCTTCCTCATAAGTAAGGTCGAAGCCCAGCCCTTTTAGATAGGGGCGGAATTTCTGGTTGGCTTTGTAGAGGAAGTCCTCGGTGCCGCAGTACTGGTACAACTTGGGTTTGGGGCCTTTGGCTTCGGAAGCGCGTTTGGCCAGGAAGTACAGATCGTTTTCGCTGCCCACGGCCTCTTTGCGCGGCCCAAAGGTGCATTTCAATTCAGCTAACCATTCTTTGGAAGCGCCTTTGTAGATGCTGTCGATATCCACGGCTCCAGACAGGCTGGCGGCGTAGGCAAAGCGCTCTGGGTGAGCCAGAGCCATTTTGAAAGCGCCATAACCGCCCATAGACAGGCCGGCCACAAAGTTGTCCTCGCGCCGGTCGGAGAGAGGAAAGAGCGAGCGGGCCACACAGGGCAGTTCTTTGCTGATGAAGGTCCAGTAATTGAAACCGATCTTCTGGTCGGCGTAGAAGCTGCGATTGACTGCCGGCATGACCACGGCAAGGTCGTAATCTTCGACATAGCGCTCGATGGAGGTGCGCCGCTGCCAGATGGAATGATCATCGGAATAGCCGTGGAGAAGATACAGGGTGGGGTGTTTGGATGTGTCGGGGGCGGCGCCGGGTTTCCAGGCCTTGAGCGGGGTGATGACATCGATCGATACGGCGATTCCCAGCGACTGGGAGAAGAATTGGGTGTGGTGAAGAGGCATGATTGGACTCCTTTTGCTCAAACGAAGGACCTATCCTCAAAATCGCTTCCCTTCCGAATTTTCGGACAGGTTCTAAAGAACTGAAGAACCGATAGCTGAATTATATCCGGATCGATAAATTTGACCGCTTGAGGAATTGATAACTGAAGCGATCGGGCACGGCGCGCCCGGCAGTTTCAACTAGCGCGACCACCTTGCGCATGTGTTCGGCGTTTTGTTCGTTTCCAGCTTTTTCCACGCTGCTGTTGAACCAAAACTTGAACGGCGAGGTGGGACCGTGCATCAAGCGCTCGTTGATCATCATGTCCAGCACTTCCAGGTCGGGGTTTTTGTGGGCGCCGTTGCCGCAGAAGATATACTGGTCCGCAGTGATGCGCTGAATGAAATCGGCGTGGGTGTTGTGCTCGGAGCCGTGATGCTGGACTTTGAGGACGTTGACATGCAGGTTGCCGTCGGCGTCGAGCAAGCCGCGCTGTTCGAGACCCTTGAGGATGTCGAGGTAATGGCCATCACCGGTGAGCAGGAGAGTCTTCTTCCCTTCTTTAACATATAACATGAGCGAAGCAAGGTTGGGGGTGGTGACCAGACCGCGGTCGCCGAGGGCATTGGCAAAGCTGCGGATGTAGCTGAGTAGTTTCATGCCTTCGGTCATGTAATCGAAAGCCGGGTCGTCTTCCATCTCTTTGCGAATGTGCTTGACCGTTTTCTGGTTGCGGTCCAGCCAGTCGTTCCATTCCTCGCGCAGTTTTTCTAGGTCGGCTTTGAGTGGCCCGATGACCTGGATTTGCATACGGCCCACAGGGATGGGCGTCGCGGCTTTTTCAGCGAAGATGGTCTCACCGTTGAATTCGGGGTTGACTTGAATTCCTAACTGCTTCGCGCTGACTCGGCTGGAGAGCAGCAGTCCTTCGCGTACGGAAGTGACAAGATCACCGGTGGATTCGCGCAGGTCAAGCAGGTCTTCGCCAATCACCTGAGGGTCGGCGCTGAGGATGGACAAATTGGCCACCAACTGCTCCTCGATGAGGCCTTTGTTATCCTGAGTCTGATCCTTGAAGGCGTTGTGCCAGATGACTCTTGGGCGGGGTGGGCGCGGCGATTGGGGGATGGGATAGGCTGGGTTGTTGTTGGCTACCTGGTAATCATAGCGCCGCCAGGCAACCAGGTCGTCCATCAACTGCAAAATTCCGCCAATGTGATCGCTATCGATGTGCGAGACATAGACCAGGTCGAGACCGTTGCGCGCCAGGCGGGGCAACTGGGCGGCTACAAACTGGCTGTAGGAGGCGCGCATGCCGCCGTCGATGAGAACTTTTTTGTTGTCGGCGGAGGTCAACAACAGGCAGTCGCCTTTATCGGAAGGAAATACGTTGAGTCTCATGGTTGGATATCCTCACGCATGCGCAATTTGAGAACTTCATCCAGGCAGGCAGCCGGCGCGATGACCCCAAAACCAGCGTCATTGCGCCAGGAACTGCCCTGGTCGCTCAGTGGGGTGGCGTTGTGATGCAGGATGCCTACAATTTGGGCGGCAGTCAATTGGCGGTCGGCAGCGAGCAGTAAGGCAATCACCCCGGTGGCATAGGGGCTGGCCATACTGGTGCCGGTCATCGAAACCCAGCATTGCCCAGGGTGAAACCCGTTGGCGGCGGCAATGTTGGTGCCGGGAGCAGCAATATCCGGTTTTTCTCGATCGTCGCGGGTGGGGCCCTGGCTGCTGGTGTAGTGCACCTTGGAAGAGGTCTCGTCCAGGTTAGCCACCGCCACTACCGAGTTCGTACAGGCCAGCGAACTGATGGAAGCCATATCGGTGTAGGTTTGCTCGCCAAAGAATGAAGGGAAGGCCCAGGCCTGCTTGCCGCCAATCACCCCGGCCCGGCGGGCGTCGTCGCGCTCGATCCAGGCATGGAAACGACCGTCGCGGAGTTCGCGCGAGAATAGGCGCACCTGCCAGGTTCCGGCAGCGATGCCCACAACCTGTTTTTTGGAAAACAGCGGAGAGAGATAACAGGCGATGTAGTTGAGGCCGTTAGCGGGCATGAAGGTTTCGTTGTACACGCTGAGGAAGGTGTTGTTGGGCAGGCGCAGATTTTCGATATACTGGCGCGGCTCGACCAGACTGGTCCACTCGCTGGCGCCGGGGGCTTTGACCTGCACAGCGATGTGATCGCGTGGGCTGTACCAGATTTCCAGTTCGTTCTCCGAAATGTCCATGATGCCGTCACCGAGCACTTCCCAATGGAGGATTTTTTCCTCGCCCGGAGCCTCAAATTTCCCGGAGGTGTGGATGCGCCCCATCGTGAAGCCCCAATCATCGGGAGCCATGCGCGCTTCTTGCCCGGCGTTTCCGGCAGCCACGCAGATGCTGCGCCCCGGTGTGGCCAATTGGTAATCCAACCAACGGCTGGTCAGGCTGGTGGAGTCGTGCGAGTATCCGTTGGTGCCCAGGCTGATGTTGATGGATACTGGCAGGTTCAGCTCCTTGCCCAGGCAGAAGAGGTAATCGACAGCGTGGGCCAGACGGGTGGAGTCGTAGAAGGATTTGCGCCGCTCCTGGTCGTTTTTGGGCAGGGCCAGCAGCACCGCTGCGATGCGAGCGCCGGGACAGACGCCGCGGTTTCCGGCGGCAATGCTGGCAACATGCGTGCCATGCGAGCCGGGTACCATCTCGGACTGCGGTTCCAGTTCGGTGGGGGGCAGATTATATTGTTCCTCCGAGCCGATAGCGTAATTCATCATCTCTTGAGTTAACTCGGAGCCGTATTCGAAGCGTTCGGGAGGTTTGCGTCCCTCGCCGCCTTGGTCCCAAATGCGCACAAAGCGCGTTTTTCCCTCGGCGTCGAGGAAGTCGGGATGGGCGAAATCGAAGCCCTGCACGTCAATGATGCCGATGAGTACATCCTGCTGTTGGGCGGCGGGCGTGGCTGCGCAGCGGTTCCCGGCGTCGGGAGGGTTGGTTACCACCGCGGTAGAAACTGGTTGGAAGAAGCGAATGGTCTCGGGATTTTCGACCGAGATGACCTGCGGGGCAGCCAGCAATTCGGGCAACAGGGAAAGGGGGATGGTGGCAATGACGATATTGTCTTTGCGAATGGGCGGCGGGTCGAGGTCTTTGAGAGCCTCGGGCATGTCCGCCGGGCCGCCTGTGTCGTTGGCCAATTGAATGAAGACGTTGGTGAGAACGTCGTTGGTGATCTCTTTCAATTTGCGCCGGCGGATGGTGGGCGGTTTAGCTTCCAAGGAAAAAGAGAAGTTGTTGAATACCTGCATTTGCCCGGTGCTGATGGAAGGCACGGACTCGGCTAGTTCGGCATTCTGCACCACCAGCGAAGCAGTCTGCTCGGCGCGCAGCGTGTTGACTACCTCGTCGCCGTTGGCAAACATGCGCAGCCGGGGCGAGAGTTTGTGCTTGTTTTTCATCTCTATGGACATATTTCCCTCCGAGGTAGGGGAGTTTAGTTTGATTATACTTCGGCGGGTTACCTCGCCGGGGATTTGTGAATAAACCTATTATACAATATCTATTGCTTAATTAGAACTTTAGTACTAAGATAGAGGTGCAACTACTCCCCCAATTCTGGTTGAGTAGTTTGACAATGTCACTTTAGATATTCGAGCTTGTGGCCCCACCCCCGCCCCTCCCCGCTGGCAAAGCACCTTGAAAATTCAGGCCATGGGCGGGGAGGGGAGGGTGGGGGCAACACCCAAGCCTAAAGGTCGTGATTTTTTAATGTGACATTGTC
>CAZMMI010000063.1:0-17161 GCA_964567255.1 uncultured Anaerolinea sp.
CATAGGTGCTCAATTTCATATCCTGATAATAGTACAAATGTTCTTGTTTGTCAATCTATGCACACAAAGCAAATAATCAAATTCGATACTCCAGATCAATACTTAAGTAGCTACCCTGCGTCTCTTGCTGGCAGTATAGTTGCGTTTATGCAACCAGAGCAAAAGCATCCCATCCATTACGAGATCCGAGTCGAAGGCTGCCTGCCGGAGCAATGGGCTGACTGGTTCGATGGACTGACCATCACCCACGAAGCCGGTGAGACTCTGCTCACCGGCCCGCTGACCGACCAGGCTGCCCTTTATGGCCTGCTCAAAAAAGTGCGCGATTTGGGACTGTCTTTGCTTTCGGTTAATCCTATCTCTATTATCCCGAAGGAATAAACTCATGAAAGCCATTGTTCAAACCGACTACGGTTCAGCGGATGTTCTCAGGCTGGCCGAAGTTCCACAACCAGCGATAAAAGATAACGAAGTGCTGGTGCTCGTCCAAGCCACTTCCCTCAATGCCGGAGATGTGTTCACCCTGCGCGGCAATCCCTGGCTGACTCGACTGATGGTCGGCTTTCCAAAGCCTAAAAACCACATCCTCGGCTGGGACATGGCCGGAGTGGTCAAGACAGTCGGTGCCAGTGTGACAAAGTTCAAGCCGGGCGACGAAGTGTTTGCCGCATGCAGCAGCACGCTGGCGGAATATGTCAGCGTGGCCGAGGACAAACTGGCCCTGAAACCTGTCAATCTGACCTTCGAGCAGGCAGCAGCTTTGCCGACTGCCGGTATCACTGCCCTGATTGGCCTGCGCGACGCCGGAAAATTGCAACCCGGCCAGAAGGTGCTGATTAACGGCGCGTCGGGCGGTGTAGGAACATTTGCCGTGCAGATTGCAAAAGCCATGGGTGCTGAAGTGACCGGTGTGTGCAGCACGCGTAATGTCAAGATGGTGCGCTCTCTTGGCGCTGATCGTGTGGTGGACTACTCTTGCGAAGACTTTACGAAAAATGGCCACCGCTACGATTTGATCCTCGATAATGTCGCCAGTCGTTCGTTTGGCGACCTGCGCCGCGCCCTCACCCCACAGGGCAAGATTATTCCCAACAGCGGGCATGGCGGTATGAGTTATGTAGCTAAATCCTTTTTACTCTCACTGTTTTTGCCCCAACATGCGGGGATGTACTTGGCGACGCCCAACAGCAAAGACCTGCTCGCGTTGAAAGAACTTACTGAGACGGGCAAGCTCACCCCGGTGATAGACAAAACCTTCCCGATGGCTGATACCCCCGCCGCTTTCCGCTATTTGGAAAAAGAGCATGCTCGCGGCAAAGTGGTCATCGCGATTTCATAAGGATTAGCAAATGGACACCAGAATCATTCTATCCGCCACCTGGGTTGTGGTAATGATGATCTACTTTTTGGGTGACATCTTGCGCATCATCAGCGGCGATTCAGCGCGCAGTCTGGCAGTGCAAAACCTCAACCAGTGGATGTACCTGGCAATGGCTTTCCTGATGTTGATTCCTATTCTGATGATTTTTCTGACCCTGGTGCTGCCCCTACCGACCAGTCGTTGGGCCAACATTATCGTAGCAGGCTTTTTCATTCTGTTCAACCTGATCGGCCTGCCAACTTATCCTTCACTGTATGATAAATTCTTGCTGGTTGTGAGTATGGTCTTCAATGGGGTCACCATTTGGTATGCCTGGAATTGGACCTAGATAAGTATTGGACGTGGTTGTCCGCGCTTTGCTGCCTGGCCTGGTTGGCTTTGTTCCCGGGCAATGCCCTGCTGGATTATTTCTTTGGGATTGATAATGTTGCGATAACCTTGCTCACCATGATCACTGCATTCGCTCTTCTGTTTGTGGCTTACTGGAGCAGTGTGCAGCGAGACCACTCCCTCTTTCTCCAAAATGCAGAATCTATCCCTGCAAGCCCTAGAGAGCGTACAGCGAAGCTTTGTTGATCTGGGCGCTAACACTTGGTCTCCCAAAGCAACACGTTATTTGCGCCATATTAAACGAAAACACGCCAACCGGCGTGTTTTCTTCTTTGTACAAACTCTTTCAAACTCCGGCGGCGTTCAGCGTTGCCATCTCCTCTTCGCTTAGCTCAATGGACAGAGACTTCATATTGTGCTCATATTGCTCTAACCGGCTGGCAGCCATGATAGGAATGACGCGCGGCTGGTGATGCAGCAGCCAGGCCAGCACGAGCTGGCTGTTGCTCACGCCACGGCGAGCCGCCATCTCCGACAGCGCTTTCAACCGGGCATGGGTGTCATCATAGTTGTAATGCGGCCAGTTATAGTAGCGCTCCCGCTTTTGTGGATCGTCATATATGCCTTTCAACAGCGGGGAATAGGCCACCAGGGCCACATCCTCATTGGCCCGCAGGAAATCCAACTGCTCTTCGTCGGTATGCGCATCAATACCGAACGTCGTGCCCGGTTTGGGACGGAAATACGAGTATTCCTGCTGCACAGCCACGTACTGCGCCCACCCGCGCTGCTTGCTGATGCCCAGCGCCCGCTCCAAACGCCAGGTGCGGAAATTGCTGCAAGCAATATAGCGCACCTTGCCCTCCTGCACAAACTGGTTCAACGTTTCCAGGGTGTCTTCCATGGGCGTCACCCGGTCATCAATGTGTGCATAATACAGATCGATCGCCTCTACCTGCAAGCGGCGCAAACTGCCTTCCAATGCTTTACGCATCGCCGTGGGCGAAAGATACTCATATTCATCCGGCACCTTCTCCCAGGCGATGTTCCCTTGCGTGTCTTTCACCACTCCCACGTTGCGAAGCGCTGCGCCTCCCTTGCTCGCCAGGAATACATCCTGCCGGTTGCGGCGTTCTTTCATCCAGCGTCCTAACAGGGTCTCGCTCTCGCCGCCCTGTCCGCCATCCACCCACCACGCATAGCAGTTGGCCGTGTCAATAAAGTTTCCTCCTGCCTCCATAAAGCGGTCCAACATGGCGTAGGAGGTTTGCGGGTCGGTCGTCGTGCCCATGATCATGGTCCCCAAACACATCTGGCTGACCTGTTCGCCGGTCTTTGCAAACGGAATTCTCTTCATTGTGCTCTCCTTTATGTTAACAAACTTCATGAGTGGGTCGACGGGTAAACGGGTTGCTCCACGAAATGCGAATCTTCCCGCGCTCATCCAGTTTCTCGGCGGCGCAGCCGGCTGCCATCCCAGAATTTTTGAGGAACGCATCGGCGTTCCGGCTTCGCCATTCTATTTCTCGGCGCAGATCCATCTCTTTGTCCTGCGCATCGCGTTGAATGAGTTGAATGATCGGGTCCATACTTATTTCCTTCCGAATAGTTTGTAGTTCATCAGGATCATTCTACGGCGCAAGCGGCTCTATCGGTAGTACCAGTTTGAGCCAATTTCCATAGGCCCACTTGGCGATTTTTCGGGAAGTGGTAATATTAAACCACTCGGAACGGAGGTCGGCATGCGCATCCCGCTGGATCGAAACAGCGCAACTCCGCTTTATCAACAAATTGAGCAATTCCTGCGTGAGAATATCGTTTCGGGCGGGCTACCGGCAGGCACGCGCCTGCCCTCTTCGCGCGAGTTGGCGGCGGAACTGGACGTCAGCCGCATCACCATCAAGAACGCCTACGCCAATTTGGAAAGCGATGATCTGCTCATCAGCCGTGAGGGCAGCGGCACCTTCGTGGCTACCCTACCGTCCCTAACCCGGTCTGGTCCTTCCGGAACGAACGATAGCTGGCCCTTGTGGCAGCTAGAGGCAGAGAACAACAACATCTTTTCAACAGACATCTACCGCTCCGGTTCCGCTTATCACGCGTCCGGAAGGAATGTGATCCAGTTTACCGGTGTAGGCGACCGCAGTCAGTTCCCGGTCAAGGATTTTGTGAAATCCATCCAGGCTGTTATCCACCGCGATGGCGTAGAGGCGCTGGAATACGGCGAGTTCAGCAGCGGTTATGCGCCGCTGCGCCAGACGGTGGTCAACGTGTTGGCCAGTCAGGGTATAAAGACCCACGCCGACCAAGTGCTGATCACCTCCGGCTCGCAGCAAGCCCTTTCCCTGGCCTGCCTGGTGCTGCTCAAACCCGGGGATACCATCCTGGTGGAAAGCCCTACCTACAACCTGGGCCTGGAGTTGTTCCGCTCGTTCAACCTCAACATCGCCGGTATTCCGGTGGATCAGCACGGAATGCAGGTGGATCACCTGGAAACACTGTTGCAGAAGCACCACCCCAAGCTGATCTATACCATCCCCAACTTCCAAAACCCAACCGGGGCCTGTCTGAGCAGCCCTCGCCGCCACGCATTGATCGAATTGGCTGCCCGCTACAACGTGCCCATCCTGGAGGATGATTACGCCGGAGATCTGCGCTACGAGGGTCGCGCCCAGCCGGCGGTGAAGGCACTGGATGCCAATGGGCATGTCATCTACGCAGGCACCTTTTCCAAGATGCTCATGCCGGGGCTGCGCCTGGGATTCATCGTCGCAGACGGCCCCATCTTCCAACGGCTGCTACACGAAAAGTGGGTGAATGACCTGACCACCTCCACACTCATCCAGCGCACCCTGGATGAATACGTGACGGTCGGGCGCTACCAGGCTCACCTGCGGCGTTCAGCTCGCCACAACCGCATCCGGCGGGACACCATGCTGACAGCCATCCGGCGCTACCTGCCTGGCGAAATTTCCTGCACCGTTCCGCAAGGCGGGCTCTACCTATGGCTTCGCCTTCCTGAAGGCTACCATTGCCTCGACTTGCTGCCTCTGGCCTACGAAGCGGGCGTTGAGTTCACCCCTGGGTGCTGGTTCTTCCCGAACCCGGTTGATGGCGAGCGCTTCATTCGCCTCAATTTCGCCGCCCAACCACCCGAGATGATCCAGGAGGGCATCCGGCGGCTGGCCAGAGCGATGCAGCGAGCATGAGGCGCTTGAGACCGAAGCGCCGCGACCTGTTATCGCACGTTATAAGAGTCTGATGGGGCGCCTATTGTATCCGGGTCTTCCAGATCTGTTGATGCTTGCTGCCCGGCGCGCCGGCCCTGGAGCTCGTTTAGCTCCTCAAGGGTCAACAAGAAATTCAATTCCTGCTCAACCGAGGCAGAACCAGCTGCTAAATGCTGGCGCACAATCTCCAGACCGCGCAAGTAATGCCGCTGGGCTTGCTCACCCGCGCCCGCTTGCGCTGCTTCGTCCCCGGCAAGTTTCAGGTAGAGCAATGCTTTGCGCCAGTTACAAGCAAGATCAAAGTGGTGCGCCAGGGGCTCGAAGGGGCGATTGGAATAAGGATACAAGGCTTCCAGCGCGGCGCCCAGCCGTGCGTGCAAGAGGCGGCGCAGCGGCGCAGGAACTGCATTGAATAAATAAGAGCGGGTTGTATCGTGGATGAAATCCATCCTGCCGCCTTGCGAGCGCACCAGGCGGCAATCCAACCAGCCCTTAACCGCCCTTTCAACAACTTCTCGAGAACAATCGCCGGCAGCTTGCAGCATTTCAGAGTCAAAGGGTTGGTCAAAAGCCGCTGCCAGGGAAAGTAAATACTGGCTGGTTTCATCCAGTCGCTCAATGCGCCGCCGGATCAGCAGTTGTGCCCGTTCGGATAGCAGCGAAGGAAGGTGAAGCGCTTGTAAGGTTGAGCTTGCCAAACGCGGATCATCACACTCCTGAAGCCAGGGAACCATTTCAGTGAGCAGAGAAGGGTTGCCCTGGCTTTCACTGAACAGAGCTTCCGCCAGCTCCGCCGCGGGCAGCGCCAAAAACACTGAGCCGGGCGCAGCGATGAGGTCAACCAAGCGCGCAACTTCCTGCTCTGACAGCGGCTGCAGCGAAAGGGAAAACAGCAGGCTGTCGTTTTCCAGGCTGTTCATCAATCGCGTCAAAGGATGATCCGGAGATATTTCTGTCGGACGGTACGTCCCGACAAACCAACAAGGCCCATTCGACAGGCGGCACACCAGGTAATGCAAAAAGTCCAACATATCGGCATCAGCCCATTGCAAATCATCCAGGAAGAGCGTAATGCCATTGGGCCATGCCTCTCGGGCGGCAGCCAGCAGCCGCTCCACATCCATCAACAGATCATCGGATAGCTGTGGTCGCGCCTCTTCCGGTAGATCGGCCAGGTAATTGCGAAGCGCATCATGAATGGCCTGAAAAGGAAGGGCGCGGTTGAGTTCATAACAGCGCCCCGACATGACCACACCGCCCTGTAAGGCAACCTGCTCGAGAACCTGCTCCATCAGGCGTGTTTTGCCAATACCGGCTTCACCCGCAACCAGGGTCAACCCACCCTGCCAGCGCTGCGACGCAGACCAGCGCTGTAGCAGCCAGGCATGCTCATCTTCGCGCCCCACAAATGGCAACCGGTGGACAGGCCTTGTTGACGGCGCGCCAATCATCTCCGGCAGGGTACCATCGCCCTGTGCCAGGCGTTGATAAAGAGCCTGGATTTCCGCGCCGGGTTGTGCGCCCAGCTTGTCTTGCAAGGCCTGGCGAAAAATTTCGTATTGGCGCAGTGCGGCAGCGCGGTGCCCTTGGCAGGCCAGCAAGGACATGCGTTGGCGGTGAGCATCTTCATTCCAGGGGGCCAGACTCAGCAAACGCGAAGATGCCGTGAGCGCCTCAACATAACGCCGGCGGGCGGCATGTTGAGCGCCAAGCTGGAAAAAAACCTGCCCTGCCAGGTTGTGCAAGCGCTGACGCTCCAGGAGCATCCAGTCCTCAAAGTTTACAGAAGTCCGTGCCCGGAAAGCATCCAGGAATTCCCCGTTGTATCCCGCGGCGCAATGCTGCAACTCCTCCATGGCGGCGTCATCCAATCCGCCAGGGGTTGTTTCAGCGCGCGGCAGCCAGCGGAGCGCAGCCTGCTGAAAGGCCAGGGCATCTACCCAGTAATTACTTTCAGGGTTTAGTCCCGCTTCGCAACGGTTGATCAGCAGGTATGGGCCGACCAACTGCCTCAGGTTGGAAAGCGCCTTCCGCAGGTTGGCCAGGGCGTCTGCTTCGGGCATTTCGCCCCACAACAGAGCTGCCAACCTGCTGCGCGGGCAAGGCCGCTCGGCCATCGCCAGGTAGGCTAACAACGCCTGTACTTTTCCTGAAACAAAGCCTTGAACGGTCTTCTCCCCCAGGGTGGCGCGAAATGATCCTAACAGGTTAAGTATTAATTGTGGCTGTGTAATTGAATTCACGATTTCTTCACGATAGATTGCTATGATCGCGCCAAGTATAGCACACGCGTGAAGGTATCGGGCGGCAAATTTCTCGTTTATAACGTGCCTGCTGCGTGACATTGCTAACCTGAACAAACTCTCACCTGTGCCAATGACTGCAAGCAAAGGCGCAGGGCAACCAGATTCTTTTCTACCCATTTACAGGAGAACAAAAAAAGATGAAACGATTTTTACACCTTCTTATTGCAACGGCACTGTTCCTGTCGTTGTTTATGACAGGCAACCCGGTTCAGGCCGCCGCCGGCTTGTACACCTTCTCCGTCGTGACGGGTGCGTATGACGACATTGACGACGACTTTGGCTACACATCTGTTAGTTATTCCGACACAGACGATGGTTCGGCAGGCGTCAGCCTGCCATTTGACTTCATTTACGACGGCATAGTCTACAACAATCTCTCTATCAATATCAATGGTTTGGTAGGGATGATCGACTTGCCTACTAATTCCTATATAAACAATCTGAGCGGAACATATGGCAAGCCCTTGCTGGCGCCGCTGTGGGATGATCTGGGCTTGCAGAGCGAGGGAGAGATAGGCTACGCCACCCTGGGCGACGCGCCGAACCGCGTCTTTGTGGTGCAGTGGCAGAATGTGCACTTTCTTATTTCCGATGGCAGCCCCCAAAATTTTCAGGTGCGGCTGCATGAAACCACCCATATCATCGAGTTCGTTTATGGAACCATGAGCGAGCTGGACGGTAGCCCTACAGCTTCTATCGGCATCGTGGACGCCACAGGCGGCAGCGGGCATTTTCTCAGCGTGACGCCCGCCGCCGGAACCGGCGATGCGGTCAGCAGTACCACAGCAAACAACAGTATTCAATCGGCAGTCCACCTGACCAGCGGCAAGACCTATGTCTTCACGCCGCTGGACCCCAGCGCGCCGCCGTCCTGCACGATGAACCTCGGCCCGGCGGATGGCGCGACGGACGTTCTGCTTAACGCAGCACTGAACTGGACCTCAGGCGGCGGCCAGGTGAATGGATACAAGCTTTATTTTGGCGCCGAGAACCCGCCCGCCAGCATCGCCAATGGCACGGACCTGGGCAATGCAACCACCTTCCAACTGTCCGCCAACCTGGACTCCAATACCACCTACTACTGGCAAATCGTGCCTCATAACACCAACGGCGACGCAGCGAACTGCCCGGTCTGGTCGTTTACGACAGGCTCAGTTTATACCATCGATCTGCTCAACGAGAGCTTCACCGGCACAACGTTCCCGCCAACCGATTGGTCCCTCTCCACGAACGGCGCGTGCACCTGGAGCCGGGTGACAGCCGGCTCCAACCCCACACAGGCGCCTTATTCCACGCTGGCAGAGGCAATGTTTAACTCGTTTAATTGCAGCGTTGATTCTGATAAACAACTTATTACACCTGCTTTAGATTTAAGTGCTGGCGTAGAATATTCTCTAGACTTTTGGATGTATCACGATACTCTGTACGGTAGTACTTTTCTCGACCGTGTGCAGGTGCAGGTCAGCCTGGACGGCGGCAGCACGTTCGAGAATGCAGGCGCTGAAATCTATCGCTATACCGGCGCCAATGGCTGGACAAACCACACGCTTGACCTGTCGGCCTACGCCGGGGAACCCAGCGTACGGGTGGCCTTTATGGGCATCTCTGGCTATGGAGCCAACATATTCCTGGATGATGTGCGCGTCCTGAAAAGGCAGCCAACCGCCCGCCCCAACTGCGCCATCTCTCCTGTTCCCCAAGATGACGCGGCAAACGTGATGCTGCTTGCCAACCTGAGTTGGGCCAACGGCGGCGGTGATCCGATAGGCTACAAGCTTTTCTTCGGCACAGATAACCCGCCAACCAACCTTGTCAATGGGACCAATTTGGGCAAAACGACCGGCTATAATCCGGCAGCCATCATGGCGGCAGACGCCGCCCACTACTGGCAAGTCGTGCCCTATAACAGCTTTGGCGATGCGCAGATCTGCCCGGTCTGGTCGTTCACCAGTGGGCCGGGGGGCATAAACGATTTCCCCTACGTGGAGGGCTTTGAGAGCGGCGCCGGGGGCTGGGCGAGCGGCGGAGCGAACAGCAGTTGGGAACTGGGAACGCCTGCGGGCGCGGTCATCACCGCAGCCTCCACCGGCGCCAACGCCTGGACCACAGGCCTGACCACCCCTTACAACCAGAATGAGCGGTCTTACGTGCAAAGCCCGGCCTTCGACTTTTCGAGCCTGGAGCACCCTTATCTTAAATTTGATTTGTGGTGGGATGCCCAGGAGGGACAGGACGGCGCAAATTTGCAAGCCAGCCTGGATGGCGGCGTGACCTGGGACACCATTGGCGAATACGGCAGCGGTGAGGGAAACTGGTATCAGTTTAAGCCGACTGGGTTAGGTTTTGCATCCGGCTGGACGGGTGATTCCATAACCGACGATAATTCTGGCGACCATTATGCCGGGCGCGGCTGGCGGACTGCGATTCTGGATGCGAGCGACCTGTCCGGCGAGCCTTTTGTGCTGCTGCGCTTTTATTTTGGCGAGGGCGGCGCTGATGTGCAAGGCGATGGCTTTGCCTTCGACAACTTCGAAATTCGCCCCGGCTGCGCCTGGACCGGCGCGCAGACGGATGCCTGGCATACTGGCAATAATTGGGACTGCGGCCATGCCCCCGGGGCAGAGGAAATCGCGCTTATTCCATTTTCTACCTCCCGCATCCCGGTGATCTCAGCAGATACGGCTGTCTCGGCGGTTCGAGTGGGGGCCGGTCTCATCCTGAACGGCGGCAGCCTGACGACGAGGTATCTTTACGAATATCGTGCGGTTACCATTGCCAATGGCAACGAGGTCAACCTGGTTGGCAGCGGCAACGCCTGGGAAGCCACCCGCGAAACCCTGACTCAATGGGGCTCTGCCACCAACGGATTGGTTCGCTTCAGCGGGCCGGGTTTGCAGCGAATTGTTCATGATTACAACGATTCCTTCCCGCCTGGGAATAGCGCCCAGTTCTACAATTTGGCCATTGAGAGCGGCGTACAGCTGCGGCTAGATGGCAACCTGCAAGCAGTCAACAATCTCACCGTGAACCAGGGCGGAACACTGGATATGGGCTTGAGCAGTTTGACTGTGGGCAACACCCTGACCAACAACGGCACGCTGCGCCAAAAGCGAGCGGCGAATGGCACTGCCGGCCCGATCGTTTTCCTGAACACAGGTAGTTACGGCGGCCTGACTCTGGAGTCTGGCGGCCAGAACCTGGGCGAAACCAGCGTGCAAATTCTCGGGAATCAAGAATGTTTCTATGGCGCCGTTCGACGCTGCTTCCAGATTACCTCCAACACGGCGCCAGCCAGCGGCGTTGGGCTGACATTCTACTTCGCACAATCCGAAATTCCGTCCGGGTCTTCTTGCAGCGCAATGGAAGCGTACCGCTGGAATGGCACCGCCTGGAGCAGCCTGGCGCGCGATACGGCATATGGCACAGAAGGCCGTGACTGCACCAGCGAGCCCTTTTCGATCCGGGTGACGGGCGTAACCGATTTTTCCGAATTTATCATTGCCGATGCCAATCTCAACAAAGCCCCTAGCATAGCGCTTGAGAACAAGATTACTAGTTTATCCAAAGACACCAGTACAGCTACGGCCATCAGGGTGGCCGACATCGTGGTGACGGATGACGCCCTGGGCGACAATGTCCTCAGCCTCTCCGGCCCAGATGCGGAACTCTTCGAGATCGTAGGGACAGAATTACGTCTCAAAGCCGGAATAGCGTTGGATTTCGAGGTCAACCCTACCTTGAACGTGACAGTGGCAGTTGACGATAGCACTGTGGGCGGTAACCCGGACGACACCGCCGAACTGGCGATCAGCAGCAGATATAATTGTTTCCTCCCGCTGGTGATGCGCGGCGGCCCTCTCGCTCAACAGGTTGCTCCAGCCGACTAAGCGCCGGACAAGCAAAGACCGGCAGCCAGAAAACAACCCAATAGAAACCATAAAGCGGCGCGAATGCGCCGCTTTATGGTTTCTGGCTTCATCTAGAAAGCCACGAACTCGCCGCATTAACAATCCTCCAGCGCTCCAGGAGTTGCCGTATTAGGCAGCACAGTTTGGTATAAAATTACTTGGAAGATGTCTGTTGGCGCGCATCTCTTCAACATGGGTTTCATCCCACAACCAAACCAAGGGGAAATGAATGACTCTTCAGCAATGGTTGATCATCGGCACGCTCATCTTGACACTCGTCCTTTTCATCACGGGGCGCTGGCGTTACGATGTGGTTGCCCTGCTGGCCCTGCTCATTGTCGTCGTCACAGGCCTGGTACCTGTGGAGCAAGCCTTTTTGGGTTTTGGCAACCCTGCCGTGATCACGGTCGCTGCCGTCCTGGTGCTCAGCAAGGGGTTGCAAAACTCCGGACTGGTGGAAATCATTGGGCAAATCTTGCTCAAAATGAAAGGCGGCACGACTGTACAGCTCTTCGCCCTCACCGGGATCGTAGCGCTGCTCTCCGCCTTCATGAACAACGTTGGGGCGCTGGCATTGCTCCTGCCGGTGGCTTTGCAAATTTCAGCCAAGAAGCAAATTCCTTCCTCAAAACTGCTCATGCCGCTGGCTTTTGCCTCCCTACTTGGCGGCATGACCACGCTCATCGGCACCCCGCCCAACATCATCGCTTCTTCGTTTCGCGAAGCAAGCGGGGGCAGCCCCTTCTCTTTATTTGACTTCTCTTACGTTGGCGTAACGGTTGCCATCGCCGGTCTCCTCTTCATCTGCCTGGTCGGCTGGCGTCTGATCCCCGTCCGGCGCAGCAAGAGGGCGGGCCAACAGCTTTTTCAGGTTGAAAAATACATCACCGAAGTACAGGTGTCGCCATCTTCTCTCGTCGTTGACAAGCGCCTGCGCGAAGTAAATCCACTGCTCAAAACCCAGATCAACATCCTCGGCCTGGTGCGAGACCAGGAGCGGCGCATGGAACCCTCCTCGATGATGAAAATCCGTGCAGAAGACATCCTGGTCATTTCCGCGGACACGGAGAACTTGAAGAATTTTATCGAAAAATCCGGAGTAGAACTGGTCGGCAGTAAATCCATCGCCAGAGAAGACCTCGAATCAGCCGAGGTTCGCCTGGTGGAAACGGTTATTGCTCCCAACTCGGTCATGGTAGGGGCCACCGCTCGCAGCCTCAACTTAAGGGCCCAGTACGGGGTCAATTTGCTGGCCATTGCGCGCCAGGGCGACTACCTGTGGACACGGCTGGACAAGCTGCGTTTTCGCACCGGCGACGTGCTATTACTGCAATCGCATGTCGAAACCCTGCGCGAAGTCCTCGGCACGCTTGGTTGCCTGCCCCTGGCCGAAAGAGATATTCGCTTCAATCAATCCCGGCCGGTTCTGCTCTCGCTGGGGATTTTCTTGTCCGCCCTGCTGCTATCTGCTTTTGGGATACTGCCCATCCAAGTAGCCTTCGTGGCCGCCTGCGTCGCCATGGTCATCGCTAAATTGCTGACCCTGCAGGAGGCCTATCAAGCCATTGACTGGCCCATCATCATCCTGCTGGGAGCTATGATCCCCGTGGGTGGCGCGCTGGAAACGACCGGCGCCGCTCAACTCATTGCCGACCTGGTGCTTCGAAATGGAAACGTTCTACCTGCCGCCGTCACCCTCATCCTGGTGCTTGTGGTGACGATGTTCCTCTCAGATGTGATCAACAACGCGGCGGCGGTGGTGCTCATGGCGCCCATCGGCATCAACATCGCCAACGGCTTAGGCGTCTCCATTGACCCGTTCATCATTGCCATTGCTATCGGCGCATCCTGTGCCTTTCTCACCCCCATCGGGCACCAGTCTAACACCCTGGTCATGGGCCCCGGCGGCTATAAATTCGGCGACTATTGGCGCATGGGACTGATTCTGGAGATTATTATTGCCGCAGTAGCCATCCCGCTTATCTTAATTTTCTGGCCGCTGTAGACGAACACTTCTATCGTTTCTCTGGCACAAAAAGCGTTACAGCGCTTCCGGTATCTTGGGCCAGGCAGGTCGATGGTTGGCGCAATAACCACACCGCAACAGCCAGATCGCCAACCGATCCCGCGGCATTGATCACCAGCACAAACCATACAGAGGCCAGCCAACCGGTCGGCACAAACAAGAACAGCAGGATTCCGATCAGGCTTATCAGAATCAGGGGCGCCAGCGCAGTGGCCAGGTATGGGTATTTTGGCAAGTACCAGTCCGGCGCAGCGGCGTAAGCATACGTCCAGTGAAATGCGAAACGGGGTCTGGACCGCGTGAACAGCCAGAAACAGAAGCCGTGAATCGCCTCGTGCAGAACCGTGTTCAAGAGGACCAAAGCAAAAACCACGCCAATAAGCAGCCCTAACTGAGTAAACGAATCCATCTCAAACTCAAAAGCCTGCTCCACGGCTTGAGGTCGCAGCCAGGACAAAATGTTCATGAACAGCATACTGCTAATCACCAACCCGACCATTCCAACAGCATTAAATAGAAGAAGCAGTCGTTTGTTTTTATTGATGTCGAATGTGCCGGCCTGTCGATAATGTTCCGGGAGTGTTTGGGTTGGTTCCATAAGATTGCCTTATCGGCAGATTATATCATCTGCTTCCATCTACAATTCTCGCTGGACGATATACCGGAAATAAACGACAACCCACTCTGCGCGTGCTATTCTATATTCAACAACGAGATCGGAGACAGCTCCGGAAAACGAGGTGAGCATAAGGCAATTTGTACAACCTTAAGGAACGACCGGATGACCTAACGAGTACAGCATCTTTCTCCTCCCTTAAAGAACCGCTGGATGGTGAAAATTTCCATCCAGCGGTTTTGCCATGCCAATAAAACGCCTCTGCGGTAAAATCAGCTGGTCGGCAAACATCCATCTCTAGCCGCAATTATTACTACCAGATATTCTACAGGTTTTATCGATCGACATGCAACATCAGCCAACAACGAAGCTCAAACGATTTTCATTGCTCACCAAGAATAAATCCGACCTCAGAGAAATTGTCTTTCTATCCATCCTCTTTTTTGCCGCTCTCCTCATCAGACGCATCGGGTTAAAATTTGGCAGTCCTTTCCTAACCCATCCCGATGAATGGACTATTCTCGAACCCGCCTTCACAATGACGTTAGAACGGACATTAGATTCTGGCGATTATCAGCGCCCAGATCAAATCATGCAACTGCTCAACTTTTTTTACCTCAACATCTTGAGCTTAATCAAGACGGAGCAAGATTTCTCTGTTTCGTTTCGCGCCAACGAATTCTTCTTCTATTATTCCGCACGTTTCTTAACCGCTATTTTCGGCTCCTTAATCCCAATTGTCGCATACAAAATTGGTAAACAAAGCGCAGTCGATTATTCCATACCTGCTGCCCTACTGTTTGCCTTCTTCCCAGTTTACGTGCTCCATTCCCACTATGCCACCCCCGATATTCCCATCACCTTTTTTACTTTGGTGGTCATCTTGTTTTCCTTGAAGTACGCCCGGGGCGGAAAGTCGAAATTTCTCTACCTGGCCGCCTTGTTTGCGGCTATAAACACCGCTGAAAAATATCCCGGCTTACTATCCTTTGGCATCATTGCATTTTCTATTCTATGGGTCCAAAACGAAAAGTATCGGGACCAACCGCTCAATATCTTGAAATTTACATGTATAGAAAGCCTGAAGTTCTTTAGTATATATGTCCTCTTCCTATACATTGTCGCCCCAAATTTATTTATTAATTACGGGGAGGTTATTGAAAGCATTAAAACTGAAGCGCGCACAGAGCACCCTGGATCTGATGGCCTAAGCTGGCTTGGAAATATGTGGTTCTACGTACAAAACTTCGTTACATATGCCAACATTGTTGTAATCTTGCTTTTACTGGTAGGAATCGCCGGCATATTCATTACAAAGAATTACTCGATGCTTTTTGGTTCTTACGGTCTGGTTTATTGGGTGATACTCAGCAAGCTGGCCCTGCATTGGGAACGCTGGGCTTTGCCAATGTATACCTTTCCGTTGCTCATGGCAGCTTTTGGGTTTAGCTTCGTGTGGTACAAATGGCCTTCAAAGCAAATTCTTCGGGTAGTGATAGCAGCCGTCTTTGGCGCATCGATTATTGGGCAGGCAATGCATTCGCTCTCGCTATCCATTCGCCTGTCTTATACAAACACCACGGTTGCAGCCCATCAATACTGCCGAGATTGGGGAATCACCCAGGAAAACTCTGCTTATGAAGGCTACACTCCGTTCTCGCCCGGCGCGAACATAGCGATGGATCTTTCTCTCATCACGGGCGAAACAAAATATGTCATTTTATCTTCAGGAGCACACGCTCGCTTTTACAACGAGCCTGACCGCTATGCTGATGAAATATCTATGTACGAGCAAATCAGAAAAGATCACAAGTTGATCTACAAAATCACAGCCACAGAGCCGACATCTTCAATTCCTGCGATCAGTTGGGCAGATGATATCTGGTATTACGCTGGTCTGCATCTCGGGACAATCTCCTACCCTCGATACTCCGGGCCCACCATTGAGATATATCGCATCATCCGCTAATACTTTTTATAACCTCGCAAAAATTTCCTGGAAGCAAAAAGAACCTGCCTCTACATGGATCGCGATTCGGGAGATTTACCAATTCAAAGCGAGTGAAAATTTTTGGTTGTGCCATTCCAGTTTCAACTACGCAATCGAAGAAGGCTACGGACAATAGTTGAAGAGTTTTTTTAGTAAAATCAGTAGGAGGGTACGGTTCACAGCTATGAGAACCTGCCAGGAGATGCATCCATAAGACCGCAAGGTCATCCAACGATCGGCTCACAATTCAATAATTTCCGGCCTGATCCATTCTCCATTTTTTGAAATTATCGTTTTCATCCCCAAACACGTTTGAGTCTCATGAACCTGATTACCCCCAGATAGGATCTTCAAAATAATTCTTTCCATCCGATGCTTCGTGATTCCTCAGACAGGTTTGCGAATTCTTCCAACCCTTTGAGCAGGGGCCCAATTAATATCTTTCGACATGGAGGCTAATATGTGGGTCGCGTTCGCTTTCGGCTCAGCTTTATTCGCTGGGGCAACTTCCATTTTGGCAAAAATGGGGATTAGAAAAACAGATTCAACCGTAGCAACTGCCATCCGCACAATCGTCGTGTTGGGCTTCGCCTGGATCATGGTATTCATTGTTGGTTCGCAGTCCACCCTTTCAAAAGTGAGTGGGCACACGTTGCTCTTTCTGATCTTATCCGGATTAGCCGCCGGAGCGTCCTGGCTTTGCTACTTCAAAGCACTGACTTTGGAAGACGTTAACAAAGTCGTTCCAATTGATAAATCGAGCACAGTCCTAACAATACTCCTTGCGTTTATCCTCTTAGGAGAAAAGATTACCATTGCCAGGCTGATCGGGGTTATTTTAATTACCATCGGGACATACTTGATGATTCAAAAGAAAGAAAGCGCCGAACAAATAAAAGGCAGCAGAGCCTGGTTGGTGTATGCGTTACTTTCTGCCTTGTTTGCCAGCCTTACCTCCATTTTGGGAAAAATTGGCATAACGGGCATCGAATCCAACCTCGGCACAGCAATTCGCACGATTGTGGTGCTGATCATGGCCTGGATCATGGTATGGGTAACCGGAAAGAAGAACAACATTTTTGCGATCGACAAAATGGAACTGCTTTTTATATGTCTCTCCGGCCTTGCGACGGGCGGGTCCTGGCTGTGTTACTACAAAGCCTTACAAGATGGGCCGGCTAGTGTTGTAGTTCCAATCGATAAAATGAGCATTTTGGTCACGGTGGCATTTGCTTTTTGGGTATTCAAAGAAAAATTAACCCGCAAATCCTCGGTCGGATTGGTTCTGCTGACCGCGGGCACACTCGTAATGCTCATTCCTTAGAGCCTATCCGAATAACCCAGAAGCACGAAAGGCGATCAGGGCACAAGCAA
>CAZMMI010000064.1:0-17111 GCA_964567255.1 uncultured Anaerolinea sp.
CCAATCACACCATCTCAGCCACCTTCGCCATCGACACCTTCACCATCACGACCTCCGCCGGTGAGAATGGCTCCATCTCTCCCGCTGGTGTAGTCAGCGTTGCATACGGAGACGACCCGACCTTCACCATTTCTCCGACAACCGCTGGCTACCATATCGCCGATGTGCTCGTTGACGGGACCTCTGTTGGACCGGTTTCAACCTACACCTTTGAGAACGTGGAAGCCAATCACACCATCTCCGCTACCTTCGCCATCGACACCTTCACCCTGAACTACGCCGCCGGAACAGGCGGTAACCTGACCGGTGAAACCTCTCAGACCGTCGAGTACGGCGCAGACGGCACGACCGTCACCGCTGTGCCCAACACCGGTTACCACTTCACCGGCTGGTCTGATGGAGTTCTTACAGCATCGCGCACTGACTTGAACATCACCGCCAACATCGATGTCACCGCCAACTTCGCCATTGACACCTTCGCGCTCAACTACTACGCAAGTGCGGGTGGAAGCCTGACCGGTCAAACCTCTCAACTTGTGAACTTCGGCGCAGATGGTGCGGCTGTCACTGCCGTCCCTGAGACTGGTTACCACTTCGTCCAATGGTCGGACGACTCCACGGCTAACCCTCGTACCGACACCAATGTCACCGCCAACATCGACGTCACCGCCCTCTTCGCCATCGACACCTTCACCATCACGACCTCCGCTGGTGAGAACGGCTCCATCTCTCCCTCTGGTTCAGTCAACGTTGCGTACGGGGCCAGCCAAACCTTCACCTTTAAACCTGATGCAGGTTTCCGTGTTTCCGATGTCCTCATTGACGATGTTTCCGTCGGCTCGTTGACTTCCTACACCTTTGAGAACGTCTCAGGCAATCACACAATCTCTGTAACCTTCGTTGCCAACACGCTGCCTGTCATCACACAGGGTGACTCCATCACCGTAACGATGGGACAGAATGGAGCAGTCATTCCGTTCGCCCTGACCCTGAACGCCACTGACCTGGACAGCGACACCCTAACCTGGAGCATCTTGACTCAGGCAGGACATGGCGAGGCCTCAGCCGACGGAACAGGGGCATCCATCGCCATTGGCTACACCCCCACGTCAAACTATTCGGGATCGGACAGCTTTGTCGTCCAGGTTTCTGATGGCGAGGGCGGCACAGACACAATTACTGTGAATGTAATCATCAAAGTATTTGTGTTCCTGCCGTTGCTCATGAGGTAACGCGTCTTTTCCTACTACGATTAGTGTTTTTTTCAAAAGAGGGCGGTGTCAAACTGCCCTCTTTTGAATCTCTGAACAGAAACTTTGGAATACCTTCAACCAAGCCGTCTTTAGCGTCATTGTACAATGAACTTATACCCGATCGTCGAGCTAGTGGCAGTAAAAGAAGAGACCTCTTCATGGAGAATATTGGCTCCTTTACCCTGACAAGATAAACGTGCCTTGACTGCATCCAACCAGGCAGCCCCGAGTACCGAACCAGCCAGCAGGTGGTAGCGTCTGTCTTCACCGCCCAGGTACTGGCGGTACAGCGCAATGGTCTCGGTGCAGCGACCCTGCTAGCCTCCATATCTGATTTCGGATATTTATGGTTACAGTTTTTTGTCCCCGGCCTATTACCAGGCCCAGCCACTTGAACCAGGGCTGGAGCATAGCTATATGACGATGGCAGAGTCATCGATAATCGATAGACGGAAAAACGGTCCGTCAGTAACGGCGACGAAAAAGTATCACCCGGTACATACCGCGCAGCAAAGATGGCTCGCCGCAGATTACCTGGATATCCACCCCCTGCGCCAGGTCGCCAAAACGGCGAGTGATGTCGGTGCCAAAAAGCGTGCTGCCCAGATTCATCAGCCGCCGCCCCAGGCTCAATCGCCCTGCATCTGGCAGGAACTTGTCGAAAACAACGGCGCGGCCACCCGGCTTGAGGGCGCGCAGGTTTTCTCTCAGGCAGGCTGCTCCATCGGGAATCACGCTCAAGATCAGGTTGAAGACCACGGCGTCAAAGCCGGCCTCATCTACCATGAGCTGCTGCGCATCGCCCTGGAGTAAGGCTACGTCACAGTCAGGCAGCGGCAGTTTTCTCCGAGCCTTAGCCAGCATATCCACGCTGAGGTCGATACCGGTTGCTATAACCCCGGCAGGCAACAAGGGCAAATCCGCGCCAGTCCCCACCCCCACCAGGAGAACGCGCTCGCCGGGCTGTAAATTCAACAACTCCAGCGCCCGCTTTCTTCCCGGAAGGAAGAAATGCCCGACGCTGGCATCATAGATTGGCGCCCATAATCGATAGATAAATTGGTTCCAACGGTTAGTCATTTTCATAGTTGTTCTCCATGTGCGATTCGATAGAGGATATCGGAAGTCATGCCTTCTCTCCCTTTCTAGTCAAAACTTCAACGCTTCCTAACCCACCATCCACACGCACACGGTCGCCCGTTTTGAGCAGCGTGGTGGCATTACCGCAACCCACCACCGCCGGGATGCCCATCTCGCGCGCCACAATAGCAGCATGCGAAAGCGGAGCGCCTACATCTGTAACGATTGCAGCCAGGAGGGGAAAGAGCGGCGTCCAGCCGATGTTCGTAATAGATGTAACAAGAATCTCTCCCGGTTGAACCTGGTTCCCATCTTCCACGCGGTCTATGCGGCGCACAATTCCCTCCACGCAACCTGCTGAGCCAGCAAAACCTTTGATGGTGGAAGGCAAGGCAGCATTTCCAGTCTGGCGAGAATCGTAAAAATCGCTGCGCCGGTTGGGGTCCGCCGCCCATTCGAAAGGGTCGAAGCGCCCATAAATGATCGCTGGGTACGGCGGCAGGGTGCAGTAGCGCTGATATATGGCGCGCCGGGCAGGAATGGCGCCGAGCGCTGACCTGTCTCCGGCCAGGAGAGCGACCATTTCACCCACCGTCAGGAAAAAAATATCCTCACCCACTCCGGTCACTTTCCCTACTTGCAAATAAAACGGGCGGTTGACGAAACGCGACTGGCGGATGAATTCGGAGCGGATCGCTTCGCGGTTTTTCGCAGCAGCGGCAATATACTCCAGCCGGCGGCGAAAGGCTGTTGATTTGCCTGGGAAGCGCGCTTCAAAACGCTGCCAGGCCACACTGAATTCGGCGCGTTGTTTCGCCAAGAGCGCCTCGACATCTACGTCCGAGCGGTTGAAATCGGCGAGCTTCTTTTCGAGCCATTCTGGATCATCGCTGGGATCAGGGGCAGACAGCTCCACCTCATGCGGTCCGCGATGACCATAGCGTTCGATGTATTCCTCCCGGCTCATCCGGCCGTCCTTTAATTTCGCCAACCCCACCAACGGCCCCAGACTTTCCAGGTTGCCCGATTCGCCGGAAAAGTTTGATAAGAGCACATTGGCTTCCTGCTCGCCTACCAGCGCGGTCATATCCAGCTTAAGCTTGGTGGCTGGTTCGGACAGAAGGCTGGTTATACTGCGCAGCATCCTCAAATCGCGCAACTTGGTGGGCCAGATGGATTCATTCCACAGATAGAGAAGCCCAGCCGCATCTGTACAGTTCTCAATTCTTGGCCGTATGGCCTGGCGCCATTTTGGAAGTTGGAGGATATAGCTGGAGAACTCCTTGCCATTCCGCCGGGTCAGCGCCCGGTCTGCGATCAATCCCGGCAGTACATACCAGATCATGGACGGGAGCGTGAATGGAAGGTATGGGATATTCAAGTCAGGGGGTATAGAGCCTAACATGTCTCCCCACTTTGCCTGGCGCGCATCCACGCCAATTTTATGATAGAGCGAGGTAATCACACTCAGGTTGAAGTACAATCGCCATCCGATATTCCCGCCTGTCGGGTGGCCGCCCGGGATTTTGACTGGAAATATGACATTGAGATAGACCCACAACATCGACCAGGTACTGGGTGTCATCACATCCGGCGCGGCTTCTCCAAAGTTGACATTTGACCAGCAGTAATCCCCTTTCAGGCTGTCATTCCATTCGCCCGTAACCGGGTTGTATCCGAATTTTGGGAATGTGGGTTTCATGACACCTCCTCACGATCTTACTTATTCCTTCAAGGTTACAAGCCCTTTGCTGCCATCCACCGTTATGATTTGCCCGTTAGGGATGCGGCTCGTCCCCAAACCAGTTGCCATCACAGCAGGAATGCCGTACTCGCACACCTCGATGGAGCTGTGCGCAAGCGGCCCGCCGATATCAGTGACGATCGCAGCCAAGAGCGGAAAGAGCGGCCTCCAGCCAATGCTCGTGATGGATGTGACAAGAATCTCATGGTCTCACTTTCCAAACCGGTAGTGCAGAATATAAGCGGTGTTTGCCAGCAGCGGGATGTAGCGCATCAGGTTCGCGACGCTGCCCAGGCGCGGTTCGGGCTTGTCGAAATATCCCCAGCGCTCGATCAGGCGTAGTCCCCAGGCTTCAAACTCGGCCGGATTTTTGGCATCCCAGCGAGCTTCCGCACCGGAGCGTTTGAGGACAGAGCTGGCTTTGTGGAACCGCGCCACGAATGGGGCCATGGCATCAAAAACCAGCTCCCCGTTGGGGAAGTATTTTGCCATCGCCATCAGTATTGGTTTCACATCGCAGGTGCTGAAGTAGATGAAGACGCCCTCTACAAGAAAGATCACCGGCTTGTTGAGGCGCGCGACTTCGTCGAGCCAGCTCAGCTCGAACATGGACTGGGCAATGGTAGTACAGCGCTCTGCGTCCGGCAGCCACTGTCGGCGCAACTGGATGACTTCAGGCAGGTCCACGCCCAGCCAGGTGAAGGTCCCATCATCCAGGCGGTGAAAGCGCGTGTCCAGCCCGCAACCGATATCCACCACTAACCCGCCAGGATTCCTGGCAAGAAAAGAGCGGGCGAAGATATCGAACTGGCGCATGCGCATTACTGTGAAAAGCCGGTCGTGCTCGCTCATGCCCAGCAAAAAATCACGGCTGCCGCCCAAGGCATTGTACAGTTCTACGGCGCGCGGGTCGTGGATGATAGCATCGAGGCGGGTAGATTCAATGGCCCGGCAGGCCAGCGGAACGAGCAGCGTACGGGCCACACCCTGCAAATCGGGGATTGTCACAGATGCCTCAGTGATCATCTTTCTTTTCTCCTCGAGTATTGCGGGATCCACTTCGGTACACGTGCACAGTATTCTTGCCACTGCTCGCCAAACTCAGCGGCCAATGCTGTCTCCTCACGCCGGGCGCGTAGAGTGATCAGCGGAGAAAAGCAAGCCAGGATCAAAGTTGTCCAAGTAACATAAAGCAGCAGGCTGCCGAAACTGGCCAGGATGATCCCGGCATACATCGGGTGGCGCAGAAAGGCAAACGGTCCGCTGGTGATCAACTGGTGATCGGCAAACAATTGCACGCCCAGGCCGGTAGAGGCGAAGTAATTCTTGCCCAGGGTCAACCTGGCCCACAGCACCAGCAACATCCCTGGGAAGTACAGCAGCGAGCCCATCGCTAGCATCCAGGTGCGAGTAGACGGTGAATCCACCAGCGGCAGGGGTTTCCAGCCGAGGAAACATACGCTGAAAAACAACGCCGATGTGATCAGGTAAAACCAACCTGAACGCAGCCAGGCGCCGGTGCGCCCGGTAGTGTGGCCGGCCTTGCGTTGCGTGCCGCGCCAGATGCCATATAACAGCACTGCCAACGTAGTATAAGCTAGCAGCCCGCCCAGCCAGCGAACGAGTAGCTCTACCCACTCGAGTTTCAAGATCCACTCTTTTCCTGGGCATTTTTTGCTCGTCGGATGGCTGCCCCCAAAACCATTTTTATCGCCACCCAATCCGTCAGGCCCGGGGCGAGCGTCTTTAACAACACGGCCCAGAACCCCGGTCCCATCAGCACCTCGCGCCGGCGTTTGTTCGCTGCCTGCAGCGTGATCTCAGCACAGCGTTCGGCGCTCATCGTCTTGTCCGTGTACATATCCCGCCCGCGCTCGACCCCGCGTTGCGTGCCATCCTTCCTCAGTTGCGCGGCGTGAAATTCCGTCACCACCCAGTAGGGGCAAATTAAAGTAACACTGACACCATATTGGGTTAGCTCCATTCTCAGCGAGTCGTAAAACCCGTGCATGCCATACTTGCTAGCACAATATGGGGTGTTGTAGGGAATGGCTGCTTTTCCACCCATGCTGGAAATTGCCACAATGCGTCCCCGGCTCTGTTTAAGGTGCGGCAGGGCGTAGTAGGTGCAGTACACCGCCCCATAGAAATTCACATCCATCGTGTGGCGAAACAAGCTGAGGTCAGGAAATTCATCAAACAAGGCGGTGGCTGCCAGCCCGGCGTTGTTGATCAGCATATCCAACCGGCCGAACGTGGCTACCGTTTTCTCTACCAGCGCTTTGCATTGAGATTCGTCGGTCACATCAGTTGGCACCACCAGCACTTCAGCACCCAGGGTGCGGCATTCTACGGCTACCTGCTCCAACCGTTCGACTCGGCGGGCGGCAATAGCCACTTTGGCTCCCTGACGCGCTAACTGCAATACCAGCGCCCTGCCGATTCCGGCGGAGGCGCCAGTAACAATGACTGTTTGACCCCGGAAAACACTCGGTTTCATTGAGCCTCCCTGAGCTAAGGCTTTCTGAACTCTATGCAGTACATCCAGCCGTTCCACACCTCGAAGAGACGCACTTGTTGCATCTCGGGCGGCAGCAGGTCCACAGGCGGTACAACAGCGGGGCGCTGCTCACCAGCCATCTTCTTGAAACTGGGCAAGAAGCGCTCGTAGGCCTGGGCGCCTTTTTCATTCTCGTCGCAGATCAGGATGCGCGTTCCGGGTTTGGCCACGCGGATCATCTCTTCAATGGCCTTTTTCTTATCATCAAAAAAGTTGATCCCGCCCAGATGGAAAACGCCATCAAAGGAGTTGTCCTGGTAGGGAAGCTTTTCGGCGTTGCCCAATTGAAGCGGGATATTCCATTTCTTGTGGGCCACGAATTCCCGGCAGCGATACAACTGGCCAGGGGAAATATCCAGGCCGTAAATCTCACCAACATCATCGCGCCCGATCAGGTAGGGCAGGTTCACACCTGGACCGATGGACACTTCCAGGAGGCGGCCGCCCTTGGGTTCCAGCCGGTCAGTGACTTCACGCCGGGCCTGTTCTTCAGTCATGCCGATATAGGCAAAAGCCACTTTCGAGAAAGCCCGGTAGCCCCAGGAGAACCAATCGTACATTTGTGAAAAACGCTTGTTCAGCCCGGTTAAACGCTGGGTCTCAATGAAGTGTGGGATGCCATCTACAATGGGATAAACTTTCTGGCAAGTTTGGCAGAAGTAGCCGCCTTCTGCTTGAAGTGATACTACCGTTAGCGACCCATGACACTCTGGGCAGGCAAACACGTCCAACGCCTGGCGGCGCTGCTTTTGCCAGACCAGCCCCTCTGCCTGTGTTCTGCGGGCTCGTTTGATCAACGCCAGTCCCAGCAGCCCGGTTCCAAGAGCCAGGCCAGTTATCAATGGGATCTGCTTGCATTTCATATTTCTGCCTCTTTAGAAAAATCTCGCTAAAGCTTTGGTCTGAATGCGCCCCAAGTTCTGGCGCAGCTTTTCAGCCGAGAAGGGGCGTCCGTGAGCAGGGTAAACTGTATGTGCGCCAGCCTCCAGAATCTTTTTCCAGCTATCGTAGGCAACATCCATGTCAGTCATGAACACGGTGCAGTAGCGTGTCCCAGCCCAAAGGAAAAAGCTGGCGGCAGCATCACCGCAGAACGCTTCGCCACTGTCGAGGACGATGGCGATGTGGTCAACACAGTGCCCAGGCGTGTATAGTACCTGCCCGGCCAAACCCAGGTCGCGCAATACCTGGTCGTTATCGCCGGTCAGCAGAATGTCTTGCTCGCGCAATGTAAAGGGTGGGAAGGTCAGCGACCAGCGGGGATCCAGGCGCATCTTGATCCCCGCGCCAAACTTGATTAAGCCGTTCACATACCCGCCGCCGCGCGTCTTATCATTCATCCCGGTTTTTAACAACGCCTCGGCTTGCTTGTGGGCGAGGATGGTGATGGCAGTGTCTCGAGTCAGGTCATTCAAGAAGCCGGCGTGGTCGTCATGATGGTGAGTCAAAACCAGGTAGCGCACGCTTTCCAGCGCAATGCCTGCTTTGGAAAGATACTTTCGATAGATGGGATAGTCGTGTTCATACCCGGCATCGACCTGAAGATAACCATCCTGGCAGGGTAATAAATACACACTCGACATACTCAAAGGAATGATAATAGGTTTCATGGCTGCTTCACATGGCAGTACTGGAAGTCGCACACCTCATCGCCGCGCCCAAGGGTGTGGGGCCGAATAAAGCGTATCGAGGGTGGGAAACTCTCGGCCATAACATCATCACCCTTACAAAATGAGGCGGTCAATTCCGGTGCGCCGAGAGCGGTCAGGGTGTTGAAATAGAAGCAACGCGTCATGTTGAAGGCTATCCTGTCGGCGCCGTCTTCGATGTACGTGGTATCCCAACCTTCAGGCGGGAATTGCTTCATCACCTGGGGAAACAACCACTTGAAAAGACGGAATGGATTGGGTAGCACTTTCATCGGCGCTAACAACAGGCGGCTTTTGGGGTATATCTGAGCGCGGAAAGCTTCATCTACACTGGCCAGCGCGGCTGACTGGTCTCCGGTGTGTCCATTCAGCAGCACCTGGTATAAAGCCAGGCCCGGCAAGATTTTTTCTTTCAGATGCCAGCGCAGGGCCCCATTTTCTGGCATGGGGGTTTCATTGACCAGGGAGACATATCGTTGGCGAACTGCGGCAACCAACTGGCGTGCCTTGTTCGCGCCATATCGTCGTGTCAGGGTGCGCTGCCAATCACTCAGGCCGGCGGGTTCAGCACGACGCTGCCGAATGAGCCAGGCTAGTCCTAAAACTGAAGCAATGCCCAAAAGGAAAAATCCAGACTTTTTTGTGCGAGCCATAATCTTATCCTTTCTCAATTTGACCAATCAACTTGCGCCAGCGCGCCTGACGGTAACGGTGAAAACAATGGATGCGAACAAAACAGCGCATAAGTCATCTGTATTTTGGCGATATGCATATCCAAAATCCGGTTCATCGAATCCTACTAACCAAACCTAATCATGCGTATGCAGCCGGCTGCTAACCGCCTTGCCAATCTCGACCAGCACCAATAAAGTTATGCCAATGCCGATTACCCAGCCCCACTCTTGCAGCGTGAGAGGAACAATACCCAACACCTTACGCAAGCCGGGAATCAGGAAGGCAATGGCGATGGTGGCAAAACCCGCCAGAGAGGCCCAGATCAAAGGTTTATTGGCGCTCAACTTGTTCATCTTGTAAAGTGGCAAGCGCATACTGCGGTAGGCAAAGATGTACACGATTGAATTGATGGCGAAGCTGGCAAACACGATGCTTTGCCCTTCAATCGGGTTATTGTGCATCTGGAAGTAATGCCCAAACAACAACAAGGCAAAAATCGAACTGGCAATGCTGATTACGCCGATAAGAGAAGCCCCCAGGTGGGTCAGGATGGGAGCTTTCAACGAGCGAGGCTTCTCGTCCATAATACCGGCCTCCTTGGACTCAAAGCTGAGCACGATATCTAGCGGCCCATCACAGATGAGGTGGATCCACAAGATCTGCGCCACCGCCAATGGGGCCGGCCAGCGCAGCATCATGGCGATAAAGATGGTCAGCACCTCGGCAAAAGAGTTGGAGAGCACGTACGCTACGACTTTACGAATGTTGGAGAAGATGACCCGGCCTTCTTCGATCGCCGCGACAATCGTGCGGAAGTTGTTGTCAAGCAAAATCAGGTCGGCGGTTTCTTTAGCCACATCCGTGGCGCTGCCCACTACCACTCCAATGTTTACCCGCTTCAATGCTGGGGCATCGTTCACCCCGTCGCCAATCATCGCGGTGACATCGCCCCTGGACTGAAAAGCTTTGATGATGCGAAACTTGTCTTGTGGGCGGATGCGCGCAAACACGGCGGTGCGCCCAACGGCTTCCTGGAGTTGCTCATCGCTCATTGCGCCAATCTGTGCACCTTCCAGAGCCTGATCACCCACCTGCATCAGGCCGATACTGCTGGCAATGCGCTCGGCAGTGCGGCGGTAATCGCCGGTGATCATCTTGACCTGGATACCGGCCTTTTGCGCTACTTGAATAGCCTCTACCACACCCTCGCGCACGGGATCTTCCATGCCCAGCAGGCCCAGCCAGGTGTAGTTGGTGTAATCTTCGAGACTTCC
Source organism: uncultured Anaerolinea sp. (assembly GCA_964567255.1). GTDB lineage: Bacteria > Chloroflexota > Anaerolineae > Anaerolineales > Anaerolineaceae > Anaerolinea. The sequence continues at coordinate 10,236 of CAZMMI010000064.1, forward strand.
AGATCGGCGATAAGCCAGACCCAAGAGCCGCAAGCCATCGCCGGCCCACTCATCCACCTGCGCCAGCAGGCGCTCCTGCTCCACGGCGGGTAGGCTACACATCGCTATCACAATCTCCGGGGCTCCTTTCAGGAAGAAATAGCGCTCCCCCTGGAGAACATTGCCGGTCACAGCGGTGATCATGTACTTCGTTTCACTGCTGAACAACTCTTCGCCTATGCGCTCGGCGCTATCAAACAATTCTTGAGGCCTCCCAAGCTGCATCTTCTCGGCATGTTCCCACAAAGCAATGTCTACAGGACCTTCCAGGTCGTTGCAAAGAACCATGGTTTTCCAGGCCAGTGTCTGGTCCTGCAAGTCGGAACGAGACACCCGCATGCGCCCTTCGGTGAGTGTGCCGGTCTTGTCTGTACAGATCGTGGTGACAGAACCGAGGGTTTCCACAGCCAACAACCGTTTCACCAGGCCGTTGCGCTTTAGGATCTTACGCATTCCCAGCACCAGAATAACGGTCACAGCAATCAACAGCCCCTCGGGCACGGCAGCAATTGCCAGAATGATGGAGGTGCGCAGCATGTCGAAAAACTCGCGGCCCATCAGTAGACCCACAATCAGGATGACTGCTGTAGCGGCCACCACAACATACGTCAATAGTTTACTGAAAGCCTTGAGACGCACCTGGAGGGGCGTATCTTCCTCAACATGCTCGCTCAAGCTGGCGGCAATTTGGCCTAACTCCGTTTTTATGCCAGTTTCGGTGATGCGCAAAATTCCCCGCCCGGTTACCACGGTAGTGCCCATGAAAACCCGGTTTTGCGGGCCAGATTCAGCTGTCCCGCTAACGGCAAGTTTGTTCACCGGCTCGCTCTCCCCCGTCAAAATGGCTTCGTCCAACGCTACTTTGGTAGCTTCGAGGAGTTCGCCATCGCCGGGCACTTTTTCACCGGCGTTTAGAACTACCAGGTCGCCCGGCACCAATTCCCACACCTCCACCTCGGCCCGCTGCCCATCCCGGATCACAGTGGTGGTGGGCTTGAGCAGCCCCTTCAACGCCACATACGTGCGCTGGGCCTGGTATTCCTGCACAAAGCCCAGGATGACATCAATCACGACAACTGCCATAATAATGGCGAAGTCACCAAACTCGCCCAAGGCCAGCGAGATGCCCGCAGCGGCTAAAATAATGAAAACCAGCGGGCTTTTGAGTTGGTTGAGGAGAATGACCCAGGCCGAGACGCCCTTTTCGGTTGGCAGTCGATTCTCACCAAAGCGGGCGCGGCGCTCCAAGATTTCTTCAGACGAGAGACCGGTAGACAGCATGTTTTTTTGGATGTTGGTTTCATCCTGAGATAAATTCAGGTTTTCCATAGGTATCTTCTTTGAATTGTGTTTCGTTCGATATAACAAAACTACCCGGATTGTGAACGGGTTTATTTTTCCTGGATATGCCTAACACCCTGTTGGAACAGGGCAACGATGTGCGGATCGACGACGCTGTAATAAACCTCCTTGCCATCCCGGCGCGCCTGGACAATACGCGTCTGGCGCAGCCCTCGCAGGTGGTGTGAGACGACCGACTCGGTCAGGCCAAGCGTTTCGGCAATAGCAGACGTATTCGATTCCTGCTCAATAATGGCGGAAAGGATGCGTACCCTACTGGTATCGCTGAAAGAGCGAAAAAGTTCGGCGACATGCGCCGCGGTGTGCTCGTTAAGGATATTTGATTTCATAAGCCCTCTTTCGTTTATACAATTGAACAATCGTTTAATCGTCAAATTGATTGTATCACAATTATTGGGAAACGAATCAATAATTTATGGGGACTCAAGGAATTCGCGGGGACTCTCGATTTATCTGACAGTGAACTACAGCGGGTTACAAATTTTTTCTGCGGCGTTCCATTGCAGACCAATGTCATTGGCGATACAATCAACAAAGCGTATGCCAAAATGTGCTTCACCGCCCACACCAAAGGCAGCACAGCCTTGCTATGCGCAATTATGGCGGCAGCCGAAGGGCTGGGCGTTCGGCACGAACTTGAAAAACATCTGTAATTTTCTCTCAAATAGCAAATTTCAAAAACCGGTCCGTTCCACCTGAACTCGATGAAGTGCTGGCAGCATTGCTTCACCCTCCATAAACATGCCGCATTCCCAAATCCTCCGATAGCCTTTTTGAGTAGAAGAAGGAGCACATATGAACCAGACAATCATCCCGGCTGAGATGGAGCTTCGCCGGCGATTAGGTATTCCAGCGGATGCCAGACAAGTTCTTATCTTCTCCGAGTCCAGCCATTGGGATCCCAACTGGCTTTTCACTGCCGGTGAATATTTCGAACGTTTCGTCCGGTTCAACCTCGACCAGGCATTAGAAGCATTGCAACAAGAGCTGCGCAGGATCTACTCGGTAGAGTGTATGTTCTTCCTGCACATGTACTGGGATCGTTATCCTGAAAAACAAGCAGTCATCCGTGAGTATGTGAACAACGGTCGGCTGCGCCTGACCAGCAGCGGCGTTACTACCGCAGATACGATTGTGCCCAGCGCAGAAGCTGTTTTACGGGATTTGCTCATCGGGCAAGAGTGGCTGCGCGCCAACGGAATGCACCAGGAACCAAAGCTAGCTTACTTTACAGACAGCTTCGGATGCACGCCGGCGCTGCCTTCTTTGCTCAACGCTGCCGGCTTTGATCGCACTGCTATCACCCGAGTGGATGGCATGTACTTTATGGGCTGTGATCTAGAATCTGCGAAAAACTTTCCCAGGCCAGGATCGTCCGCAGAGCGCTTGCTGAAACAAGAACGCAGCCTCGATTTTATCTGGCGCGATCAAAACGGCGCGGAGTTGTTAACCCATTGGAATGCATATACCTACGGTCAGGGCGACATGCTGGCCTTCACCGGACTTAGCAGGGTTTACCTGGTTCGGGTTGCCTTTACCAGCCGTTCAGACGCTCACGTTGCCCGTCGCATTCAGGAATACACAGCACAGCTTTCACCGTATAGCCGCACGCCTTATCTATACTGCCCCATTGGCTTTGATTTCGTTGAGCCTATTCCCGAACTAACCTCGCTCCTGGATCGATATAACCAGATTCATTATCCGAAGACCGGGGTGTGGGTCGTTAACGCCGGATTGGACGATTATCTTTCTTTGATCGAATTCTACAAAGATACGCTTCCTGTCCTGCAACTGGACCCCAATCCCTATTGGACTGGCTTCTACACGGCTCGCCCAACCCTCAAGCAACGCGGGGGCAAATTGGTTAGCGATCTATTGCTGGCTGAAAAATTATCCTTCCATCCGCAAAATCATCTCGCACAACAAAACATCGCCGCACGCCTGGAAGAGGCCTGGTGGCGGGCAGCCGTCTCCAATCACCATGATTTCATCACCGGTACCTCACCCGACCGGGTCGCCGAAGAAGAACAGATTCCCTGGCTTGATCAGGCCATGCAATCGGTGACCCCAGCGCTCGAAGAACTAAGCCGGGAATTACCCTCGCTCTACACACAATTACAAGAGGCCGACCCCATCCTTTGGGGACAAGCAGACGACTCAATCCGCATACAAACCACCCATTTCCGTACACGGCTAGATGAAAACGCCGGAGGTACCATCATCCAATTCCTAGTCTCTCCTGATCTCCATACGCACCTTCTGCAGGCTGGATCGAATGAGTTGGTCAGCTATCACGAATCGGGTGGCCTGTGGCGCATGGGATATGAATTTACCGGTGGCAGATGGAAGGAGTCGGTTCGGGATCGCCGAAATCCTGTTCCCATCAAAGTGATCGAGAGAGAAGGCGGATTGGAATTGTCCAGCAAGGTAGAGCTAGACGGTGAGCCCTTCACGCATCGGTTATTTATCAGCAATACTTCGCCGCTGATCTTTGGGCGTGTGGAAGGAAAAGCCGCCGAGGGCCACACGGTCACGGTTCGGTTGCACACCGGCATCCACACAAATAACTTGTGGATGGACACGCCAGGCGGGATGGTACAACGCCCGCCAGAACGAATCTACCACCCCACCTATTGGCCTCTGCATCGATTCGTCCATATTCAAGAAGATGGTGGACGCGGGCTGGCAGTCTTCCAAGCGTTTCCTGGTGCAATCTCCTACCAACCGGATGGCCGGCTGGAACTCGTCGCCGCGCGTAATGCGACCAAAGAAAAGGTTCTCGGATTCATCAGCATCCCCGGCAACCCGGCCAGCGGTCACGAGCGCGAAAGTTATACTTTTGATTACGCCCTGCTGTTCACAGAGAAGGGCGACTGGCAGGAAAACAATCTGGCCGCGTACCTGCACACGTTTTCTACATCCCCCTGGAGTGAGGAAAAAGATCGCTCGCTACAAATCGCTGCCGAATCAATCCTCCATACAAACCTTCCAGACGTATGGGTGGCGGCAATCAAACCAGCCTCTCGTGGCGAAGGGCTTATTGTGCGCCTGAATGCTCTGGCAACACCCAAATCACCGGTTCTACTTTCAGCCCCCCAAATCAAAGTAACTCAAGCATTTCTGTGTGATGCCCGCGAACGCGATATTCACCCGTTGGCCGTTCAAAATGGCGCTACAGAAGTACTAATGACGGGAACGATCGCCACGGTTCGAATAATCTCATCAGAGTCTCATGATTAATCTTTGATTTATCGAATGTATAATTAAAAAATACCCGGTGTCTACGGAATCGACGGACATGAGATCAGATCCTCTGAGTAGATAAATATTGTTAGTGAAGGTATAACAGGCCTTAATTTAGGAAGCGGGAGAAGCACATGCAAACCCGTCCGGTCGGCAGGCGGATGTTCATCGCCTATATGGCGTTATACCTGGCCTTTGCGGCAGCTTCGGCGCGGGCCATCTTTGAGTTGCGGCAGACGGACGTTTTTGGGTACACGGCCGGACTCCTCGCCTTCTATCTGGTCTTACTTTTGGCCACCTCTTGGCTAATCGCCAGGAACATCTCCTTCCTCCACATTCTCAATGCGCTGCAAACCGTGATCGCTTTAGTTCTACTGATATTCGTAGGCGAAGTCGATTATTTTTCACTGCTGTTCATCCCTCCTTGCACTCAAAGCATCTTGAGTTTTCCTCGCAAGACTGCGCTCATCTGGATTATCGGGATCACTCTGCTCATGATCACGGCACAGTTCATCAGCTTCCCCCTGGCTGAAAGCATCGGCTATATCATCATCTATCCAACCGCCATTTTCCTCTTCACCGCGTTGAGCTATCTGGCCCAACAAGCTGAGCAGGCTCAAAACCGCAGCGAAGCCCTCCTGGTAGATTTGCGAAAGGCCAATCAACAACTTCAGGAATACGCATCGCAGGTGCAGGAACTGACCGCTATCAACGAGCGTAACCGCCTCGCGCGCGAATTGCACGACTCGGTCACGCAAACAATTTTCGGCCTGACACTCTCCGCTCAGGCTGCCCGGATTCTAATTGACCGGAACCCTGAGCGGGCCGTGAAAGAATTGGATCACCTGCAAGCGCTGGCCCAAAGCGCCCTGGCGGAGATGCGTGCGCTCGTCCAAGAACTGCGCCCTCATTCCGGCGCCGATCAAAACCTTGGCGCCCTGCTCCGCAAACTAGCAGTAGAACGCAAGCTGAATGATGGCTTAAACGTGGATTTACAAATCAAGGGCGAACGCCGATTAGCGGGGAACATCGAGCCGGAATTGTTCCGCATGGTGCAGGAAGCTCTTAATAATGTCGTGAAACATGCTCACTCAGACCAGGCCAAAGTTATTCTGGATCTCGAGGACACAACTTCGATCCATCTGCTCGTCGAGGATACCGGCGTTGGCTTTGATCCCGTTGTGGCCAAAGCATTACCCGGTCACCTGGGATTGACCAGCATCCAGGAGCGGGTTGAAGCATTGGGCGGAAAGCTGGCAATCGACTCGCAACCCGGAAAAGGCACTCGCTTACGGGTAGATATCGCTCTCGAAAAGGAAGAAAAACATGCCCAATAACTCGACTGAGAAAAGCACCCGGATCTCGGTGTTGATCGTGGATGACCACCCCATTGTCCGGCAAGGGCTAAGAACATTACTGGAATTACAAGATGATATCGAGGTTGCGGGTGAGGCTGCCAATGGCAAGGTTGCCGTCGAATTGGCTGCCCGCCTGGCGCCGGATGTTGTTCTCATGGACCTGGTTATGCCCGAGGTGGATGGTATTTCTGCTACCCGGCAAATCACTGCGTTGGGGAAATCAACTCGAGTCATTGCTCTGACCAGTTTCGTTGAAGACGACAAAGTTATTCCCGCAATTCAGGCCGGGGCAGTCAGTTTCTTATTGAAAGACGTGGCCCCGACCGACCTGATCGACGCTATCCGGGCCGCTTACCGCGGCGAAGCCCGCCTGCACCCGCAGGTGATGCGGAAACTGATGGATCAGGTCACAGCCCAACCCTCTCCTCCAAAATTCATTGCCTCCGAATTAACCGGGCGAGAAATTGAGGTGCTTTCCCTGGTGGCCCAAGGCATGAGTAACCACGAGATTGCTACCCGCCTGGTGATCAGCGAGAAGACTGTGAAAACGCATGTCAGCAACCTTTTAAGCAAGTTGGGACTAGAAGACCGCACCCGATTAGCGATTTACGCCATCCGCAATGGACTGGTTCCCAACCAATAGCGGCCTCCGCCTCAAGACTTAAGCCTAAAGACTGACCTGCCTGGTTCTCAAGGCCGATCCCAAGATCGGTCTTGTTGTGTGTTAAGAATCGTTCGCCAGGTGGATGTATCCATCTCGAAAGAACCGTATTCTTTTCTATGAAGCGTCCTCCATCAACGTCACATGAATCAGGGCGCTTGAGCGAGGTAGTCGTGATGTTGAAAATCTTGATCGTAGATGACAGCGCGATTG
>CAZMMI010000065.1:0-7355 GCA_964567255.1 uncultured Anaerolinea sp.
GATTACTCTAGACGAAATGCGCAGACTGCGATAAAATAGACAGGTTTTGGGCACATGCCCGAAACTTGGCAGTTCAAGAGCTGGCGCTCAGGCGCACGACAAGGACCAAATGTGTGGCCTTTCGCTGGCTGACTGTTCTGCACAGGGGATGATGCAACCAAGCCCAGGTTGACAGTCCCGCCAATAACCTTGAAGGAGACAACCGAAATGTTGAAAGGGCTGATTGGTAAGAAAATCGGCATGACCCAGATTTTCGATGACAGTGGTGTCGCCATCCCGGTGACCGTTATCGAAGCTGGGCCTTGTTACGTTACCCAGGTACGTATGCCGGAAAAGGACGGTTATAACGCTGTCCAACTGGGGTTTAGAGAAGTGAAGTCTAAGCGGTTGACGGGCGGCCAGTTGGGCCACCTGAAGCGCAATGAACTTCCTCCGCTGCGCATCTTGCGCGAATTCCGTGTTAAGAATCCCGAATTGAATGAAGGCGACCAGGTCACGGTTTCCGTTTTCGCTGTAGGCGAAAAAGTGGACGTGATTGGTACGAGCAAGGGAAAAGGCTTCCAAGGCGGCATGAAGCGCTACCACTTCCGTGGTGGCCCCAAGACGCATGGTCAGTCTGATCGCCAGCGCTCGCCTGGTTCCCGCGGTTCGGGTACTACCCCCGGTAGAGTGTATAAAGGCGCCCGCGGCCCTGGTCATATGGGCAATGATCGGGTTACGGCGCAGGGTTTAAAGGTTGTGCTGGTGGATGCCGAGCGCAATTTGATCGGCGTGCGGGGTTCCGTTCCCGGCGCAAAGGGTGGCCTGGTCCTGATCAAAGAGGCCCGGAAACAGTAAGGCAGCCATCCTTGGCCTGCAAATAGGGAGCATTCGATATGGTAGTAGATGTTTTCAACATGGAAGGGCAGAAGGTCAGCACGGTGGAGTTATCCCCGAGCATCTTTGACGCCCCGATTTATGTGGACTTGATGCACCAGGCTTTCGTGCGCCAGATGGCAAACGCGCGCCTGGGTACGCATAACACCAAGACCCGCAAGGATGTTTCTGGCGGCGGTCACAAGCCGTGGCGTCAGAAAGGAACCGGGCGTGCTCGCTCTGGCTCCAGCCGCTCACCCGTGTGGGCGAAGGGCGCCAAGGTGCACACACCCCATCCTCGCTCTTATGTTCAGCTGATGCCCAAGAAAATGCGCCGCGCAGCTTTGCGCTCCGCTTTGTCGATCAAAGCCGCTCAGTCGGGTTTGGTGGTGGTTGATCAGCTGGCTCTCAACGAGCCCAAGACTCGCCTGATGGCGAAGGCTTTGGACGCGTTGGTGGGCAACAACAGCGCGCTGGTTCTGGTTCCGGAGAAGGAAGCATACGAGGGCGTGATCCGCTCGACGCGCAACCTGCCGGACGCCAAGATCCTGGTGGCGGGCTATCTCAACATCCGCGATTTGTTGCAGTTCGATAAGGTCGTTCTGCCGCTTTCAGCGCTGGATGTCATTCAGACTAATCTCGGATAGGGGAGAGGAAGACATGAGTACGATTTATGATGTTCTTCGCCGCCCGCTGGTGACCGAGAAATCGAATTACCAGGTTGGCAAATTACACCAGTATGTGTTCGAGGTTGCCCTCAACGCGACCCGTTCACAGGTGAAAGATGCAGTCGAGACGATCTTTAAAGTGAAAGTACTGCGGGTGAATGTGATGAATATGCCTGCCAAGCAGGGACGCAAATCACGCAGCCGCCGTCTGGTTGTCACTCGACCCGGTTTCAAGAAGGCGATTGTTACGCTCTCGCCCGAAGACTCGCTCTCGATGTTTGAAGGGGTATAACAATGGCCGTTAAAGTTTACAAACCGGTAACCCCCGGTCTGCGCGGCATGACCGGTTATACTTTTGATGAGATCACCAAATCCACCCCGGAACGCTCGTTGATCGCGCCGCGCAAACGATTTGCCGGCCGCAACAACAAGGGAAAAGTCACCGTCCGACATCAGGGTGGTGGCAATCGCCAGCAAATTCGCCTGGTGGATTTCAAACGCGAGAAGCGTGATGTGCCTGCCCGTGTTGCGGCGATCGAATACGATCCCAATCGCACGGCCCGCATTGCGTTGTTGTTCTACGCGGATGGTGAGAAGCGTTACATCGTGGCTCCTCTGGGCCTGAAGGTTGGCGAGACTGTAGTTTCCAGCAAGACGGCGGAAATCCGCCCGGGTAACTGCATGCCGATTTCGAGCATCCCGGTGGGTACGATGATCCACAATATTGAGCTGAAGGAAGGCAAGGGCGGCCAGTTGGTGCGCTCGGCTGGAACTTCGGCCCAACTGTTGGCCAAGGAAGGCGATTACGCCCAGGTTCGTCTGCCCTCGGGTGAGGTTCGCCTGGTTCGCCAGGTGTGCTATGCCACGATTGGACAGGTGGGCAATTTGGACCACAGCAATGTGAAGCTTGGAAAAGCGGGCCGCAAGCGCCACATGGGCATTCGCCCGACGGTGCGCGGTACTGCGATGAGCCCCCGCGACCATCCGCATGGTGGTGGTGAAGGCCGCCAGCCCACTGGTATGCCCGGTCCTAAGTCACCTTGGGGCCGTCCGACGCGCGGGTATAAGACTCGCCGCAATAAGAAGACGGACCAGTTTATTGTCCGCCGCCGTAACCAGGGTACCCGCTAGGGCACGCTAGAAAGAGGGACGAAGATATGTCACGTTCTTTGAAAAAAGGGCCGTTTGTAGAGCCGAAGCTTTTGAAACGGATCGAACTCATGAACACCAAGGGTGAGAAGAAGGTCCTGCGCACCTGGAGCCGGGACAGCGTGATCTTCCCGCAGATGGTGGGACACACCATTGCTGTTCATGATGGTCGCCGGCATGTGCCGATTTATGTCACCGAGAACATGGTGGGACACCGCCTGGGCGAATTTGCCCCTACGCGCCTGTTCCGCGGCCATGCTGCATCGGAAAAGTCGTCTGCGACGAAGGGAAAGAAGTAAGCCATGGCGCAAGATATTCGAGCTTACTTGAAAAATGCTGACATTTCAGCGCAGAAGGCCCGCCTGGTCGTTGACCTGGTGCGCGGCAAGAAGGCCGTTGATGCGGCCAATATGCTGAAATACACGCCCAAGAAAGCTGCTCGGATTCTCGAGAAGCTGTTGGGCTCGGCGATTGCCAATGCTGAAGAGAATTTCGGCGTCAGCCGCGATGATCTGGTAGTGTACCAGGTTACTGCGGACGAGGCTCCTACGCGCAAGTGGCGCCGGTTTGGCGCTCGCGGGCGGTTCAAGCCGTTGCTGCGCCGCTCTTCACATCTTACCATCGTCTTGCGGGAACGCGAGTAACTGCAAAAGGAGAACTTATGGGACGTAAAGTTAACCCCGTTGGTTATCGGCTCGTCGTTACCAGGAGATGGGAAGGACGCTGGTTCGCCGAGGGGAAAGAGTATCGTGAGAACCTGAATCAGGATTTCGAAATCCGGAGGCGGGTTGCCAAGACTGCTCAGAAGGCCGGCGTGTCGCGGATTGAGGTGGAGCGCTTCCCTGGAAAGGTGCGCGTCATCGTCTTCACCGCCAAACCGGGCATTCTTATCGGTCGCAAGGGTGAATCGGTCAAGAAGATCCGCCAGGAATTGGAAGCGTTGACGGCGAAGAAGATTGATCTTGAGATCAAAGAGATCAAGAATCCGGATACCGACGCGTATTTGGTGGCAGAGAACTTGGCCGGGCAGATTGAGCGCCGCGTGAGCTATCGCCGCGCGATGAAGCGCGCGTTACAACAGGCAATGCGCCAGGGCGCTCAGGGCATCAAGGTGGAAGTTCAGGGTCGCCTGAGCGGCGCGGAAATGGCTCGCAGCGTTTGGCTGCGCGAAGGCCGCGTTCCGCTGCAGACGCTGCGCGCGAACATTGAGTTCGCCCGTACGGAAGCATCGACCACCTATGGCCGGATCGGCGTCAAGGTGTGGGTGTATAAGGGCGAATTCCAGCCCGAGGTCGAAGAAAAGGCCGAGCCCACCGAGGGCGTTTACGTTAGCGAGTAAGCAACTCCTGGCGCCAGTCCAGGTTAGAGGAAAGAGGTTACGACTATGTTGATGCCAAAACGTGTCAAGTGGCGCAAGCAGCAACGCGGTCAAATGAAGGGCAAGGCCACCCGAGGCGCCGAGATTAATTTCGGCGACTACGGACTGCAAGCGTTGGAACCCGGTTGGGTTTCTGCGCGGCAGATTGAAGCCGCCCGCCGCGCGATCGTCCGCTATATGCGCCGCCGTGGAAAGATCTGGATTCGCATCTTCCCGGACCATCCCTATACTCACCGGCCCCCGGAAACCCGTATGGGTAAAGGAAAAGGCGGCGTGGAATATTGGGTGGCCGTGGTTAAGCCTGGCCGGATCATGTTCGAGGTGGGCGGTTTGCCGGGGAGCATTGCGAAAGAAGCGCTGGAACAAGCCACTTATAAGCTGTCAATCAAGACCCGTGTATTAGCTCGGGATGACATGGTAGGAGATGTGCAAGAATGAAAACGGCAGAGATGCGCTTACTTTCAACCAGCGAGTTGCAGGCCAAGCTGGCCGATTCTCGTGAAGAGTTGATGAACCTGCGCTTCCAGGTTGTCAACGGACAATTAACTGATACCAGCCGCCTGAAGCAGACTCGCCGCCTGATCGCTCGTTTTGTGACGATCCTGGCCGAGCGCGAATCGGCGGGTAAGGAAGGTGCCTAATGAATACGCGCCGTCGAATAACTGGTTTTGTGACCAGCAATAAAATGACCAAGACTGTGGTGGTGGAAATCACCCGCACCTACCAGCACCCGCTGTATCGCAAGGTCGTTCACTCGTCGAAGAAGGTGAAAGCTCATGACGAGTTGGGCTGCCAGGTGGGTGACGAGGTTGCCATTGTTGAAAGCCGCCCCCTTTCGCGAGATAAGGCTTGGGTGGTCGAGTCGATCGTCCGCCGTGTAGCCGGGTCTGAAACGGTGGAAGGAGCCTAGGCATGATTCAGCAAGAATCAGTCATTAAGGTTGCCGATAATTCCGGCGCCCGCGAACTCCTGGTGATTCACATCCAGGGCGGCTCCACCCGGCGATATGGCCGCGTGGGTGACATCGTGGTGGCGACGGTCAAGTCAGCTGCGCCGCAGGGCGCGGTGAAGAAGAGCGAAGTTGTCAAGGCTGTGATTGTGCGCTGCTCAAAAGAATGGCGCCGCGAAGATGGTTCGAGCATCCGCTTTGATGACAATGCAGCCGTGATTCTGGATGCTTCTGGCCAGAACCCGCGCGGGACTCGTATCTTTGGGCCGGTGGCGCGCGAACTGCGCGAGAAGGGCTTCATGAAGATCGTCTCCCTCGCGCCGGAAGTACTCTAGGAAGGATGCGAGGAGCGAGTATGAAGGTCAAGATTCGCAAAGGCGATACGGTTGAAGTTATCAGCGGCAAAGCCGACGATAAGGGCAAGCGAGCCGAGGTGATCCGGGTTCTCCCGGACGAGAACCGGCTGGTGGTGCAGGGCGTCAATATGCGCACGAAGCATCAGCGACAGGTTCAAACCCAGGGTCGTACACTGAATCCCGGTTTGGTCAAGTTTGAAGCTCCGCTGCACATTTCCAACGTGATGCTGGTTTGCCCGAAATGCGGCAAGCCGACCCGCGTTGCAGTGAACCGCGATGGCGAGAAGGCCGTTCGCGTGTGCAAGAAATGCCAAGCCAGCATCGATGAGTAGGCCGGTGGGAGTATTACGATGAATAGGTTGAAAGAACAATATCAAACCGAAGTCGTGCCTGCTCTGATGAAGTCCCTTGGTTTGGACAACGTCATGCAGGTTCCGAAACTGCAAAAAATTGTATTGAACATTGGGTTGGGCGAAGCGATGGATAACCCCAAGGCGTTGGAAGCCGCTTCAGCCGATCTGGTGTTGATTACCGGGCAGAAGCCGGTCATCACCAAAGCGCGAGTGAGCGTTGCTGCCTTCAAATTACGCGAAGGCCGCCAGATTGGCGCTAAGGTGACCCTGCGAGGCGAGCGCATGTGGGCTTTCCTGGATCGCCTGGTGAATGTAGTCCTGCCGCGCGTCCGCGACTTCCGTGGCATCGCCCGCGATGCGTTCGACGGCCGGGGGAATTACACCCTGGGTCTGCGTGAGCAGTTGATCTTCCCCGAGATCGAGTACGATAAAATCGACAAGGTCCGCGGCATGGAGATCACCATTGTCACTACCGCACAATCCGACGATCACGCGGCTGCCATGCTTGAAATGCTCGGTATGCCATTCAGAAAGGGATAATATGGCGAAAAAGTGCATGAAGTATCGTGAAATGCGGCGCAAATACTCCATCCAGGTTCGCAATCGTTGCGAACGGTGCGGGCGCCCTCGTGGCTACATCCGCCGGTTCGGCCTGTGCCGTATTTGCTTCCGAGAACTGTCGCTGCAGGGCAAGATCCCGGGCGTCGTCAAAGCATCCTGGTAAGCAGTTGGGAGGATAAGAATGAGCGTTAATGATCCTATTGCTGATATGCTGACCCGGCTGCGCAACTGCCTGATGATTGGTCAGACGCTGGTAGCAATGCCCAGCACCAAGATCAAGGTAGAAATTGCCCGGATCTTGAAAGAAGAAGGTTTCATTGAGACCTACGAGGTGGTGGATGGTGAGGTTGCTACTCGCCAGACGCTGCGCGTCAAGCTCAAGTATGTGGGCGAGCGCCGCCAGCGCAAGCCGGTAATTACCGGTTTGGAGCGCGTGAGCCGACCCGGACGGCGGGTGTATACCCACCAGAAGGATATCCCCTGGGTTTTGTCTGGGATGGGCATCGCCATCATCTCGACTCCGAAGGGCGTTATGACCGGGCAGCGGGCGCGCCAGCTGGGTGTTGGCGGCGAAATCCTCTGCAAGGTCTGGTAGGAGGTAATGCTGTGTCTCGAGTAGGACGTTTACCCATTACCGTTCCCGCCGGCGTCAGTGTCGAGGTGGACGGTTTGCATGTGCGAGTGAAAGGCCCCAAGGGTACCATGGAGCGCACCTTTGCTCCGGGTGTGAGTATCAGCCTGGAAAACAATACCCTGGCTGTGGCCCGCGAATCGGATGCGCCCACCCTGCGCGCCCTACACGGCACAACTCGCGCGTTGTTGAATAATATGGTGACCGGCGTTTCGACCGGCTTCACCAAGGTTCTGGAGATCGATGGTGTTGGGTACCGCGCTAACATGGATGGTAAAAACCTCGTGTTGAACGTGGGCTATTCCCACCCGGTGGTTCTCGAACCCCCAGCCGGCGTTACCTATGAAGTGGACGAGAAAGTCCGCCAGGTTAAGGTAATGGGCTGCGACATTGAACAAATTGGCCAGGTGACCTCGGATATTCGCAAGATCCGACCGCCCGAACCCTATAAGGGG
>CAZMMI010000065.1:7365-16909 GCA_964567255.1 uncultured Anaerolinea sp.
AGGTATAGATATGGCAAAACGAACTCGTGCTGAATCTCGCCTTCGCCGGCATCGCCGCGTGCGCCTGACGGTGCATGGCACGCCAGAACGCCCGCGCCTGAACGTCTTCCGCAGCCTGTCCGATATTTACGCGCAGGTGATTGATGACCAGGCCGGACACACGCTGGTTGCTGCCTCGAGCGTGGATCATGAACTCCGCGCGAAGCTGGCTGGGCTCACCAAAACTGAGCAGGCCAAAAAGGTTGGCGAACTGGTGGCAGAACGCGCCAAGGAAAAAGGCATCACGACTGTGGTGTTTGACCGTGGCGGATATCAATACATGGGCCGGGTGAAAGCTCTGGCCGATGCGGCTCGCCAGGCTGGCCTGGAGTTCTAGGAAACAAGAGGGCCCGAACTATGGAGATGGAATATCAAAGCTTAGAACAGCAATATGACGAGCGCGTGATTGAAATTGCGCGCGTCGCCAAAGTAGTCAAGGGCGGCCGGCGGTTCTCCTTCCGGGTGACCGTGGTGACCGGCGATAATCATGGCCGGGTTGGGTTGGGTGTTGGCAAGGCCAACGCCGTACCCGAGGCCATGCGCAAAGCGACCGAACACGCGCACAAGAACATGCGCAAAGTGGGCCTGACCGGTACCACCATTGCGCACGAAGTGCTGGGTACGGTATGCGGCGCCAAAGTGCTCCTCAAACCCGCTTCGCCCGGTACGGGCGTTATTGCGGCAGGCGGCGTGCGCGCCGTGCTGGAGGCAGCCGGTATCCGTGATATCTTGACGAAATCGCTGGGCAGCGCCAACGTGTTGAACGTGGTGCAGGCGACTTTTGAAGCCCTTGACCAGCTTAAGTTCCCCGAGGAAGAAGCAGCACGCCGGGGCAAGCCGTTGAGGGACGTGACGCCCTTCTGGGAGCGGAGGAAGAAGAATGACTGAGGCCAACGAACCCAAGAAGTTGAAAATTACGCTGGTTAAAAGCGGAATTGGTTACTCCGAGAAGCACAAGGCTACCTTGCGCGCTTTGGGTCTGCGAAAGATGCACCAGAGCGTGGTGCAGGAAGACACACCCACATTGCGCGGGATGCTGCTGAAGGTGAACCATCTGGTGAAAGTTGAGGAAGAGTAATGAAGCTTCACGATCTGTTCCCTAACGAAGGATCCAAAAAGAAGCCGAAGCGCAAGGGTATTGGTATTGGCGCCGGGCAGGGTAAGACCGCCGGCCGCGGTACCAAGGGTGAGGGTTCGCGCTCGGGTACGGGTGGAAACCTGTACCGCCAGGGTGGCAATCTGCCTTTCTACCGCCGCCTGCCCTTTATTCGCGGTGAAGGCTTTACGCCCCCGAACCAGGTGGAGTACAACGAGATTAACGTGGATCAACTGGATAAATTCCAGGCGGGCACGGAGATCACTCCTGAACTCCTGGCCGAGGCGAACATGCTGCATAAAAACAGCAACCCGGTGGTCGTTATGGGCCGCGGCGAATTGTCCGTTGCCCTGACCGTCAAGGTTCAACGAGTGACCAAGAGCGCGCAGGCCAAGATCGAAGCCGCGGGCGGCAAAGTCGAGTTGATCGCCTAATCTCTTAAGGAGAGCCGTTATGAAACAACGCGCATCTGCCTGGCGCTACTTGTGGAAGTCGGTTGATATTCGCCAAAAGCTGCTGTATACCCTGCTGCTGCTGGTGCTCTATCGCCTGGCTGCAAACATTCCGGTCCCTGGCATTAATCCCGATGCAATTCGGGAGGTAGTCAGCAATACAAGCGCAGCTTCGTCACTGATCAACCTGCTGGATTTGTTGTCGGGCGGAGCGATGTCGAACTTCTCGATCCTGGCGATGGGCGTGTATCCTTACATTACCGCCCAAATTATCCTGCAGTTGCTGGTTCCGATCATCCCCGCTTTGGAGCGGAAGATGAAAGAGAACCCGCGCGAGGGTCAGCAATGGATGGAGCGCTGGACGATGATTTTGACCATCCCCATGGCGCTGCTTTCGGCCATCGGTCAGATCAACATCTTCGGCACCTATTTTGGCAACAATATCAATGCTGTTCTGCCAAATTATGGCTGGACAGGCGCCAACTTGATTCCGACCATCACCACGTTGATCGCGATGGTGGGCGGCACGATGTTGGGTGTGTGGCTGGGCCAGTTGATCTCGGAGTTTGGTATTCCGAAGCAAGGTCTGTCGCTGATCATCTTTGCGGGCATCGTCTCTGGTATGCCGGCGAACTTCGCTTCGATTTTGAGCGATAAGACGAACGGTTGGTGGATTTTGCTGCTGATCGTGATCATCCTGATTTTGACCATCTTCGCCATTGTGTACGTCCAGCAGGGTCGCCGCAATGTGCCGGTGTTCTTCCCCGGCCGCCGCGTGGGCAATCGTATGTCTATGCCGGTGCACAGCAACCTGCCCTTGATGGTGAATATGGCCGGTATGATCCCGCTGATTTTTGCCCAGGCTTTCCTGTCGTTCCCGGCAGTGGTGGCCAGCTACTTCACCGGCTCGCAGACCGAGTGGGTGAGCAAGTTTGCTACGGGCGTGTATCAAACCTTCAGCGGCCAGGGCGCGGTCTACCCGATTATTTACTTTATCCTGGTGGTAGGTTTCACCTTCTTCTATACGGACACGATGTTCCAACAGCAGAATTATGGTGAGAACCTCAAGCGCCAGGGCGCGCAGATCCCCGGTGTGGTGCGCGGCCCCGCAACCCAAAAGTACCTGTCTCGCGTTCAGCGGCGAATCACCTTCCCCGGCGCGTTCTTCCTGGGCTTTGTGGCGGTGCTGCCTTACATCCTCCAGGCGGTTTTCCCGGCCAGCGCGCGGGCAGGCTTGTTCCTGATCTCGGCTGCGGGTTTGCTGATTGTGGTGGGTGTGGTTCGCGATACGTTCTCGATCATCGACACCGAACTGAAGCTGCATGGCTATCAGGAAAGTTTGATCAAGGGGTAAGCGCATGGCTACGTATATCGTTTTGTTAGGCCCTCCCGGCGCGGGCAAAGGGACTCAGGCGCAGATCATTGCCAAGGAATTCGGGCTGATGCACGTTTCTTCGGGCGATTTGTTCCGCGAGAACTTGAAAAACCAGACCGAGCTGGGCAAGCTGGCCAAGGGTTTCATGGACCGCGGCGAGCTGGTGCCGGATGATGTCACCATTGCGATGGTGAAAGACCGCATTAGCCGGCCGGACTGTGAAAAGGGCGTGCTGCTGGATGGTTTCCCGCGCACCCCGGCCCAGGCCGAAGCGCTGGGCGAAATGCTCAAGGGATTGGGCTCGAAGGTGGACTGCGTGCCGTATATCTCGGTTCCGGCCGAGGTGTTGATCGAACGGCTGTGCGGTCGCTGGACCTGCCCAACCTGTGGGCGCGTGTACCATGAGAAGTTCAATCCGCCGACCCAAGCGGGCGTGTGTGATGCCGACGGCGGCGCGCTGATCCAGCGTGACGACGACAAATCGGAGACGGTGGAACGCCGCATCCGGGTTTACGGCGAGCAGACCGCTCCGTTGATTGCGTACTACCGCAATTTGGGTGTGCTGGCGGAAGTCGACGGCACTCAGTCGATCGAAGAGGTCGGCAAGTTGATGCTGGCGGCAGTTCGAAAGGTCGCGTAAGATGAGCTGGGATCGGCAAGTCTCTATTAAGACAGAGCAGGAACTCGCTGTGATGCGGCAGGCCGGGCGGATTAACGCCGAGGCTCTGGCCGCTGCGCGGGCGGCCATCCGCCCGGGCGCGTCGACTGCGGATGTCAACGCGGCTGCCGAGGAAGTACTAAAGAAGTACGGTGTGTACTCGCCTTTCAAAAATTATCCCGGGCCGTATCCCTACCCGGCCAGCACATGCGTGAGCGTGAACGCTGAACTGGTGCACGGGATTCCGAGCAAGGGACGCAAGTTGAAGGAAGGCGATATTGTTTCGGTGGATTGCGGGACGGTGTTCGAAGGTTTTGTCGCCGATTCTGCGTTCACCGCGCCTGTCGGAGAGGTTGCGCCGGATGTTCAGCGACTGTTGGAAGTGACTGAAGGCGCCCTTCAAGCGGGCATTCAGATGATGCGCGTAGACAACCGGATTGGAGATGTTTCGGCTGCCATCCAGCAGTATGTTGAGAGCCGGGGCCTCCAGGTTGTGCGCGAATACACCGGACATGGGGTGGGGCGGGCCATGCACGAGGGCCCCCAGGTACCCAATTATGGTGTGCCAGGCAAGGGAATGATCCTGAAGGCGGGGATGACGATTGCGTTGGAGCCGATGGTTCTGATGAAATCGTATCACACGCGCGTCCTGGCGGATGAATGGACTGTGGCCTCAGCAGACGGAAGGCCCACCGCGCATTTTGAGCATTCGGTGGCCGTAACGGAGAGCGGGCCGGTGATCCTGACGGCGGCAGACTGAAAGAGAGTCTGGGTCTAGACGGAAAGAGCAACAGCAAGTATAATGGAAACTTCGGCTTGTGGGTTGCAATTATGTTGAAGGAGTTCGATCGAATGAAGGTTTCACCATCCATTAAGAAGCGCTGCGCGAAGTGCAAGATCGTCAAACGGGGTAAGCTCCTGTATGTGATCTGCGAAAATCCTAAGCATAAACAGCGGCAAGGGTAGGAAATATGGCACGTATTGAAGGTGTTGATCTTCCGCGCAACAAGCGGGTCGAAATTGGGCTGCAATACATCTTTGGTGTTGGCCCAACACGCGCCAGGACGATTCTGGCTGCCACCAATGTAAACCCGGACATTCGGGTGAAAGATCTTGCCGAGAACGAAGTCAACGCGCTGCGCGACTTCATCTCCAAGAACTACAAAGTTGAAGGTGATCTGCGCCGCGAAGTTCAAATGAACATTAAGCGGCTGATCGAGATCGGGTGTTACCGCGGTCTGCGGCACCGGCGCAATTTGCCGGCGCACGGACAGCGCACCCGCACCAATTCCCGGACGCGCAAAGGCCCCAAGAAGACGGTGGCCGGTCGCGGACGCCGCCGGGGCGGCAAGAAGTAAATCCTTTTCGGGGGTTGGCCAGGCAAATTGGGGTTCCTCTCCCCTGCGGCCGCCTGGCCTCCTCCTGGATGGGTGTTACTTGCCAATTTCTGGACGTAACGTAAACAGGAAGGTTGTATGGCACAAAATGTTCGGTCGACACGTCGTGGCGGCTCCACCAAGAAGGTGAAGCGCACGGTGACGTCAGGCGAGATTC
The DNA here is from genome assembly GCA_964567255.1 of uncultured Anaerolinea sp. GTDB lineage: Bacteria > Chloroflexota > Anaerolineae > Anaerolineales > Anaerolineaceae > Anaerolinea. Next base: position 12,540 of record CAZMMI010000065.1, read on the forward strand.
ATATCTTTGCCTCTTTCAACAACACGATCATCACGATCACAGACCAGCAGGGGAATACCGTCTGCTGGGGCAGCTCTGGCTCGGCGGGGTATAAAGGCTCGCGCAAGAGCACGCCGTTTGCGGCTCGTTTGGCCGCGGAACAGGCGCTGAAGGCTGCCATGTCCATGGGTTTGCAAGAAGCAGACCTGATCGTAAAGGGCCCTGGTCCTGGCCGCGAATCCGCCATCCGCGCGGTGCAGTCGCTGGGGATTAAGGTGCGCTCGATTTCTGATGTGACGCCGGTTGCCCACAATGGCTGCCGCCCGCCCAAGAAACGCCGCGTGTAAAGAAGAGAGGGTACGGATATGGGAAAGTATACGGGTCCGGTATGTAAACTATGCCGGCGAGAAGGTGAAAAGTTGTTCCTGAAGGGCGAGCGCTGCTATGGAGCGAAGTGCTCCTTCGAGAAGCGCGGTTACGCCCCTGGTCAGCACGGCCGCAACAAGCAGGGCCGCAGTGAGCGCGAGTCGGACTACGCTCGCCAACTGCGCGCCAAGCAGAGAGCGCGCCGCGTTTACGGCGTTTTCGAACGCCAGTTCCGCCGCTATTTTGGGATTGCCAACAGACGCGCCGGTTTGACCGGTTTGATGCTGTTGCAGACCCTTGAGCTGCGCCTGGACAATGTTGTGTACCGCCTTGGTTTTGCGGTTGATCGCGCGCAGGCGCGCCAACTGGTGAACCACGGTCACATCCAGGTGAATGGGAAACGCGCCGACATCGCTTCGATGATTCTTCGCCCCGGCGATGTGGTGACGGTCAAAGAGTCCGCCCGCCAGAACACTTATTTTAAGGAACTGCTGGATGTGGTTGATAAGCGCTCCTTCCCCTCCTGGATCGACCGGGACGGCAAGGCGCTGACGGGCCGCGTTCTGCGGGTGCCGGATCGCTCTGAGATCGACGGCAATTTGAACGAGCAATTAATCGTCGAGTACTACTCGCGCTAAACACCAACAGATCCAGATTCCTCGAGGGATCTCGGGAAGGGGTGACACGTGGCTGCACTAAGTAATATGGTAACGCCGAAAGTTGAACGAGAAGCCGAAGCTCGCAACTATGGCAAGTTCGTGATCGGCCCGCTGGAAGGCGGGTATGGTGTCACGCTCGGAAACGCGCTGCGGCGGGTTCTGCTCTCCTCCCTGGATGGTGCGGCAGTTACGTCGGTGCGCATTTCGGATGTCCTGCATGAGTTCAGTGACATTCCGGGCGTGCGTGAAGACGTAATTCAGGTAACGTTGCAGGTTAAGCAACTGCGCCTGATGCTTCACGATGTAGAATCTTCGCACCTGCATCTGGACGTTCGCGGCGAAGGCGTCGTGACGGCAGCAGATATCCAGGTTCCGGCGGAGGTAGAGATTGTCAATCCGGATTTGTACCTGTTTACAGTGGACGATCCGAACACGCGTCTCGAAATTGATATGACCGTTGGGCGCGGACGTGGGTATTCTCCCGCTTCTGAGCGCAGTGGTCGTCTGCCCATTGGCGAGCTGCCCGTGGACGCGATCTATAGCCCCATCAAGAAGGTGAACTGGTCGGTGGCGCCCGCGCGCGTTGGTCAGAATACCAACTACGACCGCCTGATCATGGAAATCTGGAGTGATGGGACGATCGGCCCGGAGACGGCGCTGAGCACTTCTTCGAAGATCTTGATCGATCACCTGCGCTTTGTGGCTGGCATCAGCGAAGAGAGCCTGGTGATTGGGATTGAGAAGGAAGTGGTGGGCTCCCGCCTGACCAGTGAAGCGGCTGAGACGCCGATTGAAAACCTCGATCTCTCGGTGCGCGTCTTCAACTCGTTGAAGCGCACAGGCATTACGACGGTTGGGGATGTTCTGGACCTGCTCGAGAAGGGCGATGAGGCTGTGATGTCGATTCGCAACTTTGGCGAGAAGAGCCTGGACGAACTACGCCAAAAGATGGTCGAGAAGGGTTTCCTTCACGACGAAAAAACTGTGGAGTAAGCACTTATGCGACACCAGGTAGCTGGTTATAAACTTGGACGAAGTAAAGATCAACGCATTAGCCTGCGCAAGAATCTGATCAAGCAGCTTTTTGAACACGAGCGCATTCAGACCACCCGCGCTAAGGCTATGGCGATCCGCGGCGACGCGGAACGGTTGATTACGCTGGCCCGCAACAGCAGCGGCGCCACCGAAATGGGTAAAGTGAACGCTCGCCGCCAGGCAGCCGCCCAATTGGGCGATGCCGGCGCGGTGCGTAAACTGTTCGATGACATCGCTCCGCGCTATGCCAGTCGCAATGGCGGTTATACCCGCATGCTGCGCCTGACTCCCCGCCTTGGGGACGCGGCTGAGATGGTCTTACTCGAGCTGGTCGAGGGCTAAACCCCTCCCCGGCGCAAGTCCGATCGAAAGCGATCGGAATGGCACATTACAAAGTTATTCTTGCTTACGATGGCACGCACTTTCAGGGATTCCAGCGGCAAGGGACGCATCGCACCGTTCAAGCCGAAGTGGAAACCGCGTTACGCGGGTTGAACTGGGGTGGGCGAGCGATCCTGTCGGCGGGGCGCACGGATACGGGCGTACACGCGGCAGGGCAGGTGGCGATGTTCGAGATGGATTGGCCGCATCCGACCGAAGCGTTGGTGATGGCTTTGAACGCGCACCTGCCGGAAGATGTAGCTGTGAAAAGCGCAGAAGTGGTTGGGGAAGATTTTCATCCCCGTTACGATGCGCGGGAACGCTGCTACCGCTACCGGATCTATCTTTCCCCTCACCGCGACCCGCTGCGCGAGCGCTTTGCCTGGCGCGTCTGGCCCGCTCCTGGGTTAGACCTGCTCCAGGCGGCGGCCCAACGGCTGACGGGCCGGCATGATTTCGCGGCATTTGGTAATCCGCCGCGAGCCGGTGGCAGCACAGAGCGAGTGATCTTCTCCTGCGGCTGGGAAGCCGAAGGAGATGAACTGCGCTTTGAAGTCCGGGGCAATGCCTTTCTGTACCACATGGTACGCCGCATGGTGTACGTTCAGGTACAGGCCGGGCAGAACCGGTTGAGTCTGGAAGCGATCGAAGAGGCAGTCCTGCAAGCTCGACCGTTACCTCCTGGTTTGGCAGCCCCGCAAGGGCTGGTACTCTGGGAAGTGCGCTATGGCATCTAAGCTGAACAGAGTTTGGGTAAGGTGAAACTATGGCAGTGGAGAAAACGTTTGTTATAAAAGGCACCCCAGAAGCCAATTGGATTTTGGTGGATGCCGACGATCAGGGGCTGGGCCGCTTAGCGACTCAGATTTCCCGATACTTGTTGGGCAAGCATAAGCCCACCTACACCCCGGGTGTGGACATGGGCGACTTCGTGGTGGTGGTCAACGCCTCCAAGCTGCGCCTGACCAACAAGCGCGAGACGACCAAGTTCTATCATCGCCACACGGGCTATCCGGGTGGGTTGAAGACCGTCAGCCTGCGCGACCAGATGCAGACCTATCCCGATCGCGTTATTCGTGATGCGGTTTGGGGGATGCTTCCCCATAACAAGATGGGCCGCAAGCTGATCAAGAAATTGAAAATATATGCCGGGAACGAGCATCCTCACGAAGCTCAGAACCCGACGCCGGTTGCATAAAGGAGCGAAAGCTATATGTCCGTTCAGTATTACGAAGGGATTGGTCGCAGAAAAGAAGCTTCCGCGCGCGTCCGTGTGATGAGCGGGGACGGTAAGTTTATCGTCAATGATAAGCCGGGTGAAGCCTACTTTACCCGCCTGGGTGATGTGGATGCCATTCTGGCTCCTGTTGCGGCTTCGGGCCAGGATCGCTCGAGCCTGGACATCACCGTGGTGGTGAAGGGCGGCGGCGTGACCGGGCAGACCGACGCAGTGCAGTTGGGCGTTGCCCGCGCGCTGGTCAAAATGTTCGGCACCGAGATGACGCCCCTTTTGCGCAAGGGCGGTTTCTTGACCCGCGATGCTCGCATCAAGGAACGCAAGAAGCCAGGTCTCAAGCGCGCCCGCAAGGCCCCGACCTACACCAAGCGTTAATCCGGAGGATGTCTGGAGAGGAGGATTGCCCTCTCGCCAGATGCCCCCAATCTGCCTTTACAGCGTTTTGTCCCGGACGAAAGCCCGGGGCAAAACGCTTTTGTTTTGCTCTGGTACAATGGGGTGAGCGGTCAGAGACCAAAGACTGTTGCCGAATTTTTGGTATGCACAGGACGTAAAACGCCCTGCGTATACCAAAAATTCGGACCTTTCTCTCCTCTGACTGAGTAGATACAAAGGAAAAAGAATGATGAACCATCAACGCGGTATCGTTATTGTTGGGTTGGGGCCGGGCGACGCGGGGCAGTTGACGCGCCAGGCCTGGGATTGGCTGGCAG
>CAZMMI010000066.1:0-16849 GCA_964567255.1 uncultured Anaerolinea sp.
CGTCGTATGTCAAATTTTTCCGCAACAGCGGTTGCAAATGCAAACATCGCATTTATCAAATACTGGGGCAACCGAGACCAGGCCCTGCGACTGCCGGTCAACGGATCCATCTCCATGAATTTGGACGGCCTGTTCGCCCGCACAACGGTCACTTTTGTGCCTGGGTTGGAAGCGGACGAACTGGTTTTGAACAACCAGCCCTCCGTGGGGGCTTCTTTGGCTCGTGTGTCGCGGTTCCTGGATATTGTCCGCCAGATGGCGGGGGTTGATACATCCGCGCAGGTGGTCAGCCGCAACAATTTCCCTACCGGCGCGGGGATTGCTTCCTCGGCGGCGGCGTTCGCGGCGCTGGCCCTGGCGGGCTCGCGGGCGGCCGGGCTGGATCTGGACGAGGTGCGGCTTTCTAGGCTGGCCCGGCGCGGGTCGGGGTCGGCTTCGCGATCGGTGCCGGGTGGCTTTGTGGAATGGCATTTGGGCACGGGGGATGAGGACTCCGTCGCGGTGTCTATTGCCCCGGCCCAGCATTGGGATTTGGTGGATTGCATCGCCGTGGTTGCCACAGGGCACAAACCGGTTGGCTCGACCGAGGGGCACGCTCTCGCGGGAACCAGTATTTTGCAGGCGGCTCGGGTTGAGGATGCCCCACGGCGATTGGATGTGTGCCGCCGGGCGATTTTGGAACGAGATTTCATCACGTTTGCCGAAATTGTGGAACAGGACAGCACATTGATGCACGCGGTAATGATGACCTCTGTGCCCCCGCTTTTCTATTGGGAGCCGGCTTCCATGCAGATCATGAAGGCGGTTCCAGCCTGGCGCGCCGAAGGGCTGCCGTGTTGTTTTACCCTGGACGCGGGCCCGAACGTGCATGTGCTGTGCCCGGCTGAACAAGCTGCCGAATTGGCCAGCCGACTGGCGCATCTGCCCGGAGTGCAGCAGGTGCTCAGCGCGCGGGTGGGGGGACCGGCTCATCTGGAGTAGAAAGTTCCAGCAACGAATGCTCGTTGGGAGCGAGGCGAGATTGATCTCGCCTCGCTCCTTTTTTGTTTGTGGGGCTTAGTTTGTGAAAAAATCGACAATGTTAGTAGAATTCGTGTGAAAAATATTACAAAAGTACTTGTAATGAGTCCTTTCACGTGTTAATATTATTTTAATATCGAGCTTTAAGAGATATATCAGTTCATTCAGCCCATTCGTCAACAAAATTAAATACATCGCTGCCCGTCTAGTCTGTATTTCCATGGAGGAGTTATGCCACACCAGGGAACCAGTCTTGAGCAAGCGCTCTCCAAGAGAGGGGTATCACGCCGCGAATTTCTCGCTTTTTGCGGGATGATGACGGCTGCGTTGGCATTGCCAAAGAGAGCCTCGGCAATGATTGAGGAGGCACTGGCAACCCCCAAACGGTTGCCAGTGATCTGGCTGGAACTTCAGGACTGCGCCGGGTGCAGTGAAGCCTTCCTGCGCTCGTCCAATCCCACCGCTGCGGAGATTGTTTTGGATGTGCTGTCGGTGGATTACCATGAGACGATCATGGCCGCTTCTGGACGCCGGGCGGAAGAGGCCAAAGAGGCCACGATCCAGGCGGGCGGGTATCTGTTGGTGGTGGAAGGTTCGATTTCTCCAGCGGACAATGGGGTGTACTGCTGCATCGGCGGAAAGTCATCGGTGGCCCTGGTGGAAGAGGCTGCGGCCAACGCCGTGGCGGTGGTGGCGGTGGGAAACTGCGCCACTTTTGGCGGACTGCCCAAGGCCAGCCCCAACCCCACCGGCGCTGTTGGGGTGATGGACCTGGTGAAAGATAAGCCGGTGCTCAACATTCCCGGCTGCCCGATGAACCCGGTGAATTTGACTGCTACGGTGGTGCACTTCCTGACCTTTGGGGCGCTGCCGGAGATGGACAGCCTGCATCGTCCGCTGTTTGCCTTTGGGCATTTGATCCACAACAACTGCGAGCGCCGGGGGCACTTTGACGCTGGCGAATTCGTTCGCGCATGGGGGGATGTGGGTCACCGGGCGGGCTGGTGCCTGTACCAGATGGGCTGCAAGGGCCCCATCAGCTCGCACAACTGCCCGGCGGTGCGCTATAACGACGGCACTAACTGGCCTATTGGCGCGGGGCATCCGTGCATTGGCTGCTCAGAGCCGGGATTCTGGGATTGGCCGACTTACGAGCCGATCAAGTTGCAGGAGGCCACTCCGCCGCTTACCTACCCCTCCACAGACAACGTGGTGCGCGAGGTGACACCCGAGGGCGCGGCTATCACCGGTGGCACGCTGGGGTTGATCGCCGGCGCGGTAGGCGCGTTTGCTTACTCGACCATGACCGGACGGAGAAGCTCCAACCCGGAGGTGGGCGAGGAGGAAGAGGTTGAGCACGAAGAAGCCGAAGAAGCCGAAGAATCTGCCGAAAAGAAAGGGTAGCGGGAGGGTAAAGCCATGCCAATCAGCCGGAGAGATTTTCTAAAATCGGCGGGGGCGGGGCTGGGGGCTCTGGTGCTTCCAAATGCCCAGGTTGTGGCCGCGCCGGTCCCGAGCGAAGCAGCAGACAGCTTCTCGATGCTGTACGATACGACCAAGTGCGTGGGCTGCCGGGCCTGTCAGAATGCTTGCAAGCAGCGCTCCAACCTGCCACCCGAATTCGATGGTGATAAGTTGTATGATATGCCCAAGGATTTGAGCGCGGATACCTGGACGATCATCCGATTGTATAAGGGTAACGACGGCATTTCCTTTGTTAAAGATCAATGTATGCACTGTATTGAACCGGCTTGCGTTTCGGTGTGTCCGGTGGCTGCTCTGGAAAAGACCTCCAGCGGCCCGGTGGTATACCATTCCGATCGCTGCATCGGCTGCCGGTACTGTATGGCGGCCTGCCCGTTTGGTGTTCCCAAAGCACGGTGGCCCGAGCCGCTGCCCCTCATCCAAAAATGCGATTTTTGTGCCGACCGCCAGGCCAAGGGTCAAGAACCGGCTTGCAGCGAGGTCTGTCCGACGGGCGCATTGATTTCGGGCAAGCGCGGTGGGATGCTTTCGATTGCTCATCAGCGCATTGACGAGAGTCCCATATACTTGAAGCACGTTTATGGCGAGACTGAAGCCGGCGGCACGACCATGCTGTATATCTCGCATATCGACTTCGCCAAGCTGGGCTTTCCCGAACTGGACAATCGCTCGCTGCCGGATCTTACCTGGCCTTATATGAAGGCGGTGCCCTGGGTGGTGGTGACGGTCGCGACCTTGAGCACGGCGATTCACCAGTTCACCCGCCGGCGGGAGAAGATCAAAGCAGCCAACGGCAAGAAGCCGGAGAAGGAGGGCTGAGATGACACTGCGCATGGGACAAATCCGTTTGCGCCATTATCCGATCGGCCCAGGCATGATCCTGTTGTGGGTGCTGGGCGCGTTGGGCCTTTCGGTGGCGGTGTACCGCTGGTTTGCCGGGCTGGACTCCACCACAGCTTTGACCGATGGGCGGGGTTGGGGAATCTGGATCAGCTTTGACATGATGAGCGGTATTGGTTTGGCTGCGGGAGCCTTCACAGTGGCCGCGGTGGTTTATATCTTCAACCTGAAAGAGTTTTACCCCATTGTGCGGCCAACGATCTTAACCGGGTTCATCAGCTATATCCTGGCAGCGCTTACCCTGTTGGTAGACCTGGGCTTCCCACAGCGCATCTGGCACTTGCTGATCTACTGGAACATCCATTCGCCGCTGTTTGAGATCGGCTGGTGCGTCATGCTGTATACCGCGGTACTGGCGATGGAGTTCAGCCCGGTAGTCTTTGAAGCCCTGGGCTGGAAGGCGCCGCTGAAAATCATTCGCCGCATTACCATCGTATTGATTGTCGCGGGGGTGACGCTTTCGACATTGCACCAATCCACACTCGGCACCATGCTGACCATTCTGCCACACCGAATCCACCCATTGTGGTATTCGGGCCTGCTGCCGGTGTATTTCTACCTGACCGCCATCGCTGCCGGGTTGGGCATGACCGTGTTCGAGTCGTACCTGTCAGCGCGGGCGTATGGAATCAAGTTCAACCTGAGCCTGCTGTCCAGGCTGGCCAAAGTTATCCCTTACGTGCTGGGTACATATTTTCTGCTGCGCATGGGTGAGTTGTTCATCAGTGGAAAGTACATGCTGCTGCTGAAGGGTGGTTGGCCGGCGGCGATGTTCTTGGCCGAAATTGTGGGTGGAGTACTTTACCCGCTGTTCTGTTTCATCGATCCCAAGACGCGCGAAAATCTAGACGGGATCGTGTGGGCTTCTGTCTTCACGATGGGCGGGTTGATTTTAAACCGCATCAATACCACCCTTTCGTTCTTCAGCGGAGATTTCTACCTGCCGGCCTGGTCAGAGTTGGCCGTTTCCATCGGTTTGACCTGCCTGGGATTTATTATGTTCGACGCAGCGGTACGCTTCCTACCCATGTTCCCGGAGCCTAAGCCGGAAGTGACCAAGAGTCTGTGAGACAAGCGGAGATAAGGAGTGTTCTATGACCAAAGTTGCCATTGACCCGATTACCCGCATTGAAGGCCACCTGCGCATTGAGGTGGAAGTCGATGGGGGCAAAGTCACCAAGGCCTGGAGCAGCAGCACCATGTTCCGGGGCATTGAAATCATCTTGCAGGGGCGTGACCCCAGGGAGGCATGGACCTTCACACAGCGCATCTGCGGTGTCTGAACGACGGTACATGCACTCAGCTCCGTGCGAGCTGTCGAAGATGCTTTGGGAATTCAAATTCCGACCAATGCCCGCCTGATCCGCAACATCATCGAGGCCATTCAATACATTCAGGATCACGTCGTTCACTTTTACCATCTGCATGCCCTGGATTGGGTGGATATCGTTTCGGCGCTGGATGCCGACCCAGCCAAGACCGCTGCCCTGGCGCAGTCGATCTCGGATTGGGGGAAATCCAGCGAGACATACTTCAAGACCATGCAAGACCGCATCAAACTGTTCGTGCAAAGCGGGCAATTGGGGCCCTTTGGGAACGCCTATTGGGGCCACCCGGAGTATAAACTGCCTGCTGAGGCCAACTTGATGGCGGTGGCGCACTACCTGGAAGCCCTGGATTGGCAGCGCGAGGTAATCAAGGCCCACGCCATTTTGGGTGCCAAGAATCCGCACCTGCAAACCTACCTGGTGGGAGGCATGTCCATCCCGGTGGACCCAAACAGCCAGGCGGCCATTAATGCGGATAAGATTGCCCAACTGTTGTCTTTGTTCGCCAAAGCAAAAGAGTTCGTCGAGAAGGTGTACCTGCCGGATGTGCTGGCCGTGGCTCCTTTCTATCTGGAATGGGCCGGGTTGGGCGAGGGGCTGGGCAACTTCCTCTCCTACGGCGATCTGCCTTTGATTGACGGGGCTAACCCGGACAACCCCGGTGACTTATTCTTCCCGCGCGGGGTGATCCTGGGTCGGGATTTGAGCACCGTTCACCCGCTGGACCCGACTCAAATCACCGAGCATGTCAAGCACTCCTGGTTCACTTACGCCGATGAATCGAAGGGGCTGCACCCGTCGGTTGGCGAGACGACTCCCAACTATACCGGTCCCAAGCCGCCTTACGAGTTCCTCAACACCGAAGATAAGTATTCCTGGCTCAAAGCGCCGCGCTATGGCGAAGAGTCGATGGAGGTTGGGCCGCTGGCGCGCATGCTGATCGCCTACGCATCGGGGCACGAGCGGGTCAAGTTCTGGGTGGATGCGGTGTTGACCAAGCTGAACGTTCCGGCAACGGCTTTGTTCTCCACGTTGGGCCGGGTGGCGGCGCGCTGCGTGGAAACCGTGGTGCTGGCCGAGCAGTTGGCGCCGTGGACCATGGAATTGGCAGCGAATATCGGCAAGGGCGATTTGCGTATTCACGAGAACGAGCACTGGCATCCTTCCACCTGGCCGGCAGAAGCGATGGGTTGGGGATGGTCAGAGGCGCCGCGTGGCGCGCTGGGGCACTGGATCCACATCAAGGAGGGGAAGATTGCCAATTACCAGGCGATTGTGCCTTCCACGTGGAACGGTTCGCCGCGAGACGGCAACGGCACGCCCGGCGCTTACGAAGCGGCCCTGGTGGGCACGCCGGTGGCGGATGCGAACATGCCGGTGGAAATCCTGCGTACCATCCACTCCTTTGACCCCTGCATGGCTTGCGCCGTGCATGTCCTGGATGCGGAGGGCCAGGAAATTACCCGCGTGACGGTTATGGATTAGGTGGCTATGGCCAAGATTCTGGTGTTAGGTGTGGGTAACTTGCTCCTGTCGGACGACGGGGTGGGGGTCCACACCATCCAACGCTTGAAAGAATCTGGAAGACTGCCCGAGGAGGTCCAGGTGGAAGACGGGGGCACCTGTGGCCTGGATCTCCTCCAATTCTTGGAGGGTGTCAATCACCTGGTGGTGGTGGATGCGGCCCACTTTGGCAAGGAGCCCGGGGCGATCCTGCGCATGGAGAATGAGCAGGTGCCGGCATACCTGGCCTTGAAGACTTCGCCGCACGAGATTGGCCTGCCCGAGCTGATGCTGACGGCCCAGTTGACAGGGATTTACCCCGAGCGAGTGGTGGTGTTTGGCGTGCAACCGCAGAGTCTGGAGACGGGCATCGGCCTGACCCCGCCGGTGGCGGCGGTGGTGGACCGGCTGGTGGACGCTGTGGTGCAGGAGGTCAGCGCTTAGGGGTTGGCGTGGGCGAGGGGTGATAGATGGTACGGATGCCGTGTTCGCGCAGCCGGTCTACGGCCTTGGACTGTAATCCAAGGGGATTGTCGTCCAAAGTGACCATCTCCAGTTTGGGCAGATCCGCCAGTTCGGCGGGCAGGTCGGTGAGTTGGTTTTGGTTGAGGTAGAGATAACCCAAGCTGTTTAGGCCGCCCATTTCGGCGGGCAGGTAGTTGATTTGATTGCGTGAAAGGGCCAGCCCTTCCAATTGGGCGAGGTTGCCAATTCGGGCGGGCAGGGTGGTGAGCTGGTTGTCGAATGCGGTGAGGAAGCGCAATTGGCTCAGTTGACCGATTTCGGCGGGCAGCGCGGTCAGGCGGTTATCGGATAGGTCCAGTATGGTCAAGGCAGTGAGATTGCCGATTTCGGGGGGTAAGGCAGTCAGGCGATTACCGGTTACATCCAGCACTGAAAGATCGGGCAGGCTGCCAATCTCGGGCGGCAAACTCTCCAGGCGATTATCCGATAGCCGCAGGGAGGTGAGATTTTCCAGGCGGGCAATCTCGGGGGGGATTTCGGTCAGCCGGTTCCCGCTCAAATCCAGGCTGGAAATATTGGGTATCTCCCACACTTCGGGTGGGACCTCTTTCAAGCCTTTTTGGGATAGGTCTAAACTTACGTGGTAGGAACTCTTCTGGGCGGCGGCGATGCGGCCCCTGACGGTGGAGGGAGGGAAGGAGTCCGGGTCAGCGATTAGCCAGGTAAAGCTCCCTAGACTGATCAGGACGCAAACCACGCCGAACCCATAGGCCAGGTTGGTGTGCTCTTTCATCTCACCCCGGTGGGCGGCAACAAATATGTAAATGCTGAACGCTAGCATCATCACCCCAACGCCAACCATCAGGCGGATTTTATCGGTGAGCAGGAGGGCCGCCAGACCCAGCCAGAAAATTGTGTTCAGCGCAATGAACCAGCCTTCAGGCAAGTTGCGGAGGCGAGTTTTGAGGTTTTGGAAAAAGCGGCGCAAGGGCATGATGTGGAATGGATCCTGGAGAATAGGAGATTGAGGTAATTGTAATCGAAGATGGAAGCTGTGCCTGGCTGAACATGCTGCCGAGTTGGCCAGCCGCCTGGCACATTTGCCCGGGGTTCAGCAGGTGCTCAGCGCGCGGGTGGGGGGACCGGCTCACGTAGAATAATAGAACGTGCCGGAGATTAGCGCCCGAGATTGGTTGGGGTGGGCGAGGGGTGGTAGATGGTATGGATGCCGTGTTCGCGCAGCCGGTCTACGGCCTCGGGCTGGAACCCGAGGGGGTTATCGTCCAAAGTGACCATCTCCAGTTTGGGCAGATCCGCCAGCTCGGCGGGCAGGTCGGTGAGTTGGTTTTGGTTGAGGTAGAGATAACCCAAGCTGTTTAGGCCGCCCATTTCGGGTGGTAGGTGGTTGATCTGGTTGTGTGAAAGGACCAGCTTTTCCAATTGGGCGAGGTCGCCAATTTGGGCGGGCAGGGTGGTGATCTGGTTGTCGAATGCGGAGAGGGAGCGCAATTGGCTCAGTTGACCGATTTCGGGGGGCAAGGCAGTCAGGCGATTGCCGGTTACATCCAGGACGGAAAGGTGGGGCAGGCTGCCAATCTCTGGTGGAAGGCTTTCCAGGCGGTTGTCCGAGAGAATCAGGTAGGTGAGGTTTTCCATGCGGGCGATATCAGGGGGGATTTCAGTCAGGAGGTTCCCGCTCAAATCCAGGCTGGCAATGTTGGGTATCTCCCATACTTCAGGCGGGATTTCTTTCAGCTCCTTTTTGGAAAGGTCCAATTTTCCGTTGAAGGAACTCTTCTGTGCAGCGGCGATGCGGCCCCTGACGGTGGAGGGAGGGAAGGAGTCCGGGTAAGCGATTAACACAGTAAAGCCCACCAAGCTGATCAGAAGGCAAAACGCGCCGAACCCATAGGCCACCCTGGTGTACTCTTTCATCTTACCCTGGTAGGCGGCAACGAATGAGTAAATGCTCACAACCAGGGCCACCAGTCCACAGCCGATCATCCCGCGGGTTTTGTCGGTGATCAGCAATGCGGTCAGACTCAGACAGAAAATTAATCTCAGCGCAATGGACCAGCCTTCAGGTAAGTTGCGGAATTGAGTTTTGAGGTTTTGGTAAAAGCGGCGCAAGGACATGATGGGGAATGGATCCTGGAGAAGAGGAGATTCGGTTAATTGTACTCGAAGATGGAAGATGTTGAGCTCCGAAGCGACCGATGTTCGCTATTGACAAATGACGTTCATGACTGTATTATGAAAGCGACCGTTATTCGCTTTGAGAGGTGAACGATGCCCAAGGGAATCCCGTTGACAGATGAAGAAATTGACCGCCGGAGGCATGAAGTCTTTCGGGCTGCGCTGCCAGTGATGATGCAAAAAGGATTCAGCGAGACCTCCATGCGTGAGATTGCAGATGCGGCTGGGATTGGCAAGTCCACCTTGTACGATTATTTCCGCTCTAAGGATGAGGTACTGCTGTTTGCCGTGGAAGAGGAGATGGAAAGCATGTACGGCGGCGCGCTGGAAATTTCCAGACAGAACCTTCCGGCCATTGAAAAATTGCACAAGATCTTGAAGTTTGAATTAGAGATCATCTTGCAGAAAAAGGAATTCTTCATGCAAATCACGATGGAAGCGCAAAAACTGGGTATGCACAGCCAACAGCGGGTGATGCAAATGCGCTACACCTACCAGGATTTAATCCGCAGCGTGATTGAGCAGGGGATTGTCGAAGGCAGTTTTCGTAAGGTCAATCCGCTGCTGGCGGCCAGGCTTTTGATCAGTACCATGTCGAATGTGATTTATACGACACGCCCCACCGGGACACCTGCGGAAATGCTCATCGAAGTTTTTGATTTAATCCTTTTGGGTGTGATGCAGCGTGGAGATTCCAGTCAAGCAGCGCTACATGCCCGGTTGAGGGACGTAGCATGAGAGGGGAAAGCCCCTTTTATTTTGCCTACAAAAGCGACCTATGGTCGCTCATGAATTCGGGAGGTTAGAATGCAAACTTATGTACTGCCACTGTCTGATTTTGCCGCCACGTTGGAAAATGTAGGCGGCAAGGGCATGTCCCTGGCTAAGCTGATCCGGGCGGGTTTACCTGTGCCGGATGGATTCCACGTAACCACGGCTGCATACCGGGATTTTGTGGAGGCCAACCGGCTCCAGGAGCCTATTCTGGCTGCAATGACCGGGATCGACCTGTCCAATCCGGCTGCGCTTGAGGGGGCTTCCGCGCAGATCCGCGTCTTGTTTGAGGGGGGAGCGGTGCCGGTGGAACTGGCGGAAGAAATCCGCGCGCGATATGCAGGGATGGGGGCAGACAAGCCGGTTGCGGTGCGTTCTTCGGCTACGGCAGAGGACCTGCCGGATGCCTCCTTTGCCGGGCAGCAGGACACCTATTTGAATATCCGCGGGGTGGAAGCTGTGCTGGAGGCGGTGAAGCGCTGCTGGGGCAGCCTGTGGACGGCACGGGCCATTGGCTACCGGGCCAGGCAGGAGATTGACCCCAACAATGTGGCGCTGGCGGTGGTGGTGCAGGAACTGGTAGCGGCGGACGCGGCGGGAGTGATGTTCACGGCCAACCCGGTGAATGGCAAGCGCGGCGAGGCTGTGATCAACGCTACCTGGGGGTTGGGTGAAGCGCTGGTGAGCGGGGCGGTGACGCCAGACACATTGATGGTAGATAAGGCCAGCGGGCAAGTGCTGAAGCGCGAGACTTCCAACAAGCAGGTCATGACCGTTCGCACAGAAAGCGGAACCGAAGATCGGCCCGTAGCGGCGGAACAACAAGGGCGGCCTGTGCTTAACGATGCGCAGGCGGCGGAGTTGTGCGCGTTGGGCGTAAAGATCGAAACGCACTACGGCATGCCGATGGATGTGGAATGGACGCTGGCAGGCGGCAAGTTTGCCATCGTCCAGGCCCGGCCCATCACGGCGCTGCCGGATGAACCGCTGGATTGGACGCCGCCGAAGCCTAAAGGGACGTATATGCGAGGCGGGCTGGTGGATTTACTTCCCAGCCCAATGAGCCCGCTGTTTGATACCCTGGGAATTGACGCATTAGGAAAGGAGATGGTTTCGGTTGGCGAGGCTCTCATCAAATCTCGGCCGGTTTTGCCGGAGGATTACTATACCTCGATCAATCGTTATGCTTATATGGGGGTCAACTTTTCGGCACGGACCTGGTGGTGGATTTTGACCATGTTACCTGCTTACCCGCGGTTGGTCCGCGAGGCAGTGCCTTTTTGGCGGGACATCGCCCTCCCAAAGTACAGGACACAGGTGGAACGGTACAAGAAAATGGATTTTACGGCGCAAACTTCCGCAGAACTTTGGAATAACATCCAGGCATTGGTTGGCAATGTCATGGCCTACGTTGGCACATTGTTGTTCGCCACCATGGGGAATGCCGCCGGTTCAGAGGGAACGCTGAGGATAGTGTATAACCGTTGGGTGCGCAAGGAGGGTATGCCCCCGGTAGAGACTCTGCTGATGGGCTGGGATACTCTGGCGGTTCAGGGAGAAAAATCATTGTTCGACCTGGCCGGCTGGATGGGGGAGCAGGGTGAACTACGCGAGGCCTTCCTGTCGATGGAAACCAGCCAGATTGTCCAGGCTTTGCAGGATCGCGATTCCCTCTCCGGGGTTTCTGCGGCTGGTTGGAAGGAGTTTTGCGAGCGCTTTGATCAGCATTTGCAGCGTTTTGGTTACCCTGTTTTCCAGTTAGACTTCGCTTCCGATTTACCCGGTGACCATCCCGAGCCGATGATCGAGTCCATAAAAATGTATCTCAGAGGTGAGGGTGCAAATCCTTACGAGCGGCAGCGCAAGGCCGAAGAAGCGCGCATGCAGCTTTCGGCGTCGACACTGGGGCAAGCAAAGGGATTGAAAGGTTGGGTGTTTCGGAAAGCACTCAATTGGGGGCAGTCCTTGGCGGAGATACGCGAGGATGCCCTGGCGGAGATTGGCCTGGGCTACCCGGCGTTGAGGGCCATGCTCGCTGAGCTTGGCGGGCGCATGGCGCAGGCTGGCGTGCTGGCACAGGTCGAGGATATTTTCTGGCTGCAGAAAGGTGAGATCCAAGCCTGGCTGGCAGGTCTTTCAGGCGGCAGTATGCAGGGAGAGGTGGAAGAGCGGAAAGCATTTGACCGGCGGGCGAGGAAAAGTTCACCGCCATCGATGATCCCGATGAAGAAAAAATATATGGGCATCGATACATCTGCGTTGCTGGCCGAGACGGATGCGAACCAGAGTTCGCATGCCTTGAAAGGCGTGGCGGCCGGCGGGGGCAAGGTGAGCGCCCCAGCTTGTGTGCTGCACGGGCCGGAAGATTTTGGCAAGATGAAACCCGGCGATGTGCTGGTGGCGGGCACGACCACCCCGGCCTGGACGCCGTTGTTTGCCATGGCCTCGGCAGTGGTCACCGACATCGGCGGGCCGCTCTCGCACGGTTCCATCGTGGCCCGTGAGTACGGCATCCCGGCGGTGATGGGCACGGGCGTAGCAACAAAGCGCATTCGCGACGGGCAGATGATCACCGTGGATGGGAATGCGGGGATGGTAACGCTTTAGCATGGGGCTGGCGCAGACAATTGAAAAGGCAAACCATGAACACGACGCAAAAGAACGTGTGGATTTTGAGCTTCACCTTGCTGGTGGTCATGTTGGGCTACGGCATGGTCATGCCGGTGATGCCCTTCTTGATCACCCAGTTGGGTGCAGGCGGGAAGGAGATGGGCTGGATGACCTCCAGTTATGCGCTCATGCAGCTCATCTTCGCCCCGCTGTGGGGCATTGCCTCGGACCGGGTGGGGCGCAAGCCGATTTTGATACTGGGGATTCTAGGCTATGCCGTGGCGCTGCTTCTGTTTGGATTGGCGAAAACCTTCCCCATGTTGTTCTTTGCCAGGGTGCTGTCGGGTATCCTTTCTTCGGCCACCATGCCGACGGCGATGGCTTATATCGGCGATAACGCGCCGGAGAAAGAACGCAGCGGCGGAATGGGCAAGTTGGGCGCGGCGATGGGGGCGGGTGTGGTGCTGGGGCCGTTGATGGGCGGCTGGCTGTCCGCTGACTCGTTCTCGTTTCCATTTTTCCTGGGTTCGGGGTTGGCTGCGCTGGCATTAATTTTGGTAGCTTTGATTTTACCGGAGGCGCAGGAGAAGATTGCCCAAAGCAGAGAAAGAAAGGGCTTTAACCTGGCAGCGGCGCGAGCTGTGCTGGTCGGGCCGGCAGGTGTTCTTCTGCTACTTATTTTCATCATGGCGGTGGGGCTGGCGAACTTTCAAAGCACCATCGGGCTGTACCTGGTCCAGCAACTGGCCTTTGACACCGCCCAGGTGGGTTGGTTGTGGATGGTGATAGGCGGCATCATGATCCTGGCGCAGGGCTTGTTGACCGAGCGCCTGACAAAATGGGTGGGAGAACGGGTGGTGATCAGCGGCGGGCTGCTGGTGGGAGCGTTAGGGATGGCGGGCATCCTGGCGGCGACGAATTTTGTCACGATGATGATCGCGGTCAGTATTCTCTGTCTTGGGCTGGCACTCATGGGTCCGGCGATGAACGCGCATATTTCAACTTTTGCCGGAGAGCACCAAGGCGCGGTGATGGGCTTGAACAGCGCCGCGGCGAGCCTGGGGCGGGTGATTGGGCCGCTTGGGGCGGGATGGTTGTTTGATTTGAACGCAGGATACCCGTTCCTGAGCGGCGCGGGTATCCTGATGATCGGGTTCGTGGCCAGTTTGCTTGCCTTGCGAAAGAAGGCGGCTGGTTAGTCTTTGGGCGGGAAGGCTTTCTGGTAGGCTGCGATGATGCGGTCCCAGGTCTCGTTGGCGGGCTGGTCAATGGTGCGGCGGGCGGGGTCGGCCTCGAACCAGGCCAGCGAGCGGCGCACGCCTTCGGCCCAGGTGACTTTCGCGTCAAATTCGGGCACGAAGCGCTTGATCTTGCTGTTGTCGTAGACGGCACTGTGAGCTTTGTCGCCGATCAAGCTGCCCCACATATTCGGGTCGTAGGCAGCGATGAGTTCTGAAGGGATGTGCACCAGGTTGGGGGCCACGCCGATGGCGCAGGCGGTCTCCTGGTAGATTTGATCCCAGGTGAGGACTTCGTCGGAGGTGATGTGGAAGGCTTCTCCCAGGGCGGCGGGATTGCCAAACAGCCCCAGCAGACCGACGGCGAAGTCGCCGTTCCAGGTGACGGTCCACAGGGAGGCGCCGTCTCCGGGGACGATGACGGGGAGCCCCTCTTTCATGCGCTGGATAATGGTGTAGGGGTGGTTCCAACTGCCCACGCACAGGGGGATCTGGGAGGGGCCGTAGGTGAGGGACGGGCGGATGATGGTGACGGGGAATCCGTTTTGGCGGTATTCGTCCATCAGGCGCTGCTCACAGGTAATCTTGTTGCGCGAATACTGCCAGTGGGGGTTGGCCAGGGGCGTTTCTTCGGTGACGATGTAATGGGATGGCGGTTTCTCGTAGGCGCTGGCGGAGCTGATGAAAACGAACTGATCGGTTTTGCCGGAGAAAAGTCGCAGGTCGCGCTCGATGTCGGCGAGGGTGAAGGCGATCCAATCGACGACCACATCGAAATGCTGTGCGGAGAGCAGTTGGCTGACGGCGGCTTCATCGGCGCGCACGTCGGCGGTGACCAGCGTTGCCCCGGCGGGGGCGGGGTATTGGGTGGAGGCGGAGCGATTGAGCAGGGTCAGCTCGTGCCCGCGCTGGAGGGCCAGGTCGGAGCAGGCCGAGGAAATGAGGCCGGTGCCGCCGATGAAGAGAATTTTCATGGGAGTCTCCTTTGGGGTGAGGTGAGAGAATTATAGCGGAGAAAGAAACTGTCCGCGAATTCACGCGAATAAACGCGAATGAGAAGAGAAAGAGGAGTCTCCACGAATTACACGAATAAAGAAGAGAAGAAATTTTTCCGCGAATGGCGCGAATGCACGCGAATGGATGTGGTAGGGGCGCAGCGGTAGAAAAAAGCGAAAGAATGAGCCAGAATCGAGCTGCGCCCTTCTGAAAAAGAACAGCCGTGACAGGTTTTCAAAACCTGTCACGGCTGTTGTGCTTGCGGTTATTCTTACGCGATGGTGGGGCCGGTTTGGCGTTTGCGCATCTCTTCTTCCTCGTTGGTCCAGTCGAGATGCATGTATTCCGGCGGGGTGTTGTCCTTGCGCCACTCGTGGAAGTCGGCCCAGATCTCATCGGACCACATCGAGTCGATTTGCGCAGTGGTGTATTTGGCTTCGCGCAGGCGCTGCAGGCCAAAGCGATCGCGCACGTTGACTTTCTCGGCCCGCACGCAGCAAATCTCGGCCAGGTGCGGCGGAACGAAAATGACCCCGGCGGGGGTGCCCAGGACCAGGTCGCCGGGCATGCAGATGGCGTTGCCGATGCGGCAGGGCACGTTGAAGCCGGTCAAGGTCACGTCCCAAATGGGGGTGGGGTCGTTGCCGCGGTAATATATTTGAATGTTGTCGATTTCCATGACCTGCTGCACGTCGCGGATGCCACCCCAAATCACGGCGCCGCCGCGCTTGGTGCGCCGCGAAATGGCCGTGGACAGGTTGCCGCCGACGTAAGTGCCGCCGTAGACTTTGTCGAACAGGTCCACTACCAGGACATCATCTTCCACCATTGTTTCGAGGGGCCAGGAGTTGAAGAAACCTTTGCGCCCTTCCACGTTATGCCCGTAATCCAGGAGGGTAGTATCCAGGTCGGGGCGCTTGGGCACCATGACAGCGGTGACAGCGCGGCCCACCAGAATTTTTCCCGGCTGCGAAACTTTCCAATCGCCCTGGAACTGATACTTGTAGCCTTGATCCCAAAGCACGCCCCAGGCCTCTTCGGTGGTAACGACCCGGAAGCGGCGCAGGATGTCCTCGGGGATGCGCGGGCGGCCATTGTCGAAACGCTCGCCGGTCCATAAGGGGGTGAGTTGCAGGATGTCTTCGCGGTTATCGTATTTCATGGTTCCTCTCTGGATGATGATGGGGATGTGAAAATTTTAGCACCGATACAGAAGATTCGCGAGTCGCATTATTCTGGCTCTCTGGGAGTTGCCGTGGTAAGTTCCGCATTTTGGGGTGTGAAGGCGGCGAAGCCGCCTTCACACCCCAAAATGCGGGTCTCGCCACGCCGATTCCCAATGAACCTAGAAAACCTCCTCGATCAGAAATCGGAAATTGGTGTAGGTCAATGGAAGATGATTTGGGGAAATATAGGAGCAGAGCCTCCTTACTGGCCGTTTTAAGCAAACGGCGCAAAGCTAGACTATCTGATTTGAACGACAAACCAGAATCGTCCTCCTTTGCGCAACGGCGAGTATGGAAATTGCTCTCCATGCCTTATCGTTCACCTATCCCGGGGGGAGTCAGTGAATCGGAGGGGGTGCGGATCGTGCTTCCGCATTAAGATTATAGGAAATAAGGGTTCATAAGTAAACTTAAATCGCGTTTGTGAATAATTGTCTGGTGAACATTATGGGCGAAACACTGTGCGAACTGCCGTGGCGGGAATGTGTTTTGGCAGATTTGCGAAAAGTTTTCGGGGTTGTCTATGGTCGCGCGGGCTAAAGCCCTTGCTCAGTTCACAGAAGCCGAAATTTTGTCGTCTAGTAAAACAGCCGGGCGATTCAGCGTATAATCGGGGAGACGCAATCTGCCCTGTGACTCGGCGACAAGTGAGGTGCTATGGACCTGATGGCTTTTGGTGAACTGGAAAAACTCAAGCAAGAGATCAACTTTCACAACTACCGCTATCACGTGCTCGACGCGCCGGTGATCAGCGATGTGGAATATGACCGGCTGTTGGCTCGTTTGAAGCAGATTGAGGCGGAGCACCCCGAGTGGGTTACGCCCGATTCGCCCACCCAGCGGGTGGGGGGAACTGTTTCGGAGAAGTTTGCCAAGGTGCGCCACCCCGCGCCGGTATTGAGTCTGGCCAACTGCTTTGGGGTGGACGACCTGAAAGCCTGGGTGGAGCGCATCGCCAAACTGGACGAGCGCGTGCGCGAGGCGGATTTCGTGGTGGAGCCGAAGATCGACGGGTTGACCGTGGTGTTGACGTATCGCGACGGATTGTTCGTACAGGGCGCGACCCGCGGGGATGGCGAGGTGGGGGAGGATATTACCCCCAACCTGC
>CAZMMI010000067.1:0-2716 GCA_964567255.1 uncultured Anaerolinea sp.
GTTTCTTGCTTTTCATCAAAGAGCCGATGGTGTTCAGGCCAAAGCTGGCGCTGCCTGCGCCGATGACGGTGATTTTGGTGTGGGGCATGGGGTTCCTCATGGTTTTTGGATAGGGGTAACTACTCAACCAGAGGCAGAGGAAGCCTGAATTTTCGACGTGTGTGTGGTGCTTCGCACCACACACACGTCGAAAATTCAGTTTTTTCCACCCTCTGAGCAGTTACGAATAAGGTTTCATTTGTATTGTAGCATAGCGGGGGCTTGCTCCGCGCCGGTTAAAAACCCTTGCTCAGTTCGCGGGGGCCAGGGTTTCCTGTTGGAAGTGTTTGTGGGCCTTGAGCCCAGTTGAAGCACAGGCGGGAGATGGCGAGAAAGAGGCACGGGGGTTGCGTGGTGATGGAGGTGGAATTTGCTTTTCCCCGTGCCGCTACGAAGAGGCGCAACCGGCGGGGGGAAGCGGCTTGTGGGATGGTGTACAATTTTCATAGAGGCTGCGGTTTGGTTGGCCTGAAAGGAGCAGTATGGACTCTCTTGAGTTTACCCGTTCGATTTCGGTGCGGCATGAGGTGGATGTGTTTGTGGCGGGGGGCGGCCCGGCGGGCATGGCCGCGGCAGTGACGGCGGCACGCCAGGGTTGCCGGGTGTTCCTGGTGGAGGGGCAGGGCTGCTTTGGAGGTATGGGCACGGCGGCGCTGGTACCGGCGTTCATGCAATTCAGCGACGGGGTGCACTTTTTGGCGGCGGGTTTTGGCGAAGAGGTGTATTCCAGGTTGAAGGCGCGGCGGGCGCTGGCTGATGACCGCCCGGACCTGAGCATTTCGATCAACGTGGAAGACCTCAAGCGGGTGTATGACCAGATGGCAGCGGAGGCCGGATTTGGGTTCTCATTCCTGACGCAGATGATTGGGGTGGAGGCGCAAAACGGCCGAATCGAGCACGTTGTTTGCGCAGGCAAAAGCGGGTTGTTTGCCGTGAGGGCGCGGGTGTATATCGATGCGACCGGGGACGGCGACCTGGCGGCCTGGGCGGGAGTGGAGTTTGAGAAGGGTGACGCGCAAGGGCGCATGATGCCGGGGACGCTGTGCAGCCTGTGGGCGAACATTGATTGGGAGCGGGTCAACGCGCTGACGCAGCACCAGAAGTTTCGCCTGGAGGATGCCTTCCGCGACAAGGTTTTTACCCAGGAGGACTGGCATCTGCCGGGCATCTGGCACGTTGGGCCGGGCATGGGGGGCGGGAACATTGGACACATGTTTGGGGTGGACGCGACCGATGAGCGCTCGCTGACCGAGGCGCTGCTATTGGGGCGCAAAATCGTTGAGGAGTATGAGGTCTATTACCGCCAGTACGTGCAGAATGGCTTCGAGTCGATGCACCTGGTAGGCACGGGCATGCTGCCGGGCATCCGCGAGTCGCGGCGCATTTTGGGCGATTTTGTGTTGGAACTGCGCCATTTTGAGGAACGGGCCGTCTTTGCCGATGAGATTGGGCGCTATTCTTACAACGTGGATGTTCACGCCGCGACTTCTTCTGAGGCCGATTTCAAAGCTTTCGAAAAAGATCATACTACCCTGCGTTACAAGCCTGGCGAGAATTATGGGATTCCGTTCGGCATCTTGCTGCCCAAGGGCCTGGAGAACGGGCTGGTGGCGGGGCGCTGTGTATCCACGGACCGCTACATGCAAAGCTCGCTGCGGGTGATGCCGGGCTGCTATATCACCGGGCAGGCGGCGGGGATGGCGGCGGCCCTGGCTTGCGAAAAAGGCTGCGATCCGCGGGGGGTGCCCGTCCGGGCTTTGCAACAGCGACTGGTGGAGATGGGCGCGTACCTGCCCAATTTTGCGGTTTGAGTCCTGTGCTAAAATTGTTGTTAATCCAATCACCTCGATAGGAAAAATGATGGCTGAACCCTGCATCAATCCACGCTATGAAGAGGCCTTTATTTTCGCGGCGGGCCAATTGGACCGCCTGGTGACCCAGCACCCCGACCAGTTTCCCATGTACACCCGTGCTGGTAAGTGGAATTTGGATGGCGAGAGCTGGACGAACTGGTGCGAGGGGTTCTTGGGCGGGCAGTTGTGGTTGCTTTATCAGCATACCGGGGAGGAAGAATGGCGGACAAGGGCAGAGCATTACAGCCGCCTGATCGAGCCGCGTAAGCTGGATCGAAATGTGCATGACCTGGGCTTTTTGTTTTGGTCGACCTACAAGCGCTGGTACGACCTGAGCGGAGATCCGACCTTGAACGACGTGCTGATCCAGGCCGGGCGAACAATGGGCTTGCGCTTCAAAGAGAAGGGGCAGTACATGCGCTCGTTCCTGGCGGAAGACAGCCTGTTCATCGATATTATGATGAATGTGGGCATTGTCTTTTACGCCGCGCAGCAAAGCAAAGACGCAGCGCTTGAGTCTGTTGCAACCCGGCACTGCCTGACCACCCGCCGCGTGTTGGTGCGCGGCGACGGCAGCACGGCCCACGAAGGGATTTTTGACTTGCAGAGTGGGGAGTTTCTGCGGCAAAGCACACAGCAGGGCTGGCGGGCCGATGCAGCCTGGGCGCGCGGGCAAGCCTGGGCGCTGTATGGTTTTGGGACGGTCTACGGATTGACCCGAGATGAACGCTTTTTGGAGACTGCGGAGGCTTGCGCTCGCTTCTATATTGAGCGCACGCCCGCGCACGGTGTTCCGCCCAACGATTGGGACGAACCCAACCCGG
>CAZMMI010000067.1:2816-5357 GCA_964567255.1 uncultured Anaerolinea sp.
GAGCGCACGCCCGCGCACGGTGTTCCGCCCAACGATTGGGACGAACCCAACCCGGCTTATCCTTACGAAAGCTCGGCGGCGGCGATTGCGGCTTCGGGGCTGTTGAACCTGGCGAAGCTGACTCATGACTGGGGCCGGGCGAGGTTATATCGAGATTATGCGCTCCAGATTCTGGACACGCTGTGCACGCCGGAGTTCCTGGCAGACCAGACCCCGGGCTGGGAGGGCATCCTCAAGCATGGGATGTACCACCAACGCAAAGGCCTGGGGGTGGATGAAAGCGTGATGTGGGGCGAGTATTTCTTCCTGGAAGCGCTGTATAAGGTGCTGCATGACTAAAGTGACATTGGTCACCGGGGGCAGCCGCGGGATTGGCCGGGCGATTGCATTGGGCCTGGCTGAAAAGGACTGGCGTGTGGCGGTTAACTATCGCAGCGGGGCGCAGGCGGCGGAGGAGACCGTGCAAACCATCCGCTCCGCGGGGGGCACGGCGCAGGCCATTCAAGCCGACATCAGCCTGGCGACAGACCGTGAACGTTTGGTCGAAGAGACGCTGGCGGCGTTTGGGGGAATCGATTTGTTAGTGAACAACGCCGGGATGGCTCCGCGGGTGCGAGCCGATTTGCTGGAAATGAGTGAAGAAAGCTATGACGAGGTGCTGGCGACCAACCTCAAGGGGCCGTTCTTTCTCACTCAGGCGGTGGCTCGCTGGATGATTGGGCGACCAACCCGCTCAGACGGCGCCCCGGCGATGATTATCAATATTGGCTCGACCAGCGCGACGACCAGCAGCACCTCGCGCGGGGAATACTGCCTATCGAAGGCGGGGATGGGGATGATGACCGCCCTGTTCGCCGACCGGCTGGCGGCGCATGGAATTTTGGTGTACGAGGTGCGCCCGGGGATCATTGAGACGGATATGACTGCCGTGGTGCAGGAAAAATATGACCGGATGATTGAAGGCGGGCTGCTGCCGCTTTCCCGCTGGGGGAAGGCGGAAGATGTGGCTCGCGCCGTTGTTGCCATCGCCGAAGGGGCCTTGCCCTATTCCACCGGCGAAATCATTCATGTGGACGGCGGATTTCATCTCCGCCGCCTGTAAGGAGAATGCCATGCCTGCTGTAGAACGACTGAATTTCTATACGACTGTTCTTTCGGACGGGGTCGTGCCTTTGTTTTACACGCCCAACCTGGAAAAGGCCATCGCGGCGGCGGAAGCGATTGCCTCCGGCGGGGCGCGGTGCATTGAGTTCACCAACCGCGGCGAGGGGGCTTTGGGGGTCTTCAGCGGAATGGTGGAACACTTCCGCAAGGCCAATCCCAGCCTGATTTTTGGGGTGGGGTCGGTGCTGGAAGCACCCACGGCGGCGCTGTTTATTGCGCATGGGGCCAACTACATCGTTAGCCCCAACTTCAACCCTGAGGTGGCCAAACTGTGCAACCGGCGCAAGATTGCCTACATGCCCGGAACCGCTACACCGACCGAGATTTCTAACGCGGAAGAAGCCGGCTGCGAGATCATCAAAATCTTCCCACCCAGTGTGGAGTTAATCAAGGCGGTGCTGGGTCCGCTGCCGTGGGCCAAGCTGATGCCTTCCGGTGGGGTGGAGCCGACTCAGGACAATGTGAACAAGTGGATCGGCGCAGGCGCGGCTTGCCTGGGGATTGGCAGCGCATTGATTTCCAAAGCGATGCTGGCCAGCGGGGATTTCTCCACGGTGGGGCCGAACCTGGCGAACATGATTGCCTGGATCAAAGAAGCTCGCGCCAAGAAATAGGATGAATTACCGCAAACCTGCTTCTTTCAAGACGATCGCCGATTTCCAGGCTTACCTGGCGAAGAATGGCATCGATTTGCCCTTTGACGCAATGCTGGCTGAGCCAGGAAAATCACCGTTGGCGCAACCGTTGGCGGTGGACGGTCTGAACATTGGCAATCGCTTCGCGGTGCTGCCGATGGAAGGTTGGGACGCGCAGCCGGACGGGAATCCTTCTGATCTGACCTTGCGGCGCTGGCGGAATTTTGGGGCCAGCGGGGCCAAACTGGTGTGGGGCGGCGAGGCTGCCGCGGTGCGCCCGGATGGGCGAGCCAACCCCAACCAATTGGTGATTGCGCCGGAAACCCTGGCGGGGTTGGTGTATCTGCGGGACACCCTGGTGAAAAGTCATTGCGAGGCAACGGGGAGCAGCGAAGGGCTGGTGATCGGTTTGCAGTTGACCCACTCGGGCCGCTTCTGCCGTCCCAACGGCAAGATGTTGGAACCGCGCCTGGCTTACGACCACCCGCTGCTCAATCCGCGTTTTGGGCTGCCCATCCCTTCGGAAAAAGTGTTTTCGGACGGCGAACTGGAAGAACTGGTGCAGGACTACATCCGCGCGGCGGTGCTGGCCCAGGAAGCGGGTTTTGATTTTGTGGACGTGAAGCACTGTCACGGGTATCTGCTGCACGAGTTCCTCTCGGCAGTGGAGCGCCCGGGGCGCTATGGGGGCAGCCTGGAAAATCGCACCCGGCTGGCGCGGGAGATCATCATGGGGATTCAA
>CAZMMI010000067.1:5457-16521 GCA_964567255.1 uncultured Anaerolinea sp.
TGGGTGTGGCGCGGCAGATTGCTGCTGCGGCGGAGTTGAAGGCGCGCTTCCCACAGATGTCCTTTGTAGGTTCTGGTTATTCGTGCTTGCAGGAATGGCTGCCGCACGTGGGCCAGGCGGTGGTTCAAGGCGGGCAGGCCGATTTTATCGGGCTGGGACGCATGGTTCTGTCATACCCGGAGATGCCCGCGGATATTTTGGCGGGGAGGGCGCTGCAATCCAAGCGCATTTGCCGAACGTTCAGCGATTGCACGACCGCGCCGCGCAACGGAATGGTGTCGGGGTGTTATCCGATCGACCCGTTTTATCGGGATCGTCCGGAGGTGGAGAAGTTGACGGAAATCAAACGGGGCGCGATCGGGTAACCGTCGCGCCCTGAGGGGTCTTGTTCACCATCGATGGCGGCACTATTCGTGCAGGTCAGGCAATGTGCAAGGTGCTCTTGCGGGTTTTGCCGTTGATGCGTTCGGTGCGACGCCAACTGCTGTTGTCGTTCATGGTAATCCAGCGACGCTCCTCGATTCGGTAGAACCAATCCTGGTCCTGCTGGTAAACGATCTGAATATTGCCGGTTTCCCAGATATTCAGGATCTCGTTCCCGTGGGCATGGGTCTCGTCGAAGTCAGTGGTGGCCTTTTGGCCCATCTCGCTGTATAACTCATTGAGTTCCAGCAGGAGGGTGTTGATGCCTGGGTCCATACGGGTGACCTTGAGGCCGATCTTTTGGGCTTCTTCGAAGAGAATCGGGTAGTTGTGTGAAGGGTATTTTGAGTTGAGGATGTTGGCGATGCGCTCGGCAGCGGCTTCATCGGCAATGTGGTGCGAGAGAAGTTCCTTGCACAGCATGATGGAAAGCGATTCGGCCCGGTCGACGGCGCCAATCACCAGGGGGTGGACGTATTGGAAAAGAGCCTTGTAAGGGTTCTCTTTGGAGTCCTGTTGTTCGGAGCGCCAGAGCTGAATGACGCGGGTGAGTTCGTTGAGGCTGACGCTGACCCGGCTGTTATCGCGGTCGATGGGCGAGAGATCGTGGGTGAGAGAAGTGTCCACGGCGGTCAGGTAGGCCATGGAGCCCATCTGGATTTCATCGGCGCCCAGGGTGATCATGGTGGCGGCGGAGGCGCATTCCAGGGGAACCAGCGCGACCAGGCGGTTGCAGTACTGGCGGAGCAAATGCACCAGGCGCATGGCGGCCTGCCCGTGCCCGCCGCTGGATTTCAGGAACAGGTAGATGGTCTCCTGTTTCCCCAGATTTTCGAGGATTTCGTATAGGACGACCACATCATTGTGGCACACGGCGCCACGGGGATTGTTCCAGTAGGTGATGAGAGGGCCGCCGAGGCGACCGGTGATTTGGGCGTTGATGGCCTGAGTTTTCTGAAAAAGAACAGGCGGCTGTTTGGCTTTGGGTGCTTGAGGTTGTTCCATAGATAAGATCATCTCCGGAGCAAAAATGTGCTTTGGGGTTTGTGGGAATTTTCGCGGGCGGTTGGAGCCGCCCGCGATGGATGCCTATTTGACTTCGAAAACCGCGCAGAGCGGCCTGGCGGCGCCGAGTTCCAGGGCACGGGTGCCGGGGGAGCAACTGCCAATGGTCAGGCGGAACATGCCGGGTTCTAGCACAGATTCACCTTCATCATTGACCAGTTTCATCATCTCAGGAGTGACGGTGAATTCCATGGATTGGCTTTGACCGGGCTCAAGGTGCACGCGTTCAAAACCGATCAAATTGGCGATGGGAACCTCAACCGAGGCTTCGAGGTCGGAGAGATAGAACTGGACAACCTCGTCGGCGGCGACGGCGCCTTTGTTGGTGAGGGTGAAGCGAGCGGTGATGTCCTTGCGGGCGCGGATGCTGTCGGCAGAGAGAGAGAGGTTTGAGTACTCAAACTGCGTATAGCTGAGGCCGAAGCCAAAGGGGTAGAGGGGCTCGGCGGTGGAGTAACGGTAGGTGCGCCCGGTCATGCGGTAATCTTCAAAGGGCGGCAGTTGGTCGATGGATTTGGGGAAGGTGAGGGGCAGCTTGCCCGAGGGAACAGCGTTGCCAAACAAGACGTCGGCGACCGCGCGACCGCCTTCCTGCCCGGGGTACCAGACGTAGACCACGGCTTCAACCATATCGGCCAGTTCACCCAACACGATGGGGCTGCCACCGGTGACAACCAGGACCACCTTGGCGCCGGCGATGATAATCTTCTTGATGTACTCAGCCTGCGCCGCAGGCAGGTCGATGCTGAGGCGGTCGCCGTTCTGATCGGAAAGAATGGAGTCGCCTTCCTCGCCCTCCAAGAGCGGCGAGAAGCCCACACACGCGATGGTGACATCGGCGGAAGCGGCTTCGAAAACGGACCAATCCATGAGGACCTTATTGGGTTGGTTGAGCATACAGCCCTGGCGGTATTCGAGCTTGACGCCTTCGGGCACGGCGCCCAAGATGCCTTCCAGGATGCTGGTGAGTTTGGTGTTCATGCCGTAGTAATTCCCCAGGAGCACTTCCAGGCTTGTGGCAGAGGGGCCGGCGACAAGAACGGTGCGGAGGTCTTTTTTGAGCGGCAGGATGTTGTTTTTATTCTTGAGCAGAACGACAGATTTTTGGGCGGCTTCATAAGCGAGATCCACATGGGCCTGGCAACCAACCACGTCCATCGAAATGGAGCTAAACGGCACCATTTCTTGCGGATCGAACATGCCCAACTTGAAGCGAGTGGTCAGGGTGCGCGCCAGAGAAACGTCCACATCGGCCTCGGTGACCAATCCGCGGTCGATGGCTTCCTGAAGATGTTCGAAGTAGGCGTGATCACAGCCCAGGTCGCAGCCGCTTTTGAGGGCCAGGGCGCAGGTTTCGGCCCCATCGGCAGTAATTTTGTGGTTCGCGTGGATATCGGTGAGCGCGCCGCAATCCGAGACGTAATGTCCTTCAAAGCCCCATTTTCCACGCAGAGTTTCGCCCATGAGCATTTCGCTGGCGCAGCAGGCTTCATCATTGGTGCGGTTGTAAGCGCCCATCACGGCTTCGACTTTGGCTTCCTGAACCAGTTTCTTGAAGGCGGGCAGGTAGGTGGCGTTGAGGTCGCGCTTTGAGACCACGGCGTTGAAGGTGTGCCGGTCGCGCTCGGGGCCGGAATGAACGGCGTAGTGCTTGGCGCAGGCGGCGGTTTTCATGTAGCGAGGATGGTCGCCTTGCAGGCCTTTGACGAAAGCCGCGCCCATTTCGCCGGTGAGATAGGGGTCTTCGCCCCAAGTTTCTTGCCCGCGTCCCCAGCGAGGATCGCGGAAGATGTTGACATTCGGTGACCAGAAGGTGATACCCTGATAAATGAGATTTCCGCCGTTTTTGCGCAGCGCTTCGTGGTATTTTGCACGGCCTTCATCACTGATGGCGGTGGAGACGCGCTTGATCAAATCCCTGTCCCAGGTAGCGGCCATGCCAATGGCCTGGGGAAAAACCGTGGCGCGACCGTTGCGGGCCACGCCATGAAGCCCTTCACTCCAGAAGTCGTAGGCTGGGATGCCCAGCCGGGGAATGGCAGAACAGCCATTGCGCATCTGGCTGATTTTTTCTGTCAAAGTCATTCGGGAGAGAAGGTCTTGGACACGCTCAGAAATGGGAAGATCGGGGTTGAGATAAGGAAGAACGGAAAGGGATTTATCGGACACGTCAAAACTCCTGGCATCACTAGTGTTATAAACTGCACAGGTTTAGGATCGGCAACTCCCACCTGATGAAAAAAACAAAACTATTCAGTCAGAAGGTGTAAAGGGGGTCTTTTTACCCTCTGAGTAGTAACGAGAAATCTGGTATAAGTATAAGGGTTATTATAATTCAGATATGGAGGAATGATATGTTGTGGGAACACTTAACTTCAGCCGATTTTGCCCAGGCCGTGAAAGAAACCGGCGTTTGCGTCCTGACGTTGGGCGTGGTGGAAAAACACGGCGAGCATATGCCCTTGGGCACAGACTTCTTGAACGGTCACCGCGAGGCTTGCCTGGCAGCGGAGATCGAGCCGGCAGTGGTGTTTCCGCCTTTTTATTTCGGCCAGATTTACGAGGCGCGCTGCTATCCGGGCACGCTGACCCTGCCGCCTACGCTGCTGCTGGATTTGTTATTGAACGTGCTGGATGAAATTGGCCGGAATGGCTTTAAGAAGATCATCCTCTACAATGCGCACGGCGGGAACATTTATCTGCTGCCTTTCCTGGCCCAAACCACATTGTGGGCGGAGAAGCCTTACAGCGTGTATCTGTACAAGGGTGAACTGGGGGAGGAACGAACCCGGCAGTGGCAGGCGCTGCTGGAGACGGACAACCACATGCACGCTTGCGAATGCGAGACGAGCGTGACGATGGCGAATTATCCCGACCTGGTGCACATGGAACGGGTGCCGGATGAACCCGCCGAGCCGCTGGGACGGATGGCGCAGGTGCCCGGGGCTTTTGCGGGAATTAGCTGGTATGCGAATTACCCGGAGCATTACGCCGGGGATGCGCGCACGGCTTCGGTAGAGAAGGGGCGGGCGCTGATGAAGTTAACTGTAGCGGCGCTGGCCGAGTTTATTGCCAGGGTGAAGGCAGATGAGGCGGCTCCGGCGTTGAACGCGGAATTCTACGCGCGGGTGCGGGATTTGAATAAAGAATAGAACGAAATTGAAATCTTCCCCCGGGCTTTGCCCGGGGGTAACTGCTCAGCCAGCTTCGAACAACTCATAAACCTCAGTAGCTATTCGGTTATATTGCCAAAAAGTAAAATAATGGCAAGCCGCCGACAATGCAGTCGACACAAAAGGCAAGGGACGGCAGCTATCCTGGTAAATGACCGACTAGTTGGCATTTCAAGCAAACGAGAAGGGTGAGAGGAAAAAATATGAATATAACGATTGTTAATGGTAGTCCAAATAAAAACGGTACTTGTTCGTCTGTGTTAGATACGATAATGAAGAGAATCGAGAATCAAAATGAGATATCAATTTACAATTTAAATAAACTTAATATTCATGGTTGTCAGGAATGTTTTGCATGCAGGAAGAGTAAAACAGATATATGCTATTTCAAGGACGATTTGTCGGGAATATTAGAAGAAGTAAAAACAACCGAATTGTTGATTCTTGCAACGCCAGTGTTTTTTGCAGATGTAAGCGCACAAATGAAATGCTTTATCGATAGGACATGGTCATATTTTGGGATTACTGGCCAAACAGCTACGCATTTACAAAGGAACAGGAAACTGATTTTTATTTTAAGTTATGGATATACAGATAAAAATCATTATGATTCTCTAGTGGAAAAGTATGAGCAGTATTTTAAAATGTTTGGTTTCACACAAGTAGAATACATAATTGCATGTGGCGCGCAATACTTCAAGAACTACCCAGTTAACAAAGCAGAAGTAAATGAAAAAGTACAGAAAATATTCGGTGTGTGATATAGCGATTGTGTAAGTACACCATCTGCGCTATTAGCCGCTTTCCGTGCTGCACTGCCTGGCTAACCTCTGGCGAAAAAAGTCCCCGGCGGTTACACCTGGGGAAAATTAATAGCTAGGTGTAAACGGTTTGACCACGCCGGTCAGTTTTTCGCCGACGATTTTGATCTCTTCGAGCCGGTTGGTGCCCAGGCCCAACCCGGCGGCGAGGTTGAGGTGGTTGTCGCCGTGGACGAAAGGTTCGTTGGGATAATCGCTGAGGGGATCGAAGCCCTGGGCGGCAGTGGCGACTGCATCGGTGGCGACCGGGTCCTTGCCCGCGAACAACAGATTGGGTTTGATGGGCGTCATGGCCGGAATCCAGGGGCCTTCACCGGCTTCGGTGGTCCAGACGCCGTCGATGACGGCGAGGTGGATGGGACGGGCGCGGTTGAGGTCTATGATGACACGGGGCAGGCGGGTGCGGGTCACATCGCCTGTGCCGTGTAACTGCGAGCGCATGTGGTCGCCGGGGTTGGTTTCAAAGGGCAAGAGCGGCGCCAGGCCGACCAGGTTTTTCATGGAATGAGTTACCCCGGCGATGTTATGGC
Organism: uncultured Anaerolinea sp.; assembly: GCA_964567255.1. Classification (GTDB taxonomy): domain Bacteria; phylum Chloroflexota; class Anaerolineae; order Anaerolineales; family Anaerolineaceae; genus Anaerolinea. The sequence continues at coordinate 11,470 of CAZMMI010000067.1, forward strand.
ATTTCATCTTGGCGACCGACACAAACACATCGACTTCATTGAGCACAGGATTGAGAGGGAAGTCCTCGTAGATGAAAGGATCGGTTCCGGCGGGTGTTTTCTCGAAGCCGGAATAGGGGGCGAAGTTATTCAGGTCAACCAGGGTTGCGCCGGTGGCTTTGACCATGTCCGTGTAGCCGTAGGCGGGCCAGGATTCGGGTTCATAGACGGCCTCGACGACAAAAATATCTTTTGCCCCCGAGTCGCGGAAGAGTTCGATGACGGCGCGAACCACCTCGGGGTGGGTCAGGTAACTATCGATTTCGGGGATGCCCGGCAACCCACGCGTGGTGATGCCGCCGGTCAGGTTGGTTTTGATGGCGACCCGGTTGCCGTGGGCGAGGATGTCCTTCAATCCGCCGATATCGTCGAACATGGCCTGGACCTGCTTGCGGATGAGGACGGGGTCGTAGCTATCGGCAGCGCGGATGGAAACGAGGGCTTTATGATCACCGGTCTTGTTGCCGGCGAGGGGCAAAGCGGAGGGGGGCGTTTTGGGCTGACAGGCAGCCAGTGCCAGGCCTGCGGTGACAGTGCTCATGACACGGAGAAACTGGCGGCGGGTGAGTGCGGCGCGAGGGCACATCGAAGTGGATGGATGTTTCATGGGGAAGAACTCCGAGGGATAGGTTTTGTGGTGGGAAGGAGAAAAACAGCTTTCATTGATTATAGCAAGTATATGAATTGTGTATGAATCATCTACAAGCTGCGCGCGTCCATTGACGAAGCCAAATAAAAAACTATAATGGGTGAAGAACGGAGCGCATTCGTTCACAACTTATGAGGTGAATCGATGAACATGGATTTTCTTCCTGCTGCGCAGGTGATGGTGACCGACCAAAATCAACGGTCCTTTGATGTTTACTCGATGCTGCTGCGTAACCGGATCATCTATCTGGGCACAGCGATTGATGACAAGGTGGCTAATTCAATCGTGGCGCAATTGCTGTTTTTGAGTAATGAAGACCGCGAGGCGCCGATTCAGATGTATATCAACTCGCCCGGTGGGGTCGTTTACGCGGGGTTGGCCATTTATGATGCGATGCAGGTGATTCCCAATCCCATCAGCACACTGGCTGTGGGTGTGACGGCCTCGTTTGGAACCGTGCTGTTGACTGCGGGCACCAAGGGGCAGCGCTACGCTTTGCCCAACGCGACCATTCATATGCACCAGCCGTTGGGCGGAGCGCAGGGCCAGGCGACCGAGATTGAGATCCAGGCGCGGGAGATTTTGCGTTTGAAGGCGCGCCTCAATCAAGTGCTGGCTTCGCATACCGGGCAGACTGTGGAAGCCATTCAGCGCGACACGGAGCGCGACCGTTATATGAGTGCTGAGCAGGCGGTTGAGTATGGTCTGGTAGACCACGTTATGACAATTCCCGAAGGAAAGAGGATTCCGGGCCTATAATCCGGCGGTAAAACGCTCCCGGCAACTGTGACACTTCAACCTGACTTCCCGGCGGAGATGCTCAAAAAAGAACGCAATCTCAAGATTGCGTTCTTTGGCAGCGCGCCGGGAGGATCTTTTAACTATGAAAAGTGGTATCTGTGGCGGGGGCTGATTGATGCTGCCCAGAAAGCCGGGGCGGACCTGTGGTTTGTTGCCGGGGAAATGATTGGCAACTCGCCCGATGCGGTCTTGTATGATTTGGGCGGGTTGAAGCAGGTGGATGGCATCATTGCGTGGGGGGCCTTTTCGGGCCCCGAGATTTCTCAGAGATCGGCCAAGGAATTTCTGGCACGGTTTCCGGGCATTCCCGTGGTCAGCGTGGAATTCCCGGTGGAAGGCTGCTCGCTGGTGCAATTCGATACCCGTAAAGGGTTCAATGCTACGCTGGACCACCTGATTGACGTTCATGGGCGGCGGCGGATTGCGTTTGCCGTTGAGGGAGATCAGGCAATGGAGGAGCGGGGGAGCGCCTTCATTGAACTGATGCGCGAGCGCGGCTTATATAATCACGCCCTGGTAGGAAATTTACTGGATTTCGTGGAGTATGGCTTTGTTCCGGGGGTGGATTTCGACGCGATCATCGGTTTCTCGGACGCCGTAGCGGTCAAGGTAATTCATGACCTGAGGGAAATGGGCTATATGGTTCCGCAGGACGTGGCTGTGACCGGTTTCAATGATGGACAGGAGGCACGGGGGGGCGTGCCGCCATTGACATCGGTGCGGCTGCCGTTCCGCTGGGCGGGGCAAAGGGCAGTTGAACTGCTGGTAGATCTTATCGCGGGGAAAAGTAGCGGCCCGCTGATTGAAAGCGTGGACACTTACCTGATTACGCGGCGGTCGTGTGGCTGTTTGGAGCCGATGGCTGAGGAAGCGGCAGCTTCTGGATTGACCCTACCGGAGGAGAGCCTGGCGGAAATGCTTTTGGAACGGCGCGGACAACTGGTGCAGGCGATCTCTGAGAACATGGGGACATGGATGTCTGTGCAGGCAAACCGCTGGGCCGAGCAGCTTTTGGATTGGTTCCTCGATGAGATCAACCAACCTACAGAACGGGTTACTGCTGAAAGTTCGCGGAAATTTCTCTACGCTTTGGATGGACTGCTGCGCGAGGCGCTGCTGGAGGGGAGTAACATCAGCCGTTGGCAGAATGCCATAACGGTGTTGCGACGATATCTTTTTGGTTATCTCAACCCTCAGGCGCTGGGGCATGCTGAAGATTTGACTCAGCAGATGCGGGTGATGGTTGCGCAGTCGGCGATTCGCTCCGAAATTTTCCAGACCTGGCACATGTCGCAGCGCACAGAGATCATGCGGCAGGTTGAGGCCGATCTGTTGCTGGCCTCCGATTTTGCCGAGATGCTGTGCGTGATGAACGAGGGATTGAAACGGCTGAAGATCAAGGACTTCTATCTGGTGGTCTATGAACTGGACGAGGGCCAGGTGGATGTTCCCAGGTTGGTATTGGCTCATCGAGATGGGGTGGAATTGCCGGTGGAGGGGTATGAGGGGCCTTTTGGGCCCGCGGACATTCTGCCAAGGGGCGTTTTAGCCAGTGACCGGGCGCATTTTCTGGTGATCGAAGCTTTGCATTTCCAGAGCGAGCAGTTGGGATACATTGTTTTTGATGCGGAGCCGCCTGACGATCCGAGCGAATGCGATATTTTCCAGGCGTTGCGAATGCAGATCAGCAGCGCTTTGAAAGGGGTGCGCTTGCGCCGGCAGTTGCAGGAGGCTTTGAGCGAAGCAGAAGAGGCTAACCAGTTGAAAAGCCGCTTCCTTTCGATGGTTAGCCATGAATTGCGCACGCCGCTCAACCTGATCGTTGGTTTGAGTGAAATGGCCATGCGCCAACAAGCACGCGGGGGGAAGGCCTCGAAAGAGATGTTGAAGAAATTCAACGAGCAGATTTATGCATCGGGGCAGCACCTGGATCGCTTGATTAGAGATGTGTTGGATTTGGCCAGCAGCCAGGTTGGACAAATGGCCTTGATGAAAAAGCCGATGGAAATTGTGCCCGTGTTGAAGGATGTGGCGGGGATGGGGCGTCAATTGGCGGAACAGAAGAACCTGGCCTTCCATGCGGTGCTGGGCGAGAATTTGCCGATGGTGGATGTGGACAAGACCCGGATTCGGCAGGTGCTGCTGAATTTGCTCAGCAACGCCGTCAAGTTCACGGCGCATGGTGAAGTGGTTTTGAGCGCAGCACGCGAAGGTGATCTTATTCAAATCTCGGTGCAAGACACCGGGTTGGGGATTGCCGAAGAAGAGCAAGAGCGAATTTTTGACGAGTTCCAGCAGTCCGACCGTTCCATGGTGCGAGGATATGGAGGAATTGGTTTGGGGCTGGCGATCACCCGGCGGCTGGTGGAGTTGCACGGTGGAAAGATTTGGGTGAGTTCTAGTGGAACATTGGGAGGGGGTTCGACCTTTACGTTTACGCTGCCCGTGATGGCCGAAGCTGTTGAAGAGGCGGTTGTTCCTAGATCACGGGAAGGAAAGGTGCTGATTTTGACGAAAGCCGCGGCTTCAGCTTATGATTTGAAAGATCATTTGGTGAAGAGCGGCTTCCAGGTGGAAGAACTGGTGGTGCAAGACCCGCAAGAAACTCTCGAGTCACTGTTGGCCTCTCCGCCTGGCGCGGTGGTGCTGGATATTGCTCCGGCATCGGAGCAGGGCTGGGAAATCATCAGAAGGTTGAAGGAAAATCCGTCCACTCAAGATATCCCCGTGTTGTTTTTCTCCCTGATGGTGGAAGAAAACGTTGGCTCGGTGATTGAGATGGATTATTTGGAGAAGCCGGTAGGCGCAGATCAATTGGTCAGTGCGCTGCGCAGACATGGGGTGAGGTTAGGCGGGGGAAAAGGATGCGCAAAGATTCTGATCGTGGATGATGAGCCGGGGATTCTGGATTTGCACACGCGCATGGTGAAAGCGGAAATGCCTGAATGTGACGTGCTGCAAGCTACGGACGGTGCACAGAGCCTCGAGATTATGCGCAGAGAGCAGCCCGATTTGGTGCTGCTGGATTTGATGATGCCGGAGATGGATGGGTTTGGCGTGCTGAAAATCATGCAGGAGGATCAAAGCCTGCGCAGAATTCCGGTGATTATTCTGAGCGCCCAAACACTGACCCGGCGGGAAATTGCGCGATTGAATCAGGGTGTGGCGGCGGTGTTGGGTAAAGGTTTGTTTTCTAGCGATGAGATCATCGAGCGCATTCAGGGAGTGTTGATGCGAACCACGCGCCTGGGAAGCGAATCGCAGCACCTGGTTCACCAGGCGATGGCGTATATCCATGAGCATTATAAAGAGCCTGTTTCCAGGGTGGATGTGGCCCGCCACTTGAATGTCAATGAGCAGTACCTGTCGCGTTGTTTTTCGCGGGAACTTGGAATTGGACCGATGGCATATCTGATGCGCTTCCGGGTGGAGCAGGCCAAGCGGCTGCTAGAGCAGGGCAACCACACCATCACCCACGTGGCGCTTGAGGTGGGTTTGTCGAGCCAATCCTATTTTTCCAGGCTGTTTTTACAGGAGACCGGCATTACACCTTCGGCATACCA
>CAZMMI010000068.1:0-16295 GCA_964567255.1 uncultured Anaerolinea sp.
AGACGTGGGCGGTGCCGGCGCTGATGGTCTCGGTGCGGAAGGTGCTGCCGGTGGAATAGTCTTCATAGGTGCCGCCGCCGTCTGCTGCCTGAGCAGGGGAGGCGGTGGATGAGAGGACCAACACAATGGCCAGAAGAATGCTGGCAAGACAGATAGAACGTTTCGACATCAAGTCAAACTCCTTGAAAAAATATTAGATTGCCCGTTCACTGTGGGGGAGTGCGATGTGGAGTTGATTTTTCCCCAGGCAAATGAGCCGAGCAAGCTTTACAAAATTCAGTAATGAAACCGGCTTATCTCCTAAGGAGCGGCAGGTAGACCGTGAATTCCTCCACAATATTTAGGGTGAAGGTAAGTTTTTCGGTTGTCTGACCGTCGCTTGCAATGACCTCCAGTACATAGCTGCCAACAGCGTTGGCAGGCGGCGTGCCGCTGAAGGTGCGGGTGCTGGCGTTGAAGGGGAGCCAGGTGGGCAAGGCTCCTCCGCCTTGCCGGCGGGCCGAATAGGTCAGGCTGGTGTTGTCCACGTCGGTGAAGGCAGCGATTACCAGGCTGGCGGGTTCTTCGATCTGCCAGGTGACATTGCCCTGGGCGGGCGGAACGGGGGCGTCGTTGACCGGATCGACGATGATGTCTATTCTGTACCAGTCGGTGGTGACGAGGCCATCCGTGGCGCGGTATTCGAAGTAGTCGCCGCTGCCGTTCCAGTTGTCGTCAGGCTCATAACGGACAGCTTTATCAAGGAGCATAAAATAGGCGCAGTGCCAGAAAGCACTGGATCTGACCGAATAGTTCAGGGCGTCACCGTCTGCGTCAGTGGCACTGAACGAAATATCTGTAACGGAATCTTCGGCCACGTGCACAGTTCTGCCCGCTCCCACGGGGGGACGGTTTACTTTAAAGGTGTAGGTTTTGAAATTGTCGACGGGCAGATTGGGAATATTGCTGTTGGTGTGGCGCACGCGCACGATGAAGGTGTAGGTGTTGCCGCCGGCAGCCGCGGAGGGGGTGCCGCTGATCAGGCCTGCCGCGTTGATGCTTAGGCCAGGCGGGAGGGTGCCGGAATAGAGGGAAGCGGTATACGGAGCTGTGCCGCCGGTGAAGGTGAGCTGCTGTGAATAGGCATACCCCGCGGTGGGCCTGATCAGGGTGGCGGGGGCAATGTCGGCCTGGGGGGTCTGGCCATGGTTATTCTGGCCCCAGCAGGACAGGCTCCCGGCGGCGGTGATGCCGCAGGCGCTGAAACCATCATCGGTGACCTGGCGAAAGCGGACGCCAGCAGGCGGGTCGTTGGCGATCAGATCTGGTTTGCCCGGGTAATAGTCTTCCATGCCCCAGCAGTAGACGGTGTTGTCGGTGCGCATGGCGCAGTTGTGATAGTTACTGGTGGAAATCTGCTTAAAAGTGCCGGAGGGTTCGACCAGGCTGTTGTAATTGTTCTGCCCCCAGCATTGGACGTGCCCGGCGGTGTCGATGGCGCAGGAATGCCACAGGCCGGTGCTCAATTGCTTGTACGTGCCGGTGGGTGGGTTGGTGCGGTTGTCGTAGCTAGCCCCCCAGCACCTCAGGGTGTTATTGATCTTGATACCGCAGGTGAAGTCGAGACCCGCGGAGACCTGCCGGAACAGAACGCCTGATGGCGGTGTGCTCTCACCGTTACCGTTTGCTCCCCAGCAGGAGACTCCTCCAAATGGGCTTACCGCGCAGGCGTGATAATTGTTGGCGGAGACCTGGACAAATGGTCCATTGCTAGTGATATTAAAGCCGCCCCAGCAGATGAGCGAGCCATTGTCTTTGATGGCGCAAGCTGACACATAGGTTCCGGCCACCTGGGTGAAGACTCCGGTGGTGGGCATTTCGTCAAGCAGGGCAGCGCTGAATTCACGGTTTCCCCAGCACTTCAGGCTGCCGTCGGCGTTAATCAGGCAGGAGGCCGTGCCGCCCACGTTGAACTGGGTTGTGCCAAGCGAGTCGAGGTCGGACGGCAGAGCGGTCTGCCCGTCGTCGCCGTAGCCCCAGCAGTCCACTTCGCCGTCGGCTTCGATGGCGCAGGTGAAGTCGGTGCCCGAGGTGACCTGGGTGAAATACTCGTCTGGAACGTCACTGACCTGGCCGTAGGTATCATTGCCCCAGCAAACCAGGTTGTTCAGCATGCTGTAACCGGCTGCCGTGATGGCGCAGGTGTGAGTGGAGCCGGCGCTAACCTGGGTGTAGGCATCGCCATCCGCCTCGGCAGGGGCCTGACCATTGGCGTTGGAGCCCCAGCATACGATGGTACTGTCGCTCGTGAGGCCGCAGGTGTGGTTGTCGCCGCCGCTGACCTGGTAGAAGGCGTCTCCCGGTGGGCTGGCTTGATTAAAGGAATTGTCGCCCCAGCAGGTCGCGAAGCCGTAGGTATCGATGGCGCAGGCGTGGCGGTAACCGGCGTTGACCTGGGTCCAGACGCCGGAGGTGGGGGCGCCATCGATCTGGTTGTCATCATTATTGCCCCAGCAGGAGATTGCGCCATCTTCGAGCAGGCCGCAGGTGAAGTTTTGGCCGGCGCTGATCTGCAGGTAGATGGCGTTTTCATCGGGCGGATAGAGCTTACCGTCGGTCTGGTCGCCCCAGCATTCGACGGTGCCGTTTTCGCGGATGGCGCAGGTGTGCTGGCCCCCGGAAGCGATCTGGGTGTAGACAGCGGTGTAGGAAATAGGATTAGCCTGGCCGTCATCATCCAGGCCCCAGCAGTTGAGCGTGCCGTCGGACTCGACGGCGCAGACGTGGGCGGTGCCGGCGCTGATGGTCTCGGTACGGAAGGTGCTGCCGGTGGTGTAGTCTTCGTAGGTGCCGCCGCCATCGGCTGCCTGAGCAGGGGAGGCGGTGAATGAGAAGACCAACACGATGGCCAGAAGAATACTGGCAATACAAATAGAACGTTTAGACATCGAGTCAAACTCCTTGAAAAAATATTGGATTGCCCGTTCAACGTGGGTGAGGTGTGATGCGGGGGGCGATTCCCAGTGAAAAGGGGGCTGAACTGACTTAAAAAATGCTAAAAAAGACGGAAAGATTATACTTTATTTTTGTACAATTCCGCGCTAAATGATAAATTTTTGATTGAATTCATCTAACTAAAGGATAGAACTCTAGCATCTTCCGGTCGAAGCCGCGGGACTTTTCGCCCCAGAGGAGTCACGGTGCTGCAAACTCAGTGTAATACGAATCTAACAAGGAAAGAAAACTCCGTGCATCTTTCTGGGCAAGGATGTTCGTCCGGAGGGCCCGCGGCAAATTCTGGTATTTCAGGTACGACAGGGCGTGTCTGCGAAACAGGTTCCATCCCTTGTTCTCGCCGTAGAATACCATGCTTCTCTGCAAGTGCTCATGCACCATCTCCCGCACCATTGCGGCACTGACCTGATCCCGGTCGAGGCGAGCAAAGATCCAGGGGTTGCCTACGGCGGCGCGGCCGATCATGACTGCGTCGCAGCCGGTATAGCGCTTCATCTTCTCTATATCGGGCACGGTTTTGATATCTCCGTTCCCGATGACCGGGATCTGCGCGGCCTGTTTGACCTCTGCGATGGCGTCCCAGTTGGCCTTCCCGCTATAACCCTGTTCTTGCGTGCGTCCATGCACGGTGATGGCGGCGCCGCCGTTCTCTTCGATGAGCCGGGCAATCAGGCGGTAATTGCGGCAGTCTTCCCATCCCAGGCGAATTTTGCCCGTCACCGGCACGTTGAGGGCCCGACTCAGTTTGAGGAAGATCTCTGCTACTTTTTGTGGGGAGCGCATCAAACTGACTCCGGCGCCCAGGTCCGTTACGCTTTCAGCCGGGCAGCCCAGGTTGATATCAATAATATCGGGGGATAAGGTTTGGACTTGCAAAGCGGCTTTCAGGAGCTGATCCGGGTCGTCGCCGTAGAGTTGGAAGACGATTGGGCGCTCAGATTCAAGATAGGTCAGGCGCGTCAGCATGTGCTCAAAAGCATTGATGATGAAATCGGCTCGAATGAATTCTGTATAACTCATCGCTGAGCCGAACTCGTTGCATAAAGAACGAAACGGCCAGTCGGAGAAACCGTTCATTGGCGCCAGAAACGTATCCCCAAAAACGGGTACCGTGCCGATGCTGAAAACAGGGGAATTGCTGCGCTTGAGAGGGTCGATCATTATCTTTAATATCTACACCAACTAGCGGGATAAAATAAGGCTGTTGCGGCGTCAGGATTGTTTACCAACAGAACTACCCACCGGAAAGTCCAGGAGAGAGATTGTAGCACCATTGACATCCGTAGTGCCGATTTTGGCGAAAAGGATCGTGAATGATCCGGTGCAGAAAAGCATCTTGAAATCAAAGGGCCGTGCGGGTGTGAAACACTCGCAAATACCTTGAGGTTAAGGCTATGTTCCCTCATGCTGAGCAATCGGAAACGATCTTCTATATGGCGGGTCAGGGTAATCTATTGGCTTGTTGTTCCAAAAGTTGGGTCGTCGCCAAAATAGCCACCGGCTTCGGTGTAGGCAAACACCCGAATGGCGGCGTCTCCGCTCATCGGGCACTGGTATTCGCACATCCCGCAGCCGATGCATAATTCTTTCACCACGGATGGCCGCATGACCGTCACGGTCTCGCCGTGTCCATTCACCACTTCGACTTCCTCGACTTTGATGGCCTTGTTGGCTATCGGGCAGGCTTCTTCGCAAACGATGCAGTCGATGTTATAGGCCCAGGGCAGACAGCGGTTGCGGTCGACTCGGGCAAGGCCGATGGGCGTGTGCCGCTTTTCTTCCAGAGCCAGTTTTGGAATTGCCCCAGTGGGGCAGGCCTGGCTGCAAGCATTGCAGGAGTAGCTGCACTGTCCAAGGCGGGGGATCAGGCGAGGGGTGAGCATATTGCGCCAGCCGCCTTCCAGAAGACTGGCTTGCAGGCCTTGGGTGGGGCAAACTCGCACGCATTCGTTACAGCGGATACACAGCGCCTCGAAATCGACCAGGCTTGCTCCGGGCGGGCGAATCAAATCGGCTGCCGGGCGTTTTTCGATGGGGTCCACATGGGACAGGGCGACCGACAAGGCCGACATGCCCAGCGCAGCGATCGCCTCGCGCCGGGAGGGATCGTAGGGTTGGCTGTCGGCGGGCTTCCAGTGCGGCAACTGCCATTGGAAGGTGCTGCTGCCTTTCGAGCAGACGGCGGCACAGTGATAGCAAACGGTGCATTCGGCCGGGTCGCTGGCAAAATTGCGCGCCGGATCGATGGTGCCGGTCGGGCAGCGGCGGCTGCACAGCCCGCAGGAGGTACAGTCCTCGTTGACCACCCGGCGGAACAAGGAGAAGCGGGAGAGCAGCCCCAGCAGCCCACCCAGCGGGCAGAGATAGCGGCACCAGAAGCGCTCAGCCAGCCAGTTCAGGGCTACGATGACTACAAAGAACAGGAATATGGGCACGGCCAGGGGGTAGACCGATCTGAGGTCGCGGAAGAGCGGGTAGACCACTGCCTGATGAATGGCGTCCAACGGACCCCAGAGCGCGTCGAACTGATACAGAAAACCTTCCACTGCATACACAGCATAGCTAATGGCCGGCCAGATGGCGTTTGCCAGGGTACGAGTCAGGATCGTGATGGGATCGAGGAACAGGAGCGTTTGATTGCCCAACAGGGCCGCGATCACGATGAAAGCCAGCAGCAGGTACTTCACCTTCCGCCATTTCTCGGCTGGCGGCCGGATTGCGTTTTGTTGTGCGCGCCGCCTGGGGCGGAGGATGTCCAGGGTGGTTCCCATGGGGCACAGCCAGCCGCACCACACCCGGCCAAACAAGAGCGTGGCCACTACCGTGATGCCTGCCAGCGCAAATCCGGCCAGCAGCACTCGCCCGGCCAGCATAGCGGTCAGGGCGACCAGGGGATCGAAGCGGTAGAAGATTTCCGCCAGACCCGGCTGCGGATTCATGTAGGTGGCGAAGATGAACAAGTACAGGAAGAACAGCAATGCCAGAATTTGTATGACGCGGCGGATGGTGCGAATCGTTTTGGCAGACAAGGGGTCGCTCCTAAAGGCTGATCTCTTCAATCTTCAGACCGTCCAAATCCATGGTTCCCAGGCCGCGTTTGGCTGCCTCGGCAATATAGGGAATATCCGCGCCGGTCAAATCGAACAGGCGGGTGGCGTAGGAGTCGGCGGCTACAATGTCGTGGCTGGCGATCACAGTGTTGTTGAGCCTCACGTCATCCAGGCTGCCGCCGGTGGGCCCATTTGCCATGAGGGTGCGTACCGCATCAACCACCGTAAGGCCGGGGCGGAAGATGCTGACCAGGTCAGGAATACGCTGCTTCATATTGGAATGGATCGCGCCCCGATTTTCGATGAGTCCCAGCAGGTTCTTGCAGCCGACCGTGATCCTGGCCATGGAATGATGTTTGGCGGTGGGCACGTCGATGAGCAAATCGCAGGTGAGCGCATCCTGAAAAATCGCGCTTTCGTTCAAGGATTTGCCCTCTGGAATGGCGGTCTCTCTGAACTTGTTGGGGTTCATCAGTTCCATTTCTCCACCGGCTTCCCCCACGGCATCCGCGATCCCGCTCCGGGCGTAGGCACTCTCCGCGGTTCCACCAAACGGAAAATCCATGACGCGCACGCGTTTGGCGCCTGCCCCAAACGCCAGGCGTACCAGAGTCGCAACCACAATGGGGTTGGTTGTCGCGGCATACTCATAGGTATACGTGTCTGTGCAAATATTGGGCTTGATGATGACGTCATAGCCGTTTTTGACGAAGCGCTCCATCCCGCCCAAGGATTTGAGCGCCGCTTCGGTAATGGCCGCCGGATCTTCACCGCGGGCAACCGCCAGGTAGGGCTGATCGGAGGATGGAGCGGTTGGAGCCTGCTGCGGAACGGAGGTTGCCGCTTCTGCCGCCTGACCTTCGGCCTGTGGATTGGTTTGCATGGCAGGCTGCGTTGGAGATTTGGATTGGCTGTCGCTAGCTGTTGGGTCCACCTCTGTTGTTGAGGGCTCAGAAGAACGACAGGCGGCCAGGGAGGCAGCGGTCGCCAATGCCATCCACCGGAGCAGTTCTCGCCGGGACATTATTTTTTTCATGGGGTCATCTCCTGCCTGTTGAAAGGCGATATTATTTCTTGTTGGTATTAAGAATATCCCTGATGTGACTCTGGATATGTTTGACCACAAGCTCGAGGTGTTCTTCGGGAGTGTAGTTGCGCGAGCCAACTTTGTAGGGTATGAACGCCAACTTGGGGTTGAGGATATTTTCTCCAATAATCTGGTGAGCAGATTTCAACCTTTCCAGAATGTTTTCTACGGTCTGGGTTTTTACCTTTTCCATGCAGCGTTGATTTAGATCGCGAAACCTGCCTTTCAAGGGTTTTGGCCGGATGCCGTTGACGAGGTCGTGGACGTTACGGGCGAAACTTTCATGCCAGAATGTGATGTGCCCGAGGACCTCTTTGGCCGACCACTCCTCATAGACCGCCGAAGCCGGATCAACAGTATTTTGGTACAGGTCGATCAACCGCAAGACGGTCTGGTTCAATTGCTCGAGAAGCGCTTCTCTGGTTTCCATAGATTCGTCTCAGTTTTCGGCAATTGTTTCGGGTGAATTTCGGATGATCTCCTGATAGCCTGGTTGCCGAGAATGCCTAGACCATAATTCTATCCTATTATGCAACAGGCGAGTACTTGTTAAGGGGTTGGCAAACCTCTGCCTTTTTGCGGAGTGGCAAGATATTTTTACGTGCCGGCAGGTGATGAAAGAATTCGAGAGGCAAAAACGAGAAGTGGTCCAGATCCACTTCTCGTTTTTGCCTCTCGTTCTTTTCTGTATCTTAAGCTCAAGAGGCTGGTGGATTTTGTTCTTCAATGGCTATTGGCCCCTGCTAATCGATATCGTCTGGCCGCTAAACGGGGCGCAACGTGAAATCTGACGGGCTGGCCTGGCGAATATACCGCATAACCTGCTCTTTTACCATTGACCGGCCTGCTTCCCAGGCAGCGGTGAAGGTCGCTTCACCCAGATTAGCCCGCGCAGAAGCCAGCGCATGCTCGAATTCGCCGCGTTCAGGTGGCGATAAAATGTTGCCAACCCACGCGCAAAGCGACTCCTGCGCGCCAAAAAGAACTGCGGCTTGCTCCATTTGCTGCTCCGCGGCTGCCAGCACTCCCAGGGTCTGGATGACGAGGAATTCTGGAGGCCACACAGGATATCCGGTAAACATTCTCTGTTCTTCCGGATTTATGATCAGGTTCATCAGGTAAGTCCGGGCCCGGGCATATTCGCCCTGCGATAAAGCCACACGCGAGAGGACATACAGTGCTGATTTGTTGGGAGACAACTGGAATTCCCTGGTCAGGTCCAGCGCTTCCTCACTATATTGGACGGCCTGCCCGTATTCCCGATTCGCCCAGGCCAAAAAACCATCAGAGGTAAGGGCGTTCATCAAAAAATACTGGCTGTTGCGTTCCAGTCCAAAGGAACGCTGCATTTCTATTTGCTGGGCTGCCTGCTGATAATCTCCCTTGGCCAGCGAAATCCGGCAAAGGGTAACCAGAGAATATGCGCCGGCCTCACTGTTCCCGACTGTTTCAAAACAAGCCAGGCTCTTTTTTGCCAGATCAATGGCTCGGGAAAGTTTTCCCTGGTAGAACTCTGAGATCGCCAGTGTGAACAGTGCGCTTCCTTCCCCGTCCACATCTCCAATCTCTTTGCGAAGCGACAGGTTTTCTTCAATATAATAATTCGCTTTGTCAAAATCGTTTTTCAGTATAGAAAAGTGAAACAACTTGAGGTCGCATTCGGCGGTATAGAATGGATCGGACAACGACAGGAACAAGTTCCTGCATTCCAAGCACTCTTGCTCGGTTTCCGCCAGGTTGTATAGCGAAAGCGCGAAATCTCGTTGGTAGGAAATGGCTGTTGCGCCTTGGCCCAATTCGTCACCCAGCTCTTGGAAAATGGCCTTGCTCTCCTCACGTAATTTCTTCGTTTCCCTGAGAAGATCGGATCCTCTTGCCGTCCGGCCAGTCAGTCCGCTCAGCGCATTTAAGGCTTTCCCTCGGGCGACCCTGCTTGCCTGTTCGACCGGATGGCTTCCGCGTTGGGTTTCCTGCGCTTCTAGCAGCTTATTTAACCACTCCACGCCTTCTGTCCGGACGTTGCGCACATGCCAGAACCACATCAGGGCGGCGGCCATACGGAGACCCTTCTCAATTGAACCGGAAAGAGACCATTCCAGTGCCAGGCGCAGGTTATCCAAATCCCGGTCCAACCGGTCCAGCCAGAGCCTGGCATCCTTCGCGCGTAAATGTGGCTCGATTTGTAGCGCAAGATTTAGGAAGTAATCCAGGTGGCGTTCGCGCACCCTTTCTACCCCACCACGCTCAAGCAGCCGGTCTTGGGCATATAATCGCACCGTCTCCAGCATCCGGTAGCGCGGTTCCTCCCCCTGAGGGTGTTCAAGGCGGATGAGGGATTTATCAATCAGCAGGCCCAGCAGGTCCATGATTCCTTCCGGCTGGAGACTGAAACTGCTCTCGAGGTCCTGGCGCGACGGTTCCTCTTCAGGATCAACGCAAACATTCTCGGCTGCGTCCAGGGTCCAACTGTCGGAGAATACCGCCAGGCGCAGCAGCAGGATTCGTTCTTCCTGTGAAAGCAGATCATAAGACCAGTCGATTAGGGCTTTGAGTGTCTGGTGGTGGGGTAGCACGGAACGGCTGCCGCCTGTAAGCAGGCGAAAAGCGTGATCCAGCCTGGAGGCAATCTGCTCGACCGAAAGCAAGCGCAGCCGCGCCGCGGCAAGCTCAATTGCCAGGGGAATACCGTCCAATCGTAAGCAGATGCGGGCAACATCTGAAGAATTGGCGTCTGTTAAAGCAAAGGTGGGGGAGATTGTTTGCGCCCGCTCGGTAAACAGACGCACGGCCTCGAACTGCGCCAGTTCCGATAGGGGAGGAAGTTGCCTGGTAGTGGGCAGGGACAGCGAAGGGCAGTAAAAGGGAATTTCGCCTTCCACCCCCAGAATCTCCCGGCTGGTTGCCAAGACACGCAGCTGCGGGCAGGTACGCAGCAGTTGGTTGGTGAGAGCGGCGGTTTCTCGAACAACATGTTCGCAGTTATCCAGAATCAACAGGGTCTGGCGCGACTTCAGGTACTCTACCAAAACCTGGACGATATTCTGTTTTGAATCGACACGCTGCCCCAAGACCTCAGCGAATAATCGGGGGAGCAGAGCCGGGTCAGAGAGCGGCGCCATTTCGACCAGCCACACGCCTTGCGGGAACTGCTTCAGTAATTGCTCTGCCATTTGCAGCGCCAGACGGGTTTTACCGGTACCACCCGATCCAGTGATGGTCACCAGATGGGCCTGCCGTTCAAGGAACAGTCTCGCAAGATCCGCGATCTCTTTTTCCCGGCCTACAAAAGAGGTCAACTGCACAGGAAGGTTATTTGGATGGGAGACGCCAGCAGCGCGTAGCGGAAGCTCTTTTTCGTTGGATTTTTCGGCGACCAAAAGACCCAACTCGCCTGCTTTGGCCACTGCCTGATGACGATTTTCGACCCCCAGTTTGTTGTAGATCTGTCTGGTAAACCATTTGATCGAGTTCAATGAAAGATTCAGACTGGCAGCAATTTCCTTATTCGCGTAGTTTGCTGCCAGGAATGAGAGGATCTCCGACTCGCGTTTGGTTAAAGGCTCGATCAGGGATCCTGAATTCTTCATGCCTGGCGACTATTCCTTTCTGGGCATTCGATAAAGGCTAAAGCAAGATCATTTTATTTCATCTTGATTGTAATGATTTGCTTAATCTTTCGCAAGCTCAGGGGCATCCCCATCCAATTACTCCATCCCATCCTTCTCCCACCCCTGATCCATACCTTCAGGGTAGTGATTTCTGCTCCCACCGTCGTTATAGTTAAGAAAATATTACAGGAGTGGAGCATGAACCAGAAATATCAGGTACCCCAATACACGGGCAGTAATACCATCAATAAGCAAGTAAAACGGGCCGAGATACAACAGAAGTACTTTTACCGGGTTGGAGACTCCCCAGCAGCAACAAAAAGATCTATTTGGGAATTCGTCAAAAATCTTTTTAAGAGCCGATAAGCCAACTCTGCTTCAATAAAAAGATATCGAAGCCAATTGATGTCCAACGAATGAAAAAACGGATGGTTTATTACGGCGCCATCCGCGATTTCCTCCAGATGCTCCGGTGGGTTGCGGGACCCACCGGAACTTTTTGACTCAGACTGGGCAACAACCTACACGATTCTGCCTTCATATAAACAGTCTTGGGGCAAAACGGCGCATATGAAGTTGGTGCTTTGAATTCACAGGGCCTGGCCGCGTGTGTATTCCAGGATGTGTTCTGCTGCCTTGCGATATCCACCGGCATCTTTGAAAGATTGGGAGATGACCGCACAGTTTTTCTGAAAGCGACGATCTTCTAACAGCTTTCGGACCCCGTGGCGAATGTTCTCCTGTTTGAGCTGGTCAATCCGTAATCCGCACTGCAATTCGACGACTCGATCCACAACCATGTCTTGTTCGACCTGGAAGGGATGCAGGCACATAGGCACGCCGAAATAGAGGGCTTCATTTACACTGTTCATTCCACCGTGAGTCACGAAAGCGTCGCAGTGTTTTAACACCTCGAGCTGGTTGATATGGCTCTTGATGATCACGTTGTCGCTGAAGCCGAATCCATGAGTCTCGCAGGTTCCAGAAACGACAAGCGTGCCGCAGAGGTCCCGGAGCGCACCAACTAGGTCTTCGACCCTGAAGCTGTCTTTCCAAACCGTGCCCATTGACACATAGACCAGTGGATGCTGCATTTTCGAATAATCGGTTGTATCTGGGGCGTTAGGCCTTTCGGCAATGGACGGCCCAACGAATTTGTACTTTTGGGGATCGAAACTGCTTGAATCCGGCTGAAAGCGTGCTGAGGTGAAGACAATGTTCAGAGCCTCTTCGTTCATCATGGTTTCGACCAGCCCGCTGGGCCGGATGCCATATTTCATTTGGAGTTCCTTCTGGATTTTTCTCGCAGCGAGAATATGCTTAAGCGAACTCAAAGGGTTGTGCCGAAAGAAATCCAGTGATCTTTTTGGATCAATCGCTCGGGGGTTGAACGCAAAGGTAGGGACAGTTGTTACAGCGGGCAGTCCAGAAATGGCGGCGACATATCGCCCCCAAGGACAGATCGCGTCGTGCAGAATGTAATCAGGGCGTATCTGGTGAACATCGGCGATCAAGCCATCCAGAATATTCTGTGTGGCATTGACCAGATACTCATACAACAGAGCGATATCTTTTCCGAGCTGTTGAAGAAAACGACCGTCTTGTTGGGTGTGATAATCGTAAAAATGCGCGCCTGTTGCAAGGACTCGATCCTTAAATTCGGGCGAAGAGTAATAGACCACCTCTTCTCCCTGCCGGACCAGTTCTTCAACCACAGGGAGGGTGGGGTTGGTGTGACCGTGAGCCGGAATGCTAAAGAAAACCGCTTTTGCCATGCTGCCTCTTATCGTGAGATGAATGCTTATGAAATTTGAATCTCGTCTTGAAGGATTTTTACGGCTCGTTCCATCCAGTCTTGAGCCTTGCATAAATCCATGTCGTCAGAGAAAGTCGTGAATACGAACCGGATCTGACCGGCGAGAGTACATACCCCTACCGTCTTTTCGCCGGGAAAGGCATTCACGATGGGCGCATAGAGTTTTTCAACGGAATAGCGGACCTTGTTTGTTTCAGAAAACACGTAGCTGTTGTCTACCCGTCCCAAATTGGTAATGGAGTAATCGTAATTCACTGGCAATTCAGGCATTTGAAAGGAACCATTTTCTGGCTGTTGGGACATCAATCTGTATAAAATCTTCAAAACCAACGGCGTGTTATAAAACGACGGTTCACTTTCTGCGCGGGTCATCTGTTCTTTGATTTCCCGGGCGATGTCCCAAAAGCCGCGAACGGAGCGGTAGTCCACCGGCGTAACAACGGTGGTGTAATACATTCCGGCGCAGCCGCGCATCTCGGGCGCAAGGTGTCTCCGTAGACTGACCGGTGAGGAAACGCTTCGCCGGGATGGGTGCTTAGCATCCAGGGGGTCAAGGGCGGACAACCAGGCAGCGCAGACCGCGGCGTGCACGCTGGCGCCTTCCACCCGGCAACGCTCAACCATAGCACTGGTCCATTCTGCCGAAAATTCAGAACTGGTGACCTGGAATGATGGGGATGTCCGTACGGATCTTCGCCGCCGCCGACCCCATCCCATAACCGTGAGCGCGACCTTCAGAAGCACAAATCGCAACCGGCCGGAAAAGCTGCGTGTCACGGAAGGAGGCAGGATCTCCCAGACGGGCGGCGGGGCCGGTAGAGGCGGCAAATGCAGCCCGGAATGGTTGAGCAGTTCCAATAAATCCTGCAGGAGAAGTGTTCCAGAAAGTCCATCGCTGCCGTTATGGTCGCAGACGATCAATAGATCATCCGCCTGAGAATGATTTATTAAAACAAATCGCACCCGCGGGCCGTTTGGATCGAACGGTCGGGCCAGTTCCTGGGCGGCCACACGCTCCCAATCATCGGGAGTGCGGTCTGGCAGTACATCGAGTGGGTAAGGCCCCGTTCCAGGCGCGTTTATGTTGTTAAAATCGCGTGTGCTGCGCAGATCAAAAGCCCGATGGCGGCCTTTCAACCGGTCCAATGCAGAACGCAGATCTTCCACGGCCACGTGCTCATGAAAGCGCGCCATCAATACGAAGTTAAATACGGTTGGATCCTGAGTCGGCGGAGATTGCGGCATATCGGTTGCTTTATCCTTGCTATGCTGCATGCAGGCCCTGGTTGAGGATCTGGGCAAACATTCCAAAGGCAGCCGCCATATCCACCTGTTCTGGATCAAGGAGCCACTGGAGTTGCAGCCCATCCATGACGGCCATAACCAACATGCCAAGCTGCTCAACATCGATGTCAGCGCGGATTTTTCCCTGGTCTTGGGCTACTTTCAATAAATCCAGGTACTGTTGGCGGAAGAACCGGTAGCGTTGGATGAAGAACTCGTGCCCAGGATGGCCGGGTGTGGTGCTTTCGGCAGATAGTACCGTGAACATCCGGACCACCTCCGGTATAGTCTGGTTATATTTGACCAAGGCCTGTAAGGCCTCCATTGCGTTCATGCCCGCCGAATTTTTAAACAGGGTTTCGTAGTGCTGCAAATCGGCGCGGTCACGGTGCTCCAGGACTGCGACCAACAGCTCTTCTTTGCTGGCAAAATGGTGCAGCAGACCAGGCCCAGTCAAACCTGCGGCTTCAGCGATATCGGCCATGCGCGTGCCATAGTAACCGTTCTGACCAAACAGACGATTGGCTTCTTGCACGATGCGAGCTTTGCTCTGTTTCGTTCGTTCGGCCTGGGTGCGTTTCGGAGGGATGTGGTTTTCCATGCCCTCATTATACAACGAAAAGGCAATTAACTTACCTTAAATTAAGTAAGTAATTATTTGAGGCGAAAGTTTGGTCAAAAAGAAAGGGCTCGCCACGCTGCTGCCGCTAAAAAGGCGAGTGGTGAGGTGGTTCGATCGGTCGTGCCGCTGACCGAGTCGTGTATACTGGGGTACACTGATGGATACGCATGATAGTTGGGAAGCCAGCTTAAAATTTTCGACTGCTGTCAGGTGTCCCACAGAGTGTTGTGAGGTGATAATTTTCATGGCTATCTCTTCAAATATTTTTATAAGTTGACTTATCTTTAGTTTTCGCTAACTGATTGGGGCCGCACCAAATAGAATGGGCCCAAACCGTGGTAAGCTTGTTTTCCCGAACAAATACCATGAGGTGAGCCCATTACTGCCATCGATCATACCATGACTCTCCTGGTCGCTTTGACCCAAAATCTACCCGTAGGAACCAATCTCGCACTTTTACAATTTATGTGGATGCTGGTCAGTGGGGCGTTATTGCCGCAGCGTGGGGCGCTTTTCCCAGCGCTCAAAGCGATTGGCATATCCGACCAGGCGGTTCGACGGGCATGGATGGCGTTTCGCAGAGGCGCCTGGCAAACTGCGGCTTTGTTACCGCTCTGGGAGGCCCAAATCGTGGGTCTACCGGACTGGCAAACGCATCGCCATGAAGGGTACCGAGCCATCGTGGTCGATACAACTGCCTTTTGGCGACCCGCTTTGCAGAATTGTCCCAGCAAGCACTACCATCCTGGCGCCAAGCGTGCCTTACCAGCGGTGGTTTTTGGCATCGTGGGGGAAGTCGGTGACATCGGTGGGCGACGCGTCGCCTGTCCACGCCGCTTTGAGCGGGTTCACCCTAAGGATCCCAGGGAGTGTCGTTTATGGGCTGACCTGCTGCGCCAGCTCAAGAAGACCCTGGCGGCGGATGAAATCGTGGTGGTGGACGCCGGGGTCAAAGTAAGTGATTTGCAGGAGGCTCAGATCGAGCGGTACGTGGTACGTCTGGCGACCAATTTCACGGCCCGGCGGAATTTTCTGCCTGAATACCTGGGCAAAGGACGTAAACCGGTGTATGGGGAACGTATTCGACCACTCGAACGCCAGTATAAGGACAAAATCCTGGCGAAATCGCCCCCTGACCGGGAGGAAAACTGGGAGGAAGCAGGGAGCCAAATGCGCGCTGAAATCTGGGAAGGGGTTGTGTTGCCTGATGTCACCCCAAGTGAAAATGCCAAGACCTTCAACGTTTATGTCATTTATGACCCAGCTTATGACACCCCCTGGGTCCTGGCCATCCCGCTTAAGTTGAAGGCTGCCACAGTCAAAGCCATCTACCAGGACCGCTGGCCCGTCGAACAGATCCCTCTGGCGGCTAAACAGATGGTCGGGGCTCACCGTCAGTTCGTGTGGGCAGATGAAAGCATCCAACGCTTGCCCGAATTGGCTTTGCTGGCCGGTTCCATCTTGACTTTCCTGGCGGCAACAGCCCCCCTGGCACCCACTGGTTTCTGGGACCGCCAACCCAAAAGAACGCCGGGACGCTTTCGTCGTTGCCTGATGGGTAAACCATTTCCGCAAAGTTATCCTTTGCCAGGGCAACTTCGCAAAAAAGCCTCGTTCACCGCGCATTTACCCAAGGGAATCCTGGCTCCACGGCATAAAACGGTCGATTTGATCTCTGCTTCGACGCCCTGAAACATAAAATGGGCTCAATTGGTAAGGTTCTGGGCTTCCGGGTTTCACCCCGGTTGTTTGGTTATCCGCTTTTAGCGGAAAGTAAAGATAAAGGCGTGTGAGGTAATAGGGTTCGAATTCCTATCGGGGCTGAATAGTGATA
>CAZMMI010000069.1:0-8987 GCA_964567255.1 uncultured Anaerolinea sp.
CATGAAATCCCTTCTCCTTCAGAAATGTTGCGGGGATATTATAACGCGAAAAGAGAGAAAGAAGCTGTAAGCCATCAGCTATAAGAAAAGACGCTCCAGACAGGCTGGAGATAATGGCGAGAATTCGAAACATAAGGTTTGCGGAAAGCGGGCAGCAAATCACGCTCTCTTTCTGGCTAACGGCTTATGGCTTACGGCTTATAGCTTTCTTACGGCTTATAGCTCTCTTACAGCTCTAGCGTAAACTCCGCCCCGCCCTCCGGGCGGTTTCGCGCCCTCAAATCTCCCCCATGCGCCAGGGCCAGTTGCCGGGCAATGGCCAGCCCCAGCCCGCTGCCGCCTTCTTCGCGGCTGCGCGAGCGGTCGGCCCGGTAAAAGCGCTCAAAGATGTGTCCCAACGCTTCGGGAGGAATGCCCGCGCCATTATCGGCTACGCGAACGACTATTCGCCCCGCTTTTTGCTCCACAGTCATTTCCACCCTGCCGCCCGCGGGCGTGTGCCGCAGCGCATTGCTGAACAGGTTGTTCAAGATCTGCTCGATCCGCCGCGGATCCACCTCGGCACTCAATTCGTCTCGCGGCCCGGCATAGATCAACGCAATGCCTTTCCCGTCCGCCTCGGGCTTAAAACGCTCCACCACCGAGCGAGCCAATTCGTTCAAATCCACCCTGCGCTTTTCCAGGCGCAGCTCGCCCGCATCCGCCAGCGCCAGCGTGCGCAAATCATCCACCAGCCGGATGAGCATCTCGGTCTGGTCCAGCACCGGCTGCAAATTCTCCGCCGTCAGCGGGTACACGCCGTCCTGTAAGGCCTCCAAATGCGCCCGCTGCACCGCGATGGGCGTGCGCAGCTCATGGGCAATGTCGGCGGTCATAGCCTGCCGGTTTTGCTCGGCCCGCTGCAACGATTCCGCCATGCCGTTGAAGGAATTTCCCAGGGTGGCCAATTCGTCCTTGCCCTTCACCTCCACGCGCTGAGACAGATCCCCACCCGCCATGCGCGAGGCTGCGCGGGTCAACTGCCCCACCGGGCGCAGCAGTTGGAATGAAAGCAGCAGCGCCAGCAATACGGCCACTCCGCCGCCCACTGCCGCCGCCAGCAGGCTGGCACGGGTCAGGCGTTGAATGAGCAGGCCGCCGGTCGCGCCGCTGCCCATGCCCCCTTCCACGCTCAGATAACCGATCATGCGGCCATCTTGGTCCTGCAAGCGCACCGAATCGCGCTTTTCAGCCTGGGTCAGGCTGCCTGCCGCGCTGCCGCGGCTGTCCAGCGCCACCGAGCCGTTAGAATCCGCCACCCGCAGGCGTTGGTTGCCCATCATGCCACCCCCGTTGCCCGCGCCGCGTCCGCCGCTCGAGCGCAGCAGCGACTGAGCGCCTTCCCAACTGCCGTGCGTCTGGTAATACTCCTCCAGCGAATTCGCCAGTTCGTCCACCCCCACCATCGTCCCGCGCAGCATGAACGAGCGCACCTCGTTGGCCGAAGTTTGCCCGCCAATGATCACCACGCTCAATGCAGTGACCGCCGCCACCAGCACAAAAGACAGCACCAACCGCATTCGCAAGGTCATGCCCGCCTCCTATTCCGTTTTGCGGAAACGATAGCCCACCCCAAACACTGTTTCGATCCAGCGTGGTTCTTTGGGGTCGGTTTCCAGCTTGGCGCGCAAATTCTTGATGTGAGCATCCACGGTGCGCTCATAGCCCTCATAGGCCGTGCCCTGGGCGGCTTCCAGTAATTGCAGGCGGGTGAACACGCGCCCCGGCTGGGCCATCAAGGCTGCCAGCAGGTTGAATTCAGTGGGGGTCAGTTCAATCCCGCGCCCCGCTTTCGCCACGCTGTGCTCTTCCATATCCACTTCCAGGTCGCCTTCCTGCAGCTTGCGCGGTTGGGCTGGAGCGCGCCCCGAGCGGCGCAGCACCGCCCTCACCCGCGCCACCAGCTCGCGCGGCGAATAGGGCTTGGTGATGTAATCATCCGCGCCCAGTTCCAGGCCAATCAGGCGGTCGGTCTCTTCCACCCGCGCCGTCACCATGATGATGGGCGTCTCGCCCTGCCGCCGGATCTCACGGGCCACGTCCAGCCCATCCATGCCGGGCAGGTTCAAATCCAGCAGCACCAAATCGGGCTTGCTCTGCCGGAACTGCGACAGGCCCGTGTCGCCGCGGGCGGCGGTCAACACGGTGAATCCGCCGTTTTGCAGGTACGATTGCGCCACGCGGGCCAGCTCGCTCTCGTCTTCAATTAACAGTACGGTTGGCATGCTTCCTCCAGGTCGGTTAGCAAGCGCATCACACGTTCTTGCCAATCCGTGCCCCCTGCCATCCAGTAGGCATTGCGACCAGTGCGCGCCCCGGCTACCGCTGGCAATTTCCGTTCGGTCATCCCTTCGGGCAAGGGCGGGAAGCGCAGCACCACCTGCTCGCCTTCCATCGCCACCGAAGCCAGCCCCACCTTCTGGGCATGCAGCTTGACCCGCATCTGGTAGAACAGGTTCTGCACCGCCTCGGGCAGTACACCAAAGCGGTCCACAAACTCCTCGTGGAGATGATCCAGCTCTGCCATATCTTCCATTCCCGCCAGCCGCCGGTACAGCTTCAGGCGCAGGTTCTGGTCGGGGATGTAATCCGCCGGAATGCCGATGCCCAGGGGCAAATCCACACTCACCGGCAGCCCCAGCCCGCGCACTTCGGGTTCGTCTTCAGTAGGCTGGATTCCACCGGCCTGCCGCAGTTGCCGTACCGCCTGAGCCAGCATGCGGGTGTAGAGATGAAAACCTACCGAGGCAATCACGCCGTGCTGGCGCGTGCCCAACATCTCGCCCGCTCCGCGCATTTCCAGGTCGCGCATGGCGATGGAATAGCCCGCGCCCAACTGGGTGTTCTCGGCAATCACCTCCAGGCGCTCCAACCCTTCCACCGTCGTCGGGCGACGCTTGTGCCGGAAGAAGTAAGCGTAAGCGCGCTGTGCCCCACGCCCCACCCGCCCGCGCAACTGGTACAACTGCGCCAGGCCAAAAGTGTCGCCGCGATCCACAATCAGGGTGTTGGCGTTGGGAATATCCAGCCCGGACTCGATGATCGAGGTACACAACAGCACATCGATCTCGCCTTTCGTGAACTGGGTCATCACCTGAGAAAGCTGGTCTTCGTGCATCTGCCCGTGGGCCACCCCCACGCGCGCCTCGGGCACCAACTTGTTCAGGTGCTGCTCCATGCCGCGGATGGTCTGCACGCGGTTATGCACAAAGAAGACCTGCCCCCCGCGCTCGATCTCGCGCAAAATGGCCTGCCGCACCAGCTTCTGCGAGTAAGGCCCAATGTGGGTGATAACCGGCAGGCGCTCAGCGGGCGGCGTGCTGATCTGCGAAATGTCCCGCACACCGGTCAGGGCCATGTACAGCGTGCGCGGAATGGGCGTGGCGGTCATGGTCAGCACATCCACGGTGGTGCGCAGCTTCTTGAAGTGCTCTTTGTGCGTCACCCCAAAGCGCTGCTCTTCGTCAATCACCACCAGGCCCAGGTCTTTGAACTGCACGTCCGGCTGCAACAGGCGGTGCGTGCCGATGATAATATCCACCCCGCCCGTCACCAGGCTTTTGACAATTCGATCCTGCTCGCGGGGGTTGCGGAAGCGCGAAAGCATTTCCACGGTCACCGGGAAAGCCGCCAGCCGCTGCCGGAAGGTCTCGTAATGCTGCTGGGCCAGTACGGTGGTGGGCACCAGAACCGCCACCTGCTTGCCGTCGTTCACCGCCTTGAAAGCCGCCCGCAGAGCCACTTCAGTCTTGCCATAACCCACGTCGCCGCACAACAGGCGGTCCATCGGGCGGATGCGTTCCATGTCGCGCTTGACCGCCTCGATGGCCTTCAACTGGTCTTCCGTCTCGATATACGGGAAGCTGGCTTCCAGGTCCTGCTGCCAGGCCGAGTCCCCCTGGAAGGCGTGCCCCTGTGAAACCTGCCGCCTGGCGTAAAGGTCCAGCAGTTCCTGCGCCACTTCCAAGACCGAGTCGCGCACGCGCTGCTTGACGTTGGCCCACTCGTTCCCGCCCAGGCGGGTCAGTTGCGGCGGCTCACCGCCCGGCCCCACGTATCGGCTCAAGCGGTCGGCTTGATACACCGGCACAAAGATCTGATCGCTGGAGTCGTACTCCACGCACAGGTACTCGCGCTCGGCCCCGTCCAGCAAGCGCCGCATCAGGCCCACGTAGCGCCCCACGCCGTAATCGACGTGCACCACGTAATCCCCGGCGCGCAGATCGGTATACTCCGCTTCCGGCGGCGCCGCCACGCTGCGCGGGCGCAAGCGCGGTTGGGGCCGCTCCCAGCCGAAAATCTCGCTGTCAGTCAGCAGGTGCAGTTTCCCGCGCGCATCGGGCAGGCGCAGCACCCAACCCTCGCTCAGGGTGCCTTCGGTGAACACCGGCGAGGCCGCCGCCGAAAGCGAGCCTGCCTGCTCGGTCCACAGTTCGCGGATGCGGGCCGTCTGCCGCGAAACGATCTCGACCCGCTCGCCCGCATTCAACCCCAGCGTAACATACTCCAGGAAAGACTTCATCCGCCCGCCGTAGCGCGGCCCCGGCGAGAAGCACTCCGCCAGCGGCGCCTGCTCTCCGGCGGTCGATCGGCCCAGCTCCAGCCAGGCCCGCCCGCTGAGCATATCTTGCAGCTCCGACCAGGGGATGTAGGGCACCGGGAAGTCGGCAGCCAGCGTGCCTTCGGCGATCGAGTCGGCGCGCAGCTTGACCGCCTGCTCCTCGATCTCATTCGCCAGCGCGTGCATGTTTTCCAGGTCGTCCACCAGCACCAGCGCGTTCTGTGGCAGATAGTCCAGCAGGCTGGCAGGCATGGTATGCGCCAGGGGCAGGTAAAACTCTTCCAGGTCTTCGCCTTCCGGCGTTACCGCCGCGGCTTTACCGGGCAGCACCTCGCGGGCCGGTGTGACCAGCAGACTGTCCAAATTGCGCACGGTGCGCTGCGTGGCCGGGTCGAAAGCGCGCAGGGTGTCGATCTCGTCGCCGAAGAACTCCATGCGCACCGGGTACGGTTCCGCCGCCGTCCACACATCCATCAAACCGCCGCGCGTGGTGAATTGTCCCGGTTCCAGAACGGTGTCGGCGTGCTGATAGCCCAGGTCGGCCCAGGCGCGCCGCAGCGTCTCGGGGGCAATCACCTGCCCCACCTTGATGGTTCGGCTGGACTTGAGGAAGTCCCGGCGCGGCAAGGTACGCGTCATGATCGCCCGCACCGAAGCCACGATGATGGGCGGCTGTTCGGGCTTGACTGCTCCGGGAATATGGTACGTCGCCAGGAGGGTCAGCACCTGCAGCCGGTCGCGACGCGTGGCGGTGCCCCAGGCAGCCTGCTCGTAGAACAACGGGTTCGGCTCGGGGAAGTACATCCGCGGCGCGCCGTTGCTCCAAAAGCTCAACTCGTCGGCCATCAGCAATGCGTGGTCGGCCCGGTCGGTCAGCACCAGCACCGGGCGGTTCAAATCGCGGCGCAAAGCCTCGGCTACCGGCAGCCGCGCCGCCCGCGGCAGCGCCTGCCCGGTCAGCGGCACGCCCGCGCGCAAGTCTTCTACTAAAGCAAGATACGGTTTTAACGAACGGATTTCATCCAGCACGGGTTACCCCTTTTCTCCCATCACTTTGTGGGAGGGTCTTCTGGCAAAGCACCGTTGTACTGGTTCATGGCCGAGTCTAAGCCTGACTCCATGAAGGTCAGGCAGGCGCGGGCCGCCCGGTCGAGGACCAGGGTCAACACCTCTTTTTCCTTGGCGTGAAAGTTTTGCAACACGTAAGCCGCGGCATCCATCTGTCCCGGCGGGCGTCCGATTCCCAGGCGCAGCCGGGCAAAGTTCTGCGTGCCCAATTGCTCGATGGTCGAGGCCACACCCTTCTGCCCCGCCGAGCCGCCCCCGCCGCGAATGCGCAGCGTTCCCAATGGCAAATCCAGGTCGTCATGCGCGACGATGATATTTTCGACGGGCACTTTATAAAAGCGCATCAACCCACTCACCGATTGCCCCGACAGGTTCATAAAGGTCTGCGGCTTGGCCAGGATCACGCGATTCCCGGCGTGCCTGCCCACGGCAATCAAGGCCTTAGACTGCACTTTGCCAATGGTGACGCCCAGCTCCTTGCACATCTGATCCACCAGCATGAAGCCGATGTTGTGGCGCGTTTCGCGATATTCGCGCCCCGGATTACCCAGTCCAACCACCAGAAAAGGCGCGCCGCTCTCTTCCGCGCCGGAAGGTTTGAAGATACGGGCCAGCATGATTTTCTACCCCCTGTGGAACAGTCCGCGCAGGCCTACATACACGCCTAAGATGATGAACAATCCCAGCGCAATCAACCCGCCCCACATCAGCCCGTTCACCAGGCGGTCGGTGTTCACTGCCGCCGGGTTACCCGGCAGCGCGGTGGGAGTGGCCTCGCCGGGAACGTAATCTCCGGCAACGGGTTGCGCGGTTGCTGCCGCCCCGGGTTCGGCTGTAGCGGGCGGGCGGGGCGTGCTCGTCTCGATGGCGGTGTAATTACGCACGCGCATATTGACCAGCAGCGAGGTTTCGGAACGCCCGTCTTCAAAGAACACAACCAGCCGCAGGCGGTACTTCCCATCGGTAATCGTCGATGTATCCCACGTGGCCAGCAGGCCGTCGGTCACGGCCTGATCGGACTGCGAGATCAAAAACCAGGTATCCGCCAGCGAGTTTTGATAGGCAAAAGCTACCTCGTAACGTTGAAAACCCTCTCCAGCCGCCGTGCCGGTGATGAGCACCTGCCCGAGCAGCGCTTCGCCCGCCAGCGGTGCAGTGATGACCGCCGCAGCTTGGGCCTGCGGCCGGACCCAGCCGGCCAGCAGCCAGAAGATTAAGAGGAGAGAATTCACCTTCAACATGGCAACAGGAAAGTTTAGCACGAACCAGGAAAAGTTGCAAACATTTTTTCTCGGGTCACCAGAATTCGCCGTGGTAGGTCTCGCATTTTGGGGTGCAATGGCGGCTTCGCGACCCTTGCACCCCAAAATGCGGATTTCACCACGCCGATTCCCAATGAACCAAATATCTTTACTAAATCGGGTAATAATTGTGTTGTGGGGTTGACTTCTGTTATAATCTTAATTGGCGCGATGACGCAGAACCTTGAGTATTGGAGAATCTATGGAAGACAACCCGCCAACCACACCCGCCCTGCCTGAACCCGGCGTCGAGCCGGTCAAGGCCCCTACCAAATCCAGCCTTCCCATCGGCTTGATCATTGGTCTGCTCGTTGTGGTTGGGTTGATCATCACCGGAACAGTGCTGCTGCTGCGTTCGGATAACGACACCACAGCCCGTGTTCGGGATGTCTTCATTATCTTCATGGCGCTCGAATCGCTGGTCATCGGCGTTGTCCTGGTGGTGCTGGTGGTGCAACTTGCCACACTCATCAACCTGCTCAACAACGAAATCCGCCCCATCATTCGCTCTACGAATGAAACCGTGAACACACTCAAGGGCACGGTCACTTTCTTGAGCGACAACCTCAGCGAACCGGTCATTCGTCTCAATGAGACGATCGCCGCGCTGAAAAAATTTTTCGACGTCATCCGGCCAACCCGGAGATAAATTCCCCTGATATCTTTCCGGGAATCACATAGAACTTGAAAAGGAGTAACAAAATGGCTGATCGAGATGAATTTGGTGCCTTCCTGATTGGATTTGTCGTTGGCGGCCTCACCGGCGCTGCCGTGGCTCTCCTGCTTGCCCCGCAGAGCGGCGAAGAGACTCGTGTCTACATCAAAGACCGCGCCATCGAGCTGGCTGACAAAGCCTCCGAGACGGCCCAGACCGTGTCGCATGAAGTGGAAACTCGCGCAGGCGAGGTAAAAGTGAAAGCTGAAGAATTGGCCGGCAAGGCCAAGACCAGCGTGGAAGATCTCCGCCAACGCGGCGCGGTCGTGCTCGAAGAGCAGAAGACCAAAATCACCGAAGCGGTGCAGGCGATTAAACCCAAGGGCGAAACCGCCGCCTAAGCGCTGTTCGTTCCATACAATATTAGACCCTAAGGGTTTTCAAAACCCTTAGGGTCTTTTTGATTATCTCCAAACCCTCTTCAGCACCCCCGGCAGGGCTTCGATCACATCCCCCGCCAGGACCGCAGCCGGATGCCCGATGCGCTCTTCGGCCTCCCGCCCTGCCAGCGCATGCAGATAAGCCCCGCCCAGCGTTGCCTCGTAAGCCGGTACGCCCTGCGCCCGCAGTGCCGCGATCATCCCCGCCAGCACGTCTCCCGTCCCGGCGTGGGCCAGCGCCGTAGTCGCCGCCGGGATCATCCCCATGCGCCCATCCGGGGCCGCCACCACGCTGAAAGCGCCTTTCAGCACCACCACGTGCCCCCACTGCCGGGCATGCGCCTGGGCAATTTCCAGCCGCTCGGCTTGAATAGCCGCCGTATTCAATTCAGTCAACACCGCCATCTCACCCGGATGCGGCGTCAGCACGCTCTCCGGCGGCAGCATGGCCTCCCAACCCGGAATCCGCGCCAGGTGCTTCAATCCATCCGCGTCCACCACCATCGGTGGCAGTTCAGCCGGATCGGCCAGCAAATTGCGCACAAAATCTGTTGTACAGTCCGCGAGGCCCAATCCCGGCCCCACCAGCAGGGCGCCCTGCCCGGCTCGCGGCAACATCTCGCGCAGTGTCGCCGCTGCCAGACCGCACAAAGTTCCCTGCTGGTGTGGCAGCAGTGTCCACACCGCTTCGACAAACTGCGGCGCCAGTAACCCCAACAACGGTTCAGACACCGCCTCACGTACCAGCCCCACCCCCATCCGCCCAGCGGCTTTTCCCGCCAGCAAGGGCGCTCCGGGGTAATTCAAGCAGCCGCCTGCCACCACCAGGGTGCCAAAAGTGCCCTTGTGCCCATCCAGCGGGCGTCTGGGCAGCAGCCCGCGCACACTTTCTTCATCTACCAACTCTCGCCGCACGCCTTCCC